>NZ_BAABLK010000034.1:0-324436 GCF_039544305.1 Paeniglutamicibacter antarcticus
GCTCGCCGCACCGTGTTGTGTGGCGATCAAATCAGATGATCATGAAAAGTGCTCGAGCGGTACCGTGTGAGCAGAACGGAAGTACCAACAAGCCGGAACATGAGTACCTTCAGACGCTATTTAGCAGAATGGACGTACCACCTAGGCATATTTGCCAACCAGTGGTGGCGTGGTGGGGAACCACTGGCACCTCCGTCATAGATTAGGCGGACTCAATCGCTCGACGCGACAGGTTCTGATTACGCATCTGCACCACCAGCTTCACTTTGATCTTCCCTACCATTACCGGTACTCCTTCCACCACGTGACCATCACACGGTGGAAGGAAACTTTCAGGTGATGCTTAAACACACCAGCAGTGGTGCTCAACCACGCCATTCGCCTTATCGGTCGATGGTGCTGACCCGCACCACAGGTGGAGCCCACAGAAGCCAATATTCAGCTGGTCCCCAACGGCAATATCAGTGGCCCCCTACGGCAATAACGGGTGGTCCCCAAAGCATCGAATACTCACCGGCACCATGATTCTTCTCCGCTTCGTACCGAAAAGGTCTGGAACGAACGTGCCCGTGAGTGCGAGAGAAGCTACACCGATGAGAAACCAGACGTTAGGGTTCAGCTGGAGGCAGAATCAGCAGAATATACGGGGCAAGCAGAGTGAAGGCCGTCGGGAAGCGCCGATATAAAGCTGCAAACTTCGTTGGGCTTGAGTACCTTGCCCACCCATCCCTCGGGTTTCTGTTTCTAGAGCGACGGGATTCGCCAAACCCCACATAGTTCGTTTCTTTTGTCCCGCGTGCGCTTTCTTCAAGTTATCTACCCGTGATTGGTTCAGTCGAGTTATTCTGTGGGCGAGAATGGCCAGTCATTTGTGTCGCGAAACGAACATTACACGGTTTTTTTCCACGGCTGCAATAAGATAGGTCCTCAGATGAGTGAGGCCGCAGCATTACGAAACTTCTCCCCCGTGCTTTCCAAGCTGAAGTGCTTAACTGCTGCCAATCGAGACCGTTCTCCCTGCACCTTTCGTTCTTCCGAAGCATTGGCCAACTCTGCAATGGCCTGTCCCAGCCGGGTCTCCAAAACATCCCCAAAACTGACGAGCTCACCGACACCTGTAGTAGCTACGACGCTCTTGGCTCCCTCAGTGGCGGTGCTCACGATAGGAATTCCACATGCAATCGCCTCAACGAGCACGAGGCCCAACCCTTCCTCACTGGATGACATAGCAAAGAGATCGGCACCACGATAAGTATCGCGTAGCTCAGTCGAACTGAGGTCACCGCGCACCTCCACTCGCGTGCCCAGATTGAGACGATCCAGTGTTTGATACACGTCCGAGGGAAGACCGCCACGACCCGCGATCACCAGCCGCTGTTCGATCCCGTGGTGACTGACAGCATGATGATAAGCGCGAAGAAGCAGCCCAAAATCCTTCCGAGGGTCTCCTAGTTGGCCGACCGAGACGATGTAACCGGAACCCTCCGGTGGGGACATATCTTCATGCGGTGAGAAGAACTCCGTGTCCACGCCGGGCAGCTCGATACGCACGTCTTTGGCACCGTTTGCTTTGCACCAGCTCTCCATCCACGGATTTTCGGCCAGAATGAGCTGGGGAATCCGGACACCGCTTCGATCTAGCCGCGAGGCCAGTCTACGGTTCAGCCGGAAGTAGAGACGCCGGAGCACACCACCCTGTGTGACCAGCCGTGCCCGCTCCACCTCGATCGTGGTGGCTACCTGCGCAAGGATTGGCACATCAATGCCCCTGACCTGTTCAAATACAGCCGGTGTTCCTGCAACGACTATTAGCAGATCAAATGTAGACAGCAAGTGACGGAGCACGCGCCGGGAACGGAATCTAAACGGTTCAAATTCGGCGAAAGCAGCACCTACGTAGGTCACCGGCACACCGCCTACTTCACCATGACGGATTTGTGGCCCGCGAAGCCAACTATGTGGGTCGAGGATGCGCTGGCTCTCCGGGGCTCCACCCCACATTCTTGGGGAGAAGATCTCAATTTCCCACTCCGGCATGGATGAGATCGAGGAATACACGAAGTCGGCCACCGTAGAAACACCGCCACCCGGGGCCGCTTCCGTCCGGTATTCGGAAACGACCAAGGCGATTCGGACACTCATCCAGCTACTCGCTTTTTGATAGACATTCCCAACCTAATTCTACTCACCACTGCTCTAATTAGGTTCGCTGACTGGTAATAAAACTTTGCTTTCATAGAGAATCGACTGCCTCCCGCATCACGCTTCTTTTTCAGATTACCCAGATCATCGATGACCGTCTGGTGCGCTCTGGGTACGTCCTCAACTTCAGTGCGAATCTGCACGATTTCATCCAATACTTCGAAACCTTCGTACTTTCTCCCGAAAAGAGCTGCCACCTTAGGCGCGTAAAAGACCGGATACATCGGTACCCCCATCGTCGCCCAAATTGCACTGGAATGGAGTTTCATCGATATAGCGAGATCTACATTCGACATGTCATCTAGGAACTCAATCAGTTCGTGTGCCTCGTATGCGTGCACGCGTGCCATTAGGCTGAGCTGCTGAGCGATCTTTTCATTAAAGTCAACGTCAGTTCCCCGTCCTTTATTTGATTCGAGTACGAAGAGCACCACTTCTTCGCACTCATGGCGATGGATCACCGATTCGATATGCTCAACGGCATCGTCAACACTAAAGTTAGGCCACGCTCGAAGCGCTACACCGAGCCGACCGGTTTCAGCGCGACGATTAACTCCAGGGAGAGACAGGGAAGAAATAAAATGATTATCAATGAAATCACGGCATTCTTCGCCAGGCCATTCAAGTCCTTCCCGTGAAAGAACCACAGAGTCTGAGTCTCTGAGCCACGCAGAATCGAACGGTGTACCCATTCGCCTCAGTCGTCTTTTCCAGACCTCTGAAATCGGACCCATACCCAGCCCTGTTGCGACAATATATGGGGCATCCTGACCGGTTTTTGGGAGGTAGCTGAGCCAGTTGTAGGGACGATTCTTATCATGGCTGGTCTGTATCAGACCACCACCACCGAATATAATTATGTCCCGATCCCGATACAACGTTGAGTTCTGCCTCAACAGTGGGATCTCTGCCTTCGCTAGGACGCGCAGCGGAGTAGAAGGGTAGCCACGTTCCTTGGCGAGCTTACTCCAGTCAAGTTCTTGCCCAAAAGAAAGGAATGAGATTGCGGACCCCGGATCGGCTTCGTAGATAGCGTCTACAGTGGCGATAAGAATCAGGTCGTCGCCGAGGTTACCGGCTTCACCGAGCCCAACGATGCCCACTTTCGGCGATTGGCTATTCAAATTGCTGTCCTCGTTTTCCTTCGAAGTTGAAATAGGTACCCGCTCCACCAAACAATCGCTCCCAGGCAGCTGGTGAAAGCCATCGCAATCGCAGCGGCGAGCACCCCGCTTACCGTTGCCGCGAGAACTACAGTCGTCACTCTTATTACAGCAAGGCTAAACCTTATCAGCACGCTTGCTCGCCCTGCTTGAAGAGCTCGGAACCCGGCAAAAGGCACTGTTGTCATTGCAATAGCGGCCATCTCTAGAGCTAGGAACGGCAGGACCGGCTCAGCATACGCCCAGTTTTCGCCGAGCAGCATCTCCCCCAGAAATGGAGGGAAGAAAGCCATAATCGCCAGGATCGGAATCGACAACACGGCGATAAGCGAAGTGCTCGCGAGCGCTCTCAACGCCGTCACACGACCACCATGGGCAATACCGCGACTTAAATAAGGAATGGCGAGGGTTTGTGCACTTCCAATAACGATCGACACTGGCCCAAGAAGTGTCCCACCCGCGCGAAGCGACCCGACGGAGGCAAGACCGGCAACTACGCCGATAAGGTTGAAGTTCACCTGGGAAGCCCCAGAACCAATAATGTAGTCCCCTCCGAAAGCGAGTGCATTGTGGGTATCATTCTTAGCGAGGTTCCACGTCGGACGGATTCCGAAAGACTGCCAAAGCACGGTCGTAAAACCAATAACCGCACCCGACGCAGCCCAAATCACGAATCCTTGGAATCCCGTGATCCGATCCAGAAGAAGCAGTGTGCCCGCGATCATCGAGACGAAAGTCCAGACACTTTCCTGAATGAGAGAGATTTTACGATCGAACATGGCCAAGTTCATCGATTTCGAATAGTCAAAAAGGACGAGCCCGGGAAGCGCAAGCCCTAGCATCGCAATGTACGGCATCGAGAAGACTAGACCGAAGGGAACAAGCAACAATGCGAAGGCAAAACCGATAAGCGAAACGCGATTCGATCCGGACGATAACGCTAGCCGACTAGGACTCATGGCTAACAAAGGCTCGCACACGGCCGCTCGGATCAAACCTGCGCAAAAGACGTAGAACGCGAATGCGACAGCAAACTCGCCGAGTTCGGAAATGCCCAGAACGCGAGCAAGACTGATGCTAATTGCGAAATTTCCCACACTGGAAAGCACATTCGTTGTGATGCCGAAGTACACTCGGCCAGAACGTACGATGCCAGAGACAGTTGCGAGGATTCCACCCTTAGTTACAGCCTTTTTTTGGTCTTCTTCTTCCACTCTCTCCGCCATACGTCTAGTGGAACTCTTCACGTCGAAGACCCGTGCGCTGCGAGTGCGAGTGCACCGCCGAGCGAACAAAAGCGAGTACCCGCTCAGAGGTATTGATGACTTCGTACTCTGCGGGGATTGGTGAGTATTTTCGCCGGGCATCAAAGTCGAGCGCTATGCGCACCGAGTCCATGACCGCGTCGGAATGTAGGCCGGTGGTAATGATCGCCCCGACATCCTGGGCTTCGGGACGCTCGATGAAGTCTCGCATGGTCACTGCGGGAAAACCTAGAATGCTCGACTCTTCGCTGATGGTCCCACTGTCAGAGAGCACGAGTTTAGCTTCCTGCTGTAGCTTGATGTAGTCGTGAAACCCGAACGGGGGATGGAATACGATTCCGTCCTTCTCATCTTCTCCAAGTCCCTCTAGCCGGTTACGCGTACGTGGGTGGGTGGAGACCAGCACCGGCAATCCGTAAACCGCCCGAATCGCTTGTAGGGATTCGATCGCCTCAGCTAGACGCTCCGGGTTGTCAACGTTTTCCTGGCGGTGCAAACTCACCAAAAAATACCCATTGGACACCAATCCTTGTCGTTCCAGCACATCACTCGCGGCAATCCGATCCGCGTTCTGATCCAACACTTCTCTCATTGGCGACCCGGTTAGCAGAACTTGCGAGGGGTGAATCCCCTCGGCCAGTAGGTTGCGACGTGCATGCTCGGTATAGACAAGGTTGTAGTCGGAAATGTGATCAACCAGCCTGCGATTGATCTCCTCGGGTACGTTCTCATCGAATGAACGGTTGCCGGCTTCCATGTGGAATACGGGAACTTTCATTCGCTTGGCCATCAGCGCTGAGATAGAGCTATTGGTATCCCCCAGCACAACGAAAGCATCGGGACGCTCAGCTGTCAGTATTTCCTCGGTCTTGATGAGGATGCTTCCTAGAGCTGTTCCAAGCGAAGAGGTGTCTGCATTCAGAAAGTGGTCGGGTTGTCTAAGCCCAAGGTCTTCAAAGAACACCTCGTTCAGCTCATAATCGTAGTTCTGGCCAGTGTGAACTAGCACATGATCGACATGTCGGTCGAGTAATGTGATCGTCGGTGCGAGTCTAATTATTTCCGGGCGAGTTCCGACGACGGTCATCACCTTGAGTCGTTTTGTCATAAGGCTATCCTTGCTAAGGCATTGAATAATGCGGGTATATGGCGGAATGGTCTTCGACCCATGAACGCATTTCTTCGATCTGTTCTGGATAGGAAGGAATGGTGAAATCGAAGTCACCTCTGGTGCTGAGTAGAGTTTTATCAGCCGACGCGACATCCTTCGGGGTGACCGTAATATCGTCCCGACGGAAGACTCGTTGGAAGAGCTTGAGCAGTTCATACTTTGAGATATTTCCTTTGGGAACCAGATGATACAGGCCGGTTAGATCCTGTTCTATGGCTTCGTGGATGGCATGAGCTAACGTGATGGTGGTGACACCGTTCCACATTGCTCCGATGTATCCTGAAATGCGGTCGTGTTGGGCGAAGAACCAGTTGAACAGACCGAGACCGTTTGATTGCGAATCAGGACCAATTATTGACATCCTGAAAGTGAGATCTTTGTTGTTTACGAGCTCTCCCAGGTACTTAGAGCGATCGTAGAACAGAGCTCCGTCAGGAACCGATTCCTCCCGGTAAGGTGGGTTTTCTCCTGAGAAAACGCAATCTGTGCTGAGATGGATGATTTTCGTAAAAGTTTCTGCATAGCGCTGCTCAAGCATATGTGGAAGGTAAGCGTTCAGATACACTGCACGATCTTTTCGATCTTCTGACGCCTGAACTAAGGAACCGATGCAGTTGATGATCACGTCAAACGAACCTTTATCCAAGTACTCAGTGAACTTTGTATTGTCCGTCACATCGAGCAAAGTTGTTTCGGCGCTCACTCGGTGGTGCCCGGAGAGTGTCGAAACGTCGAAGGAACCCGACTCTTTGAGATACGTCGATATGACGTGGCCGGCCATGCCGCCGGCGCCGATGACAAGAATTGACCGCATAGTTAGTTGCGTCCAATCTTAGTCGGCGACGAACGGGGGTAGCCAATACCTGCGTGGCTGAGCTCCGCACACACCTCAGGCAATGTCAATAGCAGTTCTTCCACATCCTGGACACTCATTCGTTCGACCGTGTGCGAATCGTAGTCCGTGTAGCTACCCTGCGTAACATTGCCCTCTTCAAAATATAGGCTGTAGTTAAGATCACGATTGTCAGGAATTACGCGGAAGTAATCACCCATGTCTTGCGCACGTGACAGCTCCTCGCGCGTTGCCAGTGCTTCCGACAGCTTCTCTGCATGCCGGGTCCCAATGACCTCAACCTCTGCCTTGGTCTGAAAAAGATTGATCAATGCCTGCGCAAGAACCCGGATGGTGCAGGCTCGAGCCTTACGCACGAAGAGTTCGCCCTGGCGTGCATTCTGGAACGCAAATTCCACCAATTCAACCGAGTGCGCAAGAGACATCATGAAACGTGTCATCTCAGGGTTTGTGACCGTGAGATTCTTACCAGCCTTTAGCTGACTGATGAAGAGCGGTATCACTGAACCCCTCGAGTACATAACGTTCCCATACCGGACACACGAAACCGTAGTTACCGCGTTAGGGTTATTCAATCCGTGTGACTGCGCGACTTTCTCCATCATCGCTTTGGACATACCCATCGCGTTAACCGGGTAGACGGCTTTGTCAGTGCTGAGGCAAACAACAGATTTAACCTCGTTTTGCTCCGCCGCCCGAACCACGTTCTCGCTTCCTAGCACATTCGTTCGGACTGCTTCCATCGGGAAAAACTCACATGATGGAACCTGCTTCAAGGCTGCTGCGTGAAACACGAAATCAACATCTCGACTCGCACGGTTCACACTCTCAAAATCACGAACATCGCCTACATAGAAACGCAGCCGAGAGTCAGAGAGTTCGCGTCGCATGAAATCCTGCTTTGCCTCGTCTCGGCTCAGGATGCGTACCTCTGCGATGTCCCGGGCGAGCAACTGCCGGGCAACAGTGTGTCCAAACGACCCGGTCCCACCAGTAATGAGCACCTTGGCTCCATCATACGTCTCATTCATTTCTCAATATGCCTTTCTTCAACAATTCTTATAAGGAACGACTCTATCTTTGATATCGCAGTATTTTTTGTAAATAGTCTTTCTGCGAAGTTTCGAACTCTGTCACCCATGAGTTTTCGCTCTTCATATCCAAGAGCCGCGGCTTCTCTGAATGCGCGTTCTAGGTCGTCCACAGATTCCGCATCGGCAGCGATCCCCAACCCATGCTGTTCATTCATCGCACGCACATCACCTTGAACCGTAGTGATCGCGGGAATTCCATGAGCTAGAACAGACGGAAATTTCGAAGGAATGGTACCCCGAAAGACCTCCAAGTCTTTCAAACTAACAAGAGCAAAATCCGCCTCTGCATAGATTTCAGGCATCTGCGATCGGGGAACAGGGTCACGGAATCGTACATTAGAGACACCCAACTCATACGCGAGCTGCAGCAGACCAATCTTGGCGATCCCGTCACCAATGATGCTAAGTCTCACACCAGAATCCGCGGCCTTCGCTACAGCCCTAATTGCAACTTCGAGGTCCTGCATTTCCCCAACATTTCCTGCGTAGACGACATCGATGCCATCGTAGATCGGGCGGTTGGGTTCCGGCACAGTTCGAGAATTTGGGAAACTATCGGCCCAGTTGTATACAAGCTCAACGCGTTGAGGATCGAGGCCCCTGGATACGAGCGTTTTGACCATTGTCGGTGAGATACCGACAACCATGGATGCACGTTTGTATACGCGGCCAATCCATAAATTTAGCATTCTTTCTACGGCTTGAGCCTGACGGTGACCACCCACAATGGTTGACCCCACCACGGAGTCCGGCCAAAGATCCACTACGTGAAGCAGATAAGGTGCCCCACCCGTCATCCGCCACAACCAAGGGCCAAGCGCAGGAGTCATTTGAGTGGCGTACACATAGATAACATCAGCATCGCGAGCGAAACTACGAGCCGAAGCTGAAGTAAATGCGAACGACACGTAGTTCAGCATCCGTTTGAGCGAATGTTGGGAGTGGTTGATGATGAGCGGGACACGACATACTTCAATGCCATTCTCAACTGAACGCTGTCGCCATTTTTGGCTGAAACCGGGAAAGATATGTCCCGTAGGGTAGTTCGGATAGCCGGTTAGAACGCGGACGCTATGCCCTTGCGCGGAAAGTGCTTCGGCTATGTCAGACGGGATTGACACATTCTCAGGCTTGAAATACTGGCTAACGATCAGGATTTTCATGAGGACAGGCCCCGCAGACGGGGCTTTGCAGGAACTCCAACAACAATCGAACCCCTTGGAGTGTTTTTGGTCACGCAAGCGTTGGCTCCGACCGTGGAGCCGGCACCAACGGTCAATTGCTGAAGTACAACAGCTCCGGCACCGATCAGCACGCGTTCTTCCACTGCGACATCTCCTGAGACGACTGCTGCTGGGTTCACTGAGCTGTAGTCGCCTATACATGTGTCGTGACCGACCACAGAAGCGGGGTTCAAATGAACATGGCGTCCAAGCCGCACATTCGTTGATATTTGCACGCCGCCGCAAATAATGGTTCCCTCTCCGAACTCAGTTTCGGACCCGATTGAAGCGGAGGGATGTACGACGGTGCCAGCTGGCCAAGCTTGTTCGTCGCAACGAGCGACAATGCGGGCTCGCAGAGAGGGGGTACCGATCCCGACGAAGTACACGAACGGAAGACGTAATTCGAAGAGCACTTCGAATCCGCCAAGAAAGCAATACCCTCTTCTGCGTAAACGTTCAATATTCGTTGTTGATGGGGCATCATCGATAACCCCGAGCACGTTGTATGAGTCACCGCCTGCACTGCTGTTCCATGCTTCGATCACGTCAAGTGTCTCGCGGCCGAAACCTCCTGCCCCGATCACCACTGCGTCACGCGTCATTTTCTTCACCAAACTTTGCCGTAGTCACGTGGTCTGCCTGCGTGATTCCTTGTCGTCTAAGTACTGCGAAGCAGGTTTTCACTATGATTTGCACGTCGAGAAAAAAACTACACGAATCAACGTACTCGACATCGAATCGAAACTTTTCGTCCCAGCTGATAGCGTTGCGCCCCCTCACTTGTGCGAGCCCGGTGACACCTGGACGAACCTCGTGGCGACGAGACTGCTCAGGCGTGTAGCGCTGTAGATAGGACACCAAAAGAGGCCTCGGACCGACCAAGCTCATGTCGCCACGCAGCACATTGAGCAGGGAAGGTAACTCATCGACACTTGTCGAGCGAAGCACCCGACCGAAACTTGTGAGTCGGTCCTCGTCGTTCACCAGATTCTTCGTCTCGTCGACGTCCAGCATGCTCCGAAACTTATAGAGGGTGAAGATTTTGCCGTTGCGTCCCGGCCGATCCTGCTTGAACAGGACCGGCGAACCGAGCTTCGCACGCACGACGAGTGCAACTGCACCAATCACGGGTGAGAGCACCACAAGTCCGGTTCCCGCTCCAAATATATCGATGCCGCGTTTGACCACATCGTAAATTTGTATTCTTATGCTCATGCTGGTGTCTCCCTAAACTCCGAAATCCTATCGGCGACGAGCTGGCACTTCAGTTTTCTAACGACGAGCTGCACGGGAGAGCTAGGCACTGCTCGAACCGTCTCCCTGCGACATCGTTGTTCGCCCTCTGGTAGTTTGCGGGTCTTGGTTGGCAATGTGTCGACTTGGCAACTGCGCAGCCCACGTTGTTTTTACTCACCAGTGCTGATAATCGGTCCTCGATGATCCGCTTAGTTACTGATTCGTCGCTGGAAATCACGCGCAAACCGAAGTACTTTGCCTCATAATCCGCGGCAGGGAAGAACTCGACCTCATCGATACGAGAGAAAAGATCCTTAGGCTGGCCATGTAGCTTGCGATGTGTCCCCATCCTGCCACCGAGGCGCACGAGTTCCGCTCCCTCCAACCGTAGTGGAAAGAAAGTAGTCGATAGGGTAGTTGTAACCTGAGTGGTGACACTCGTAGTGCTTCCCCGGTTGCCGGCATGGTCTTCGAGTTCGCCTACAACGGCTGCAGACAGAATGATTTTTTCGTTCAAACTTCGGTCTGCTCCGTGGTCAGTCGCGGAACCCCCGCGGTTTTCTTGTTTCCAGGTGTATTTAACGTTCGGTCTGTCCCTTCCCCATTCTCGAGCCGATGCGGCACAGTCCCATCACCTAGACCGTGCACAATCTAGGAATGGCATGAAGACTCAAGATTCGCATTGGGCTTTGCGATCTCCCTATGCATTTTCTCGCGTCACTGAGATTTGATCGTTGATACTATTCATGTGAAATGTCGCAGCTCACTGGAAAGATCTATCTTTTTTTGTCAGTAATAAACTTGTTGATGACCATGAACACTCGCGCTATCTGTTCTTCGAGCAGAGACGATCCACTTGGAAGAGTAAGCCCGGTCTCGAAAAGCTTCTCAGAAGTGCCATTGACGAGCCGGGGAGCTTCCGCGAATACCGGCTGGAGGTGCATTGGTTTCCACAATGGACGGGACTCAATGTTTTCGTGGGCTAGGGCATCCATAAATTGTGCTTGAGTCCAGCCAGTTATAGATGAGTCGACCAAGATGGAAGTCAACCAATGGTTATCTTCTCGATCGAACTTCCCACCAAAGATCTCCACGCCGTCAATGTTGCCAAAATAAGACCGGTAGCGCTCTTTTAGCTCACGACGGCTTTGGATCATCGCGTCTAAACGACTCAACTGCGCGCGCCCAAGCGCTGCAAGAATATTGCTCATCCGATAGTTGTAGCCAATATCAACATGTTCATAATGAGCCACAGGCTGACGTGCCTGGGTTGCCAAATAACGTGCCTGAGATGCAAGTTCGCCATCATTGGTCAGCAGCATCCCGCCGCCGGAAGTCGTCATGATCTTATTGCCGTTGAAAGAAACGATGGAAGCTCGACCGAATGAACCTGCCGCTTGCCCATTGTGCGTTGCCCCCAACGACTCTGCAGCATCGCAGACGACGGGTACACCATACGCTGCGGCGATCTCCAGAATCGACGAATAGTCAACCGTTTTGCCGAGCAAATCCACCGGAACTATGGCGGCTGCCTGACGCCCCACGGCTGCGAGGTTTTCAAGGGCCGCTCTAAGCAGTTGCGGATCCATGTTTCCTGTTTCGGGATCAGCGTCAATGAAATACGGCTCTGCGCCCGTGTAGACGATTGCATTGGCCGTAGCCGCGAAAGTCAGGGTAGAGCTTAAAACTATGTCGTTTTTGCCAATCCCGAGTCCTAAGAGCGCCAAGTGAAGTGCAGCCGTTCCAGAACTCAAGGCTACGGAATACTCAACGCCTACTCTATCGGCGAGTTCCTTTTCAAAAGCATCTACGTCAGGACCAAGCGGCGCTATCCAGCCCGATCGCATGGCGCGTAGGACGAATTCTTCTTCGATCTCACCAACATCTGCCAAGGACATAAAAATGCGGTCGTTCACAGTCGATTTCCCGTCAAGTTCAAGCTGTCTGTTTTAGATTCGGCTACCCGCATTTCAGCAGTGTCCGACTGATTTGCCATTCGAAGTTCCCATCCGCCTTTGTCCAGCTGTTCAGGTGACATGGGTTTTACCCTGGCGTGGGAAATCTTCGGGTGGAAAGGCCGAGTGTCGACTTCATTCTGTCCTATCAACACCTCGTGCATCTTCTCACCCTCACGCAACCCGGTGAAGACAATCTCGATATCCTTCCCCGACATCTCAATCATCTGTTGAGCCACGTCCATGATCTTGATCGGTTCACCCATGTCCAAGATCAGGACTTCGCCGGCGCGCCCAATGCCACCTGCTTGCACGACAAGCTGGCAGGCTTCAGGAATGGTCATGAAATAGCGGGTGATATCGGGATGGGTAACTGTCACAGGACCGCCTGCTTCAATGAGGCGGCGGAAGGTAGGGAGCATTGACCCCCGGCTTCCGATTACGTTGCCGAAACGAACGGAAATATATGGTTTATCCGTTGTGCTGGCCATCCAGGCGGTCAGTTTCTCGGCGACGCGCTTTGAGTGACCAAGGACGCTGGTCGGGTTCGCGGCCTTGTCGGTTGAGATGTTTACGAAGGTCTCCACATTGATCAGATTTGCAGCCTGGAGAACGTTGAGGGTGCCGATGACGTTTGTCTTCCATGCCTCATCGGGGTACTGCTCCAGCATGGGAAGGTGTTTGAGGGCCGCGGCGTGGAAAACTACGTCTGGACGACGGTCTTCAAAAATTGCGGTGAGTGCTTCGATGTCCCTAATATCGGCGAGCACGACATCGCGTGTATGGAGCAAGCCATGGCCCACGGTACCCAATTGTGCTTCTTGTAAGCCGGTTTCATCACGGTCAAGCATGATCAGTTCTGCTGGTGCGTATTTCAAAATTTGGTGGCATAGCTCAGAACCGATCGATCCGCCAGCGCCTGTCACGAGGACTTTTTTGCCGGCCAAATAGCCTGCGATCGATGCCACTTCTGTATCCACGGGGTTGCGCCCAATGAGGTCTTCAATAGAGATATCCCTAAGATCTGACAGATTGGTCTTACCAGCGAGGATTCCATCGAACGATGGCAGCACCATGGCATTGAGTCCGGCGTCCTTGGCGGCTTCTGAGATCCTGCGGATGAGGGAAGCATCAGCACGTCCGATAGTAATGATCAGATCGGTGGCGCCGGTGGAAACCGCCACCTTCTTTAGTGCGTCGATATTTCCCATGACGCGAACGCCACGGATGTGCCTGCGCATTTTCGAAGGATCGTCATCGATCAATGCGACAGGGCGAAAGTTTGAGTCGCCATCGGATTGCATGCGACGGATGACTGTCTCGGCAAGGTAGCCGGCCCCATAGAGAATCGTTACCTTGGCATCTGCGCCAGGACGATTCCTGAAATGCTTGATAGAGCGGGAAACATACCTGAAACCACACATTCCAAGGAATGCAATAGGGGTCGCGATCAGCGCAGTACTGCGAGGAACATCCCAGTTCAGGCCGAAGACGAAAAGCAGGACCGTGGCGGCAGCTCCAACGAACGCCGTGTAGAGCGCGAGCGCCCTGATCTCATCGAATGTTGCATAGTTGAGGCGTCTATAGAGTCCCCCTGCGACACCAATTACAAGATGCGCGGCTCCGACCGCGAGTCCAACAAGAATCAGGGAAGTAATGTTCAGTTCTGATATCTGCAGTTCAAAGCGAAACCAAGCCGCGAGGAGGAAGGCGATGACCCAAGAAAGGGCGTCTCCAAATATGTAAAGGCGTCCGAACAGGCTGTATCTCACGGGTCTCGAGTAAACCGATGGATTGATGCTTTTACTGTCAGAAGACGCGGTCTTTCCGGACTCCATAAATAATTCCCCCTGGAAGTATGTGGACTTTGTGTGCGCCTGGAAAAGAACCAGTCACAAACATACAAACCATACCAAACGCGGCGGGGTCTACTAGCCCGGAAATATTCTTGTGAATATACTAGGCAAATCAGCAATTTTGTGTCTCTTTGGTTCGCCAGAAAATGGAACGAGACTGCTGCCAAGGATTTCCTTGCGTCCTGCCCCTGTTTGGCGTTTTGTTCAAGGCCATATCCAGAGACCAAAGTGGCCAAATCGAAGTGACCGAGTGTCACCTTTGGTAAGCAATGAACACGTATTTCCAACAGATGCGCCGGAGCTTTTTCCATTTTAGTCTGAACCCTCGAGAAATCGTTGTCTCTTACCTTTGACTACATTTGACGTTGGCTCGTGTTTCGTTGCATCACAAGTCCGGCAGACAAAACGCTAGGCTGGAAAGCATGGCAAACCAAAGCTCCGAAGCCGCAGCATCCCAGCTGGCAATCCTGTTGGCCCCCGAAGGATGGGAACTGCTGAACTCCGTGGACCCTTCCGCCGCCGGCACCAAGGAAGCAGCGCTGAACCTCAACCTGTCGTTGCGCAAGGCTGGCCACCCCGTGGAGCTGGTCACCGCCGTGGTCCAGCAGGCGCAGTTGCGATCCAAGGCGCGGACCAAGTTCGGACCCTTCGCGGATCGAATGGTCTTCACCCCCGACGGTCTGGAACAGGCCACCCGCCTGAAACTTGCGGGCCTCCATGCCCGGCGCTTCACCCGTGCCTCGATCAAGATGGTCGCCGACCTGGGTTGCGGCATCGGCGCGGACTCGCTCGCCCTGGCCAGCGCCGAGATCGACGTCACCGCCGTGGAATTGGATGAAACCACCGCAGCAGCAGCCACCTTGAACCTCATGCCATGGCCCACGGCGCGCGTGGTCAACGCCGATGCCACGACCTTCGACCTCACCGGGTTCGACGGGGTTTGGCTCGATCCGGCCCGACGCACCACCGACACCTCCGGCACCTCGCGCATCTTCGATCCCGAGGCTTTCAGCCCACCGCTGTCCTTCGTCGAGTCGCTGGCGGATCAGGGGCTGGCCGTGGGTGTGAAAATGGGTCCGGGGCTGCCTCACACCGCGGTCCCGGCGAACTGCGAGGTCCAGTGGGTATCGATCAACGGGGACGTCACCGAGGCCGCTCTCTGGTTCGGCCCACTGGCCCGCAAGGGCGTCAGGCGCGCGGCGTTGGTCATCGGCGCCCACGGCGCGGTGGAACTCACCAGCGAAGTGGACTTCGATCCCGATGCCGCGTTGCGCGGCGAGGTCCCGGTCGGCGAGATCGATTCATACATCTACGAACCTGACGGCGCAGTGATCCGTGCCGGCCTGATCGACGAGCTGCTCAAGACAACCGGTGGCCACCTCATCGATCCGCACATCGCTTACTTCAGCTCCGCGGAGGCCGTTGCGACACCACTCGCCAAGGGATATAAGGTCGTGGCTGTCCACCCCTACCACGTGAAGAACCTGCGTTCGTGGGTCAAGGCGCAGAAGATTGGTGTCCTTGACATCAAGAAACGCGGCATGGACGTCACCCCAGAGGAATTGCGCAAGATCCTGCTGGCCGGCACCGGCCGCGAGGCGAAGAACAAGGCTACGTTGATCCTCACCCGCGTGGGGGAGCAACGCCTGGTCATCGAGGTCGAACCCCTAAACTAGCCACGCCTGCTCGCGGGCGCAGTGGCACCGGCTTGGTTCCCGGCGTCTCACCGGGTCCTGAGGCACTGGTGCCATCGATGTGCATTCGCTCGATAGACTGTCGGGAGGAAATACGTTGGGTGGCTAGTCCGCATGAATCATGGAGGTTCGGTGCACATAGATTTCGCATCATCACGCCAGTCCACCCTCGGGGTGGAGTGGGAAGTAGCACTGGTGGATCGCCAGACCTGCGACTTGCGGTCGGTTGCCGAGGAAGTGCTTGCCGAATTGAACCTCCGGCACGGCTCACTGGCTGTCGGTGAGGAACACCCCCACGTGAAGCAGGAGCTGCTGCTGAACACCGTGGAAATCGTCACCGGTGTATGCGAAACCGTTGCAGCGGCCAAGGAACAACTCCATGAGAACCTCGTGGCCGTGCGTGAAGTCACCGACCCGATGGGCATCGACCTATACTCCGCCGGGTCACATCCCTTTGCTCCGCCCAAGCTGCAGCCGGTCTCGGACAAGGACCGCTACGCCAAGATGATCGACCGCACCCAGTGGTGGGGCCAGCAGATGGTCATCTACGGGGTGCATGTCCATGTCGGGATCGATTCGCGCGACAAGGCCCTGCCGATCGTTGATGGCCTGACCAACTACCAGGCGCACTTCCAGGCTTTGAGCGCTTCTAGCCCCTTCTGGGGCGGGGAGGACACTGGCTACGCCTCGCACCGGGCCTTGATGTTCCAGCAGCTTCCCACCGCAGGGATCGCATACCATTTCCCCACCTGGGAACAGTACGAGGCCTACGTGGCTGACATGATGCACACCGGTGTGATTGACGACCTGTCCGAGATCCGTTGGGATGTGCGCCCCGTCCCCCGCTTCGGCACCGTTGAAATGCGCATCTCCGACGGCTTGTCCTCGTTGCAGGACATCGGCGCGATTGCCGCACTGACTCAATGCCTCGTCGATGAGATGTCCACCGTTCTGGACAACGGTGGAACCATCCCGGTGATGCCACCGTGGTTCCGCGTCGAGAACAAGTGGCGCGCCGCCCGGTACGGCATGGATGCGATCATCATCCTCAACGCAGCGGGTGACGAGATGCTCGTAACTGAACACCTGCTCCAGGAACTCGAGCGGTTGGCTCCCGTGGCGCAGAAGCTTGGCTGCAGTGCCGAGCTGGAGGACGTCAAGCGGATCATCATCGGCGGCGCCGGCTACCAGTGGCAGCACAAGGTGGCCTCGGCCCACAACGGCGACCTCCACGAGGTCGTGCGGGACAACGTCCGCCGCATGCATCGAGTCTGACCCGAAGACCGAAGCGGCACCCGATGTGCGGGGCGGATGGGGCGGATGGGGAATCCCCCCCGTTACCTTTTAACTAGCCCCTTAAACGGACTCATTGAGGAAGAATTGGGGTTGCTGGCCTGTCGGTCTCGGCATGATTCACTCCCCCTGTTCTTTCATGATCCGGGGAGTGCTGTCACCGAGATTCGAGAGGCACCAGGGATACCGCTCATAGGGGCCGGATCCGGATAAGACAGCACCAGTCCAATTGTCGGTCGCAACGTGGATGCCGAGCCGTGGAGCCGTAAAGACGCGCCAGCACTGTTTCATCCGATGCCACCACCCGTTGATGGCCTGACGAATGAGGTGCGCCATGATCAACGAACACGAAACCATCGACGTTTATATCGGCGCCGATGTCGGCAAGTCCAACCACCATGCAGTAGCCCTGAACAAGGCCGGGAAGAAACTGCTGGACAAGGCCCTGCCCCAAGACGAGACCAAGCTCAAATCCCTAATCAAGTCCCTGTCCAAGCACGGACGGCTGCTCTTTGTGGCGGACCAGCCAGCCACCATCGGCGCGCTGCCTGTCGCGGTCGCCCACGCCGCTGGAATCCAGGTTGCCTACCTGCCAGGACTGGCGATGCGCCGCATCGCTGATTTGCATCCGGGCGAAGCCAAAAGCGATCCGCGAGACGCCTACATTATTGCCGACGCCGCTCGCACCATGCCCCACACCCTGCGCACCGTCGAGGTCCCCGAAGAGCAGGTCGCAGAGCTCTCGATGCTCTGCGGATTCGATGATGACCACGCCAAACAGTCAACCGCGACCTCCAACCGCATCCGCGGGCTACTGACCCAGATCCACCCGGCCCTGGAACGGGTCATCGGCCCGCACCTTGACCACGTAGCCATGGCAGAACTGCTGGCCAAATACCCGAGCCCAGCAGCCCTGCGCCGGGCCGGAGAAGCCCGCATCGGCGCCCTGCTGCGCAAGCACGCACCCAGGGCCTGGAAGGGCTGGGCCCATGAAATCACCGCTGCCTTGGCTGCCCAAACCGTGGTGGTCTCGGGCACCGAGGCAGCCGGCATCGTCCTGCCCGAACTGGCCCGCATGCTCGCCCAGAGCCGCTCAGCCCGCGCTACCGTGCTCAAACGCGTCGAGGAACTGGTCACAGACCACCCGCTGCATCTGATGCTTGATTCCATGCCGGGGGTCGGGATCCGCACCGAAGCACGGATCCTTACCGAAGTCACCGGCAAGGACTTCGCCACCGCCGGGCATCTGGCTTCCTATGCCGGTCTGGCGCCGGTGACGTGGAGATCCGGGACCTCGATCCGGGGAGACCACTCTTCGCGTAAGGGCAACAAGGTCCTCAAGCGGGCTTTGTTCCTTTCGGCTTTCGCCTCGCTCAAATGCAAAGACCAGGTTTCGCGGGCCTACTACGACCGCAAACGCGCCGAGGGCAAGAAACACAACCAAGCGGTCATTGCGCTGGCACGTCGGCGTTGCAATGTCCTGTTTGCGATGCTCCGCGATGGCAGCATCTATGAAGCACCACAGGCTCTCGCCGCCTAGAACCTCAACCGAATACCGCCCCAAAGTCCGACCCCACGCCGCCGGGTCAGGCCGCGAAGCCATGCCCAAAAACGCCGGTTCCGAGATCCCCAAACATTTTCCGGGAAAAACCCGAAAAGGACTTGCGAAAAAGATAGGGGCACCCCCCCCGCACGTCTCGTGACGGCGGCTGATCTTAGGCAGCCAGCGAAACCATGCTCACCGGCTGACCGGAATCGGTGGAGAACGCCAGGCCTGTCGGGGCGTTCCCGGTGGCCACCAACTGGGCACCGAGGGCGGCGACCATCGCCCCGTTATCGGTGCACAATTCACGCGCCGGCACCCTCAGGGTAATCCCCGCGGAGGCACATCGTGCCGCCAGCAACTCGCGCAACCGCGAGTTCGCGGCCACGCCGCCACCGAGCAGCAGGTTGCTCAGCCCGTGCTCGGTACAGGCACGCACCGCCTTTGAGGTGATCACGTCGACCACGGCTTCTTGGAAGCCTGCTGCGATATCCGCAACGGGCACCTCTTCGCCACGTTTTTGGTATTGTTCAACGCAGCGCGCCACAGCGGTCTTGAGCCCGGAGAAGGAAAAGTCATGGCGGTGCCTTCCGGGGTCTTCCGCGGTTCCGATGAACTTGGGCATGGTGAGACCGCGCGGGAACCGGATCGCCTTGCGGTCCCCGTCCTTGGCTATTGCATCGATCACCGGCCCCCCGGGATACCCCAGGCCCAGCAGGCGTGCAACCTTGTCGTACGCTTCGCCGGCGGCATCGTCGATGGTGGAACCGATCAGGCGCACGTCGTCCGTCAGCGAGTTGACCTGCAGGATTTCAGTGTGCCCTCCGGAAACCAGCAGTGCACCCAGGTTTTCGGGCAGTTTCCCGCCCTCGAGGATGCCCACACCCACGTGCGCGACCAGATGGTTGATCGCATACAGCGGCTTGCCGGTGGCCAACGCCAGGGCCTTGGCCGAGGCGACTCCCACCATCAGCGCCCCGGAGAGCCCCGGCCCGCTGGTCACCGCTATGGCGTCGATGTCCTCCAGGGACACGCCTGCTTCCTTCAACGCCGCGGAGAGGGTTGGAACGAATGCATCGAGGTGTGCCCTGGAGGCGATCTCCGGGATGACTCCGCCGAAGCGCACGTGCTCTTCCATGGAGGAAGCCACGGCATTGACCAGGAGCTCGGTTCCGCGCACGATCCCCACCCCTGTTTCGTCACAAGAGGATTCAATGCCAAGAACAAGCGGTGCAGAAAGGGACATAGAACCAATTTTAGGCCCGGCGCCCCGCTTTGGGCGAAGTGGCCTTTGAATGAAGCCGCGGAGTGCCCGGATCAAACAGTAGGTACGAGCACCTTGCGCATGATCACTGCGTCGACCCCGTCGCGGTAGTACCGCGCACGACGGTGGATCGCCTCGAAGCCGTGGCGTTCATACAGGCCCTGGGCGCGCGGATTATCGGCCCTGACTTCAAGAAGCAGGTCGGTGGCGCTTCGCTGCGTGACCGTGGTGATCATCAGCCGCAACAAGTTCGTCATTGGCACATGTGAGTGATCGTTATTCGATTCAGTCTCATGTGCACTATCCCGGCAGATAGTTGCATTCGGGTACGACGAGGGCCCCACCAAAACGGCAGCGCCCTCGCATTGCGTGATGGAGTTGCGGCCTACGCTGTGCGTCGTGCTTTTATCTGGTTTGTGGTGGCGAGGATCGGTGTCGACAGCAGGGCCAGTCCAACCCAGCCGGAGGCTGTAGCTTCCCAAGAGCTGGTTAGTAGGATTGGAGTGAACGCGAGTATTATCATGATGAGTGGGAATCGCCGGTCACGGATTCTTAGGCCTTTGATTCGTTCATTCAAAGAACTCACCGCGAAGGTCAAGAACAGTGCCAAGCCGACCGCTCCAAGCGTCATACCCAGCCCAAGGAACGTGTTATGCGTTGGCAGGTATCCGGCGTTTTGTACCCGGTCAGCCCCCATTCCCTCGCCGGCAAAGAACGAATCTACCCATTTGGAGCGAGCGGTCTCCCACAGGATCGTGCGCCCGGACAGTCCGTCGACGCCCCTGTTTCCGCGGTCCAGATCGTCCAAGAAGCTCGATGCCCATCCAGCGCTTACGCTTACAATGGCGACCGCACAGGCGGCGGTAATCGTTTTCAGGGGCCGCCCAAGCTTTGATATCACGATCCAAGCACCCAGCAACATTAGGGACACTTGGACGCCTCTTGTCTGGGTGGAGACAGCGCCG
Organism: Paeniglutamicibacter antarcticus; assembly: GCF_039544305.1. NCBI lineage: Bacteria > Bacillati > Actinomycetota > Actinomycetes > Micrococcales > Micrococcaceae > Paeniglutamicibacter > Paeniglutamicibacter antarcticus. The sequence continues at coordinate 20,781 of NZ_BAABLK010000034.1, forward strand.
ATCACAAGGATGCCGAGGATTGCAAAAATGAGCATTTTCATGCGCCGGCGTTTGATCTGCCCGCCCTGTAGCGCCAGCAGGATCAACACGATTGCAGTGAGTGTCGTGTAGGCGACGTAGTTGATGTTCAACGTGCCCACCTGTGTGATGCGCCCAAACTCGTCTGTGTAGATCTCACCTTCACCCGTGATGAGCTGGAGAGAGGTTTGTGCGAGTCCATACAAGCCACCGGCAACGTATCCCGCTACTGCTAGGGCTTGGTTCTGCCCCCACCAGGTAGCCGCCCTTATCCCAACGAACATGGTGGCGAGTGAGGCCAGGACAATGAGCTGCCCGGTGGCCACGTCCGGGTACTGCGTCCACATTTGGGAAAGTAGCGCCCATAGCAAGTATGCGACGAGCGCCCATTCCGTCAGGCCGATTCGGTTTCGCCATGGCCTGCTCAGTATGAAAGCCGCGATCGCGATGAACGGCCCATATCGGAGGGCTATGTTGGGCTCGCATGCGGCGATGAAAGCGACCATTGCGGATGCGAAGCCGCCGACCGAAAAATGCCTTGCACGCCGCGCCGAGGTAGGCGCGACGTACTCTTTCCGAACCAGCGTGCGGCGTGCTTCGGGGGTGCTTGTCATCTGACCAGACTATCAGCGCTGGTCTTTCGGCATACATCCGGTGGCGTGGATAGATGGTGACCCACATGGTGCCGGTCCAGACTACGGAGGTCGCCCCCCATGCCGGGATTGAGGTGGATGCGGTGGAACCGTTCACTTCCTTCCCGTCTGCGGCGAGGAATGTGATGGCTGCGGCCGACCCGTTTTTGATCGTGAACATTCGGCCCACCGGGATGGGCCGGGTCTGCGTGATCGGCGGCAGGAATGATCCCGCCGTGACAACCACGATCTCGTCTTCATGGGTGAGAGTTGCGCCTCCTGCCACAACCCTCACTGTGCGGGTCGACATGGTGGACATGACCCGCCCCGCGATCCCGTCCGAGTGGACGAGCATCTTCCTCGTGGTGCCGTAGAACGCCACTCCCTCGTTTTCTGCGGCCGGTGGGAGATTGTCCGTCGCGAGGCGCGGGGCCTGGAATGCCCCGTTCGCCGTGACGGCGGCCAGCACCGCTTGTCCGGTGCCGGTGACCGGGCCGAGCCATTCACTAAGGTTCCGCGTCTGCCTGGCAATGGCAACGTGGCGGTCTGCCACGCCCGGGGTCAACTCGGTTGGTTCGGCTGACTGCTCTAGTTGCGCCTTCTTCCAGTAGTAGATGACCGACGTCCCGAGTCCCGCGCCGTTGGCCATCATGGCTTCCACTGTGACCGCACCGACCGGGGCAGTGGCAGTGGCAGTCAGTCGTATGCGGGCGAAGCGGCCCCCACGAGGCCGGGCGATTGCTGATGCGGGCTGGTCGGTCCGTAACGCCGTGCCGCCTGAGTTCAGCCACAGGAGGCGTGCGGACATGGGGTGCCCGTCCGTGTCGCTGGCCCCGTAGAACGTGAACGTGTAGGACAGATTCGCCGTCACGGGCAACCCAGCAAATACGAGAGTGAATGCGGCGGCTGAGCCCGGCATTGTGAATTTGTAGGCATCCAAGGCGGCCTCCCGGCCCTGCCCGGTGGCACCGACGAGGTTGTTCGTGGTTCCTGCCGGTCGCGTGCCAATCGAGGCCAGCAGGGTTGCATTGGCTATCAGGTTCCGGGTGGAATCCTTGGACTCAACTGCGTTGGTATGTTGCGCGACTGCCGCCAAGGGTGCGCGGGTCTCCACTGCTGGGTCGGCCCAGCGCAGCGTGGTGCGGCCAGTGCGCCACTTGCCGGTCGCGGAACGTGCAGAGTACCAAATGTCAGCCACGATGCCGCCCACGCCGTCAGCGGGCAGGATAGTCGCACGGTAGATGTTGGTGTCATCCCACTTGCCCGAAGCGCCAGCGATCAAAGGCGATTCGCCGAGCTCCCACTTGATCCCGTCAAGCGACGTCGCTAAGTACAGGACCGTATTCGCGCCAGAGGTTTCCACATCGCAGCAAGCCACCAGCGCATAGTAAAGACCGCCGGCCTTTTTAAACGTCCATGTGCCACGGTTCCTTGCCGGACGGCGGGGTGAAGGTGCATTCCGTGACGTCGGCTGGCCATGTGGTCTCCAGTGAGTCGTGGGTTCGGTGGAAGATCTTATTAGTGGCCCCGGCGTCGACCTTCTGCACCGACCACATCTTGTACCCGCCGCTGTCTTTGATGACTGCGGGCGATACCTCGCCGGAGAGTGTCGAAACCAATACGAATGGCGCGGTCCAGTCCTTGCCGTTGTCGGTCCATGCCACGCGCATACCCAGCCAGAATAGGTAAAGGCGTCGCTTGGCAGGATCAAATGTCAGGTCCGGGTCCGGCCAGAAGCCGGTAGCTGGCGCGGCAATAGGATTGGTCAACCCGGCTGGGACTACCCAAGTTGTACCGTCATGTGAAGCAAGGATTGAAGGGCTCTCTGTGGTGTCCACACCGTCAGGGTAGAGGGTGATTCCCATCCAGTATTCGAAGCCTTGCGGGCCAAGCCCTCCGGGGATTCGCGCCACGTCGGGGTAGACAGTCTGCCCGGTACCGTCATAGGTGGGCGTCGCCAGCGGGGCATTAGCATTCGCGGCCACCAGTTCGTTGACGCTCACTCGCGTCTGCACGCGGGATTCAGCAACCGACCCGTCAATTGCGGCGAATAGTGCACTTTGCTCTCCCCGCCCGAAGATACGAACGATTCCCTGCTGGCTGCCAGCCAATTTCAGTCAGCCGGTACGAGCGCCTTGCGCATGATCACGGCGTCGACCCCGTCGCGGTAGTATCGCGCGCGACGGTGGATCGCCTCGAAACCATGGCGTTCATACAGGCCCTGGGCGCGCGGGTTATCCGCCCTGACTTCAAGAAGCAGGTCGGTGGCGCTTCGCTGCGTGACCGTGGTGATCATCAGCCGCAACAGGTGCGTCCCGATCCCCCTGCCCTCGTAATCGGGGTTCACCGCGATGGTCTGCACGTCGGCCAAGGGAAGCACGCACATCGACCCGCAGTAGGCAACGATCTTGTCTGCGTCGCACACGACCCAGTAGTTCCGAGTGTCCGTGAGCCCAAGTTCATCGATGTACATCTCACGGGGCCAAGCGTCGGTGGGGAAGAGTACTTTTTCCAGCTCCCATACCGCGTCGACGTCCGCCTGTTTCATGGGCCGGGTATCCAGTCCCCCCGGCACGGGGTTGGTTGGGCACTGGCTCACAGCAGTTTTCCCTTCATCACCGCGGGGACCTTGGCATCGGATTCGCGCAGGTACAGCGGCTCGGTGCCCAGCAATGCGGTGCCGGTGGCCAGTGCCTGTGCAGCACGGGTGCCCAAGGCCACGGCGTCGGGGTGCGAGTCTTCGAACCCCGGGACCGGGTTCGCGCCCACTGCAACCAGCCGCTGGGCATACAGGCCGGCACCGGCACCGTAGATGTCCCCCGGCGGGACTTCCTCCGCGACGGTGACGTGCGGGCCGTCGATGAGCTCACCGTGTTTGTCGTACCGCGCCCAATAGAGTTCCTTGCGCCGGGCATCGATGGCGACGGTAAAGTCGTCTTTCGGTTCCCCGGCGAGCGCCCCCAAGGCAATGGCATCCAGGCTCATGACCCCGTGGACGGGCACGTCCCACGCGAATCCCAGTGTGCGCGCCGTTGCCAGGCCCACGCGCAGCCCGGTGAACGGACCCGGGCCCACACCCACGGCGATCGCATCGGGCTTGGCCCCGCCGCTGGCGCGCAGCATGGCCTCGATGGCCGGAGCCAGCACCTCCGAATGGTCGTTTGTCTTGTCCGAGGTGAAGGCGCCGCGCACCGCAACGGTGGAGCCTTGCACTGCCAGCAGTGCTGCCGATGCATTGGCGGAGGTGTCAATGGCCAGTAAAAGCATTCCTAGTCCTTTGTCGCTTGGCTCGTAAACCCATCCAGCAAGGCGCCGAGGTCCTCGTCGTTTTCCCAGCGAGGGCCGAAGGCCACGAGCGTGAGGGTTCGCGGCTCGTCGTCCTCGCCCTCGTGGAAGTCAAAGACCAGGTCCTCGTGCTTCTGGACGGAGCCCGGTCGCAGCAGCACGATCTCCAGGCGGGAATCGCTGAGCTGTTCGACCTTGCCGGCTCCCCATTCCACGACGGTGACCGAGCTACCCATGCTCGCTTCCAAATCGAGGTCATCGACTTCAGCGGCACTACTCAGCCGATAGGCATCGACGTGGACCAAGTCGGGTCCTGCCCCAAGTGCGGGGTGGATGCGGGAGATCACGAAGGTAGGGGAAATGATTCCCTCGCGCACGCCCAACCCGTAGCCCAGGCCCTGGGTGAACGTGGTCTTACCCGCCCCTAGTTCCCCAGTGAGGACCAACAGGTCCCCCGTTCTGAGGATCGATCCCAGTGAATGCGCGAATTTGCGGGTGGCATCGATGCCCGCAAGCTCAAGTTCCGCTTTGGGGTGCGTCTTATTCACCCGATTCACCCCAGGTCCCCTCCACCAACTGGCGCGGAACCCGCGGGGAAATGCGGGTGACGATCTCATAGTTGATGCTCCCGGTGGCATCGGCCCATTCGGTGGCCGAGGGGCCGTCCCCGCCAAAGAGGATGACCTCTGAACCGAGGATCTTTTCCGGATCGATATCCGGGCCCAGGTCCACCACGAACTGGTCCATCGCAATGGTGCCGCGCACCGGGTAGATGGTTCCATTGATGCTCACCGGCGCATTCATGGCACCGCGCGGCACTCCGTCGGCATAGCCCATCGGGACCAGTCCAAGGTAGGTCTCTTCCGTGGTATGGTAGCGCAGCCCGTAGCCCACTCCATGCCCAGCCGGGACCTTCTTGACGTTGGCGATCCGGCTCACGAGCTTCATCGCCGGGCGCAGACCGTAGGTTTCGGGGCTCTCTCCGGGGAAGGGGCTGAGACCATACATGCCAAGTCCGAGCCGGACCATGTCGTAGTGGGAGTCCGGGCGGGAGAGGATCGCCGGGGTGTTGGCGATGTGCCGTACCTCGAAGTCGAATCCGGCGTCCTCGGCCAGCGCGATCGCCTGGTTGAAGGCCTCAAGCTGGTCATCTGTTTCCGGGCGTTCTGGCTCATCCGCCACGGCCAGGTGGGAGAAGACGCCCACCACGCGCATCAGGCCCTCTTCTTGGTACCGAGCAGCGGCTCCGAGCAGTTTTTCCCAGTCCTCGGGTGTGCTGCCGTTGCGTCCAAGGCCCGTGTCGATCTTCAGGTGCACGCGTGCCGGTTGTGCCGCTTCGGTGGCGGCGGCGGCAACATGCTCAAGTTCCCAGCCCGAGACCGCCAGGTCGATGTTCGCGGCAATGCCCGCGGCAAAGGAAGTGCCCGGAGTGTGCAGCCAGGCCAGCAACGGTGCCTCGATACCGGCAACACGCAGTTTCAGGGCCTCGGAGACGTGGGCGCATCCCAGCCAGGTCGCCCCGGCCTGCAGCGCCGCGCGCCCCACGGCCACGGCACCGTGTCCGTAGCCGTCGGCCTTCACGATGCCCATGATGGCGGCCGGGGCCACGAGCTCGGCCACCCGCTTCACGTTTTCGCGGACGTTGGCCAGGTCGATGATGGCGCGCCGTTCCCAGGGAGACTCCGTTGTCGCGTCCTTCTCGGTGGTTGGATATTCGGTCTGATGTGTTGATTGAGCACTCACGGCTCCATCATCCCACTTTCACCTTGGCGCTTGCCCTATTGGCGCACTTGGTCCCACTACGCGAGCGCTGCCGGCCGGCACCCGGACACAGCAATGCCCCCGGTCGATATCTCCTCGAGGGAGGTCGTTGCCGGGGGCATGTGCGGTGTGTGCACGGTGCTGCACACCGTGGCGGATCAGACCGTCCGGTTACGCAATTCATCGCGGATTTCGGCCAGCAGGGCAAGCTGCGGGTCCTGCTCCGGCTCGGGCTCTTCGATGCCTAGGCGGGCCTTGTGAAGGTCGTTGAGCTTCTTCATCGGCACCACGACGATGAAGTAGATGGCTGCAGCGATCAGGATGAAGTTCACCAACACGGTCAGGAACACACCGAACTTAATTTCCACGCCCTCACCGAGCGTGAGCACCAGGAAGGCGTCGAAGTTCGGCGCTCCAACCAGTGCGGCGATCAACGGCATGATGATGTTGTCGACCAGAGAGGTGATCACGGCACCAAAAGCTGCACCAATGACCACGGCAACGGCAAGGTCAACAACGTTGCCTTGCATGATAAATTCCTTGAATCCTTTGAGCATGTCCCAAGCTTTACACACGGATTCGGTTGTAAGCCATAGTCGCGTTGGAATTCTTTCAGGATTCTTATCACGGTTGTCTGGGCGTTGCCTGAATCAGATCTTGCGCAGCAGCATGCGGCGGATCGAATGGTCGGCAGATTTGCTCAGCACCAGCTGTGCCCGTCCGCGGGTGGGAATGACGTTTTCGCGCAGGTTCGGCTCATTGATCCGCTTCCAGATGCCGTGCGCGGTTTCCCTGGCTTCCTCGTCGCTCAGCGAGGCATAGCGGTGGAAGTAGGACTTGGGGTCCGAGAACGCGCCGGAGCGCAATTTCATGAAGCGGCGGATGTACCACTCCTCGATGTCCGCGGTGCGGGCATCGACATAGACGGAGAAGTCGAAGAAATCACTCAGTGCCAGTCCGGCCGTGCCGTCGGTGCGGGCCCGCGCCGGCTGCAGGACGTTCAAGCCCTCGACGATCAGCACCTGGGGCGAGGTCACCACCACTTCCTTGCCCGGAACAATGTCGTAGCTCAGGTGCGAATACCAGGGGGCACGTACCTCGGGGGCCCCGGATTTCACTTCGGAGACGAAGCGCAGCAGCCGGCGACGGTCGTAGGACTCCGGAAAGCCCTTACGGTGCAGGATCCCGCGTCGCTCCAAATCCGCGTTGGGGTAGAGGAATCCGTCGGTCGTGATCAGCTGCACATCGGGGGTATCTGGCCAGCGACGCAGCAGTTCCTGCAGCACACGGGCGGTCGTTGACTTGCCCACGGCCACCGAACCGGCAACACCGATGACGAAGGGGGTGCGCCGCGCCTTTTTGCCCAGGAAGGTATTGGTCGCTTGGTGCAAGGAGGCCGCGCCCTGGACGTAGAGGTTCAACAAGCGAGAAAGCGGCAGGTAGACCTCCCGGACCTCCGCGAGGTTCAGTTGCTCACCCAGGCCGCTGAGCCGACGCAGATCGTCCTCGTCAAGTGGCTGCTTCAGCTCATGGGACAGCCTGGCCCATGTCTGGCGGTCCAACTCAACGAAGGGCGTTGCACTGTTTTCGTCCGCACGCTGTCCATTCACGCCTTGAATTGTGCCAACAACAGGCCCATAATCCCAAACGTCTCCAAATTTCCATACGTAGCTCATATGTTCATGCCCACAAAAATTTATGCCATCGCGCCGAGGCAAATGTATCTACCGCCCGTTGTCAGGCGGTACTGTTTTTTTCATGTGTGGAATCGTTGGATACGTAGGTAATGCTGGACGCTCGGCCAATCACGGCGCGCTCGATGTGATCCTTGAGGGTCTTCGACGCCTCGAATATCGCGGCTACGACTCGGCCGGCTTGGCGGTGGTGACCGAGGCGGGCATCGAATCGCGCAAGAAGTCAGGCAAGCTCGCCAACCTTGTGGGGGTACTGGAAGCCGACCCGCTTCCGGCGTCGCTGACCGGCATCGGACACACTCGCTGGGCCACCCACGGAGGCCCCACGGATGCCAATGCCCACCCGCACCTGGCCGATGAGGGAAACCTCGCCATGATCCACAACGGCATCATCGAAAATTTCTCCGAGCTCAAGGCCAAGCTACGCACCGAGGGCGTCGAGTTCATTTCCGATACCGACACCGAGGTGGCAGCCGCGCTGCTCGGCTCGATCTACCGCGCAGACGGCGAAGGTGACCTGACCCGCTCCATGGAGCTGACCGCCAGCCAGCTTGAGGGCGCCTTCACCCTGCTCGCCGTTCATGCGGAGCATCCCGGTGTCGTGGTGGCCGCACGCCGCAACTCCCCCCTGGTCCTGGGACTGGGGGATGGCGAGAATTTCCTGGGCTCGGATGTTTCGGGCTTCATTGACTTCACCCGCCGCGCGGTGGAACTGGGCCAGGACCAGATCGTGACCATCACCCCCGATTCCCACACCATCACCGATTTTTCGGGCAACCCGGCCGAGGGCAAGGAATTCCACGTCGATTGGGATGCAGCCAGTGCTGAAAAGGGTGGCTTTGCCTCTTTCATGGAAAAGGAGATCTTCGACCAGCCCGCGGCCGTCGCCGACACGCTGCTGGGCCGCTCGGATGCCTACGGCCACCTGACCCTTGACGAGTTGCGAATCTCCCCGGAGGAACTCGCCTCGGTCACCAAGATCGTCGTGCTGGCCTGCGGCACCTCGGCCTATGCCGGATCGGTTGCCAAGTACGCCATTGAGAACTGGTGCCGCATCCCCGTGGAGGTCGAGTTGAGCCACGAGTTCCGCTACCGTGACCCGATCGTGGATTCGAACACCCTCGTCGTGTCCATCTCCCAGTCGGGGGAAACCATGGATACGCTCATGGCCGTGCGCTATGCCAAGGAACAGGGTGCGAAGATCCTCTCGATCTGCAACACCAACGGATCCACCATCCCGCGCGAATCCGACGCCGTGCTCTACACCCACGCCGGACCGGAAATCGCTGTGGCTTCGACCAAGGCATTCTTGGCGCAGATCACCGCCACCTACCTGCTGGGGCTGTACTTGGCACAACTGCGCGGCAACCTGTTCACCGGCCAGATCAAGGACATCCTCGCCGACCTGGGCAAGATCCCTGCCAAGATCCAGGAAATCCTGGATCGGGCCGAAGAAATCAAGTCCCTGGCGCGTTCGATGCAGGACACCGAATCGGTGCTCTTCCTGGGCCGCCACGTGGGCTACCCGGTTGCCATGGAAGGGGCCCTGAAGCTCAAGGAAATCGCCTACATCCACGCCGAGGGCTTCGCTGCCGGCGAGCTCAAGCACGGCCCGATCGCCCTGATCGATGAAGGCAAGCCGGTCTTTGTGGTGGTCCCTTCCCCGCGCGGCCGCGATTCGCTGCACTCCAAGGTGGTTTCGAACATCCAAGAGGTGCGTGCCCGCGGCGCCAAGACCCTGGTCATCGCCGAGAACGGCGACGAAGCGGTGCGCGAGTTCGCCGAGTTCCTGTTCTATGTCCCGGAAACGCCGACGCTGTTGATGCCGTTGCTGGCCACCGTGCCGTTGCAGCTCTTCGCCTGTGAACTTGCCACCGTGAAGGGCCTTGACGTGGACCAGCCGCGCAACCTGGCCAAGTCGGTCACCGTCGAGTAGTCCGCTACGCTTCCCATCCGTGCGGTGCCGTTGCTTCCCCTTCTCGGGTGGCAACGCCACCGCGCGGTTGTTTAAGCTACTAGTCGTCAGTTCTGTCGGTCGTTGTATATCCCGTGCACAAGCTGCGCCTGGCCCAAGTGCGAGGTGGTCTCCCCCAAGATGCTGACCAACCGGGACCCTGCAGTCACCGCTGGATCCCAACTCGTGTCAATAACCGTGGCCAAGTCGCCATCTTTTAGCCCGGCAAGGATCTTTCTTGCCCGCTCATGTACATCTGCGTGATAGCCCAACAGCAGCTCAGCCTCGTACATCCCGAACGCGGCGACTTCTTCGCTGCTTTGTCCATACCCGGTGTCATTGACCTCGTAGGGCAAGTCGAATCGTGAGACCCAATCACTGGCGATCCAGCATTGCTCTGCCGTGGAACCGGGATCCAATGCGTGCGCAAGATGGGCGAAGTGATCGTCCTGGACCCGGCTGAGGTGCCAAATGAGCCACCCGACCGGGTTGGCGGTGCTGCTGGCCCGAAAGCCAAGCATGGGTTCGGTGGCGTCTGTCAGCAATGACCCGATGCCCTCGTGGACCCTGGTGAAACCATCATTTAGCAACATGATTGCCGGTGTTTCCACACCGTTTTCCTTCAGTCCCATTCTTGCTCTCCTTCGCTTTGGCGCACTGTGCACGATGCCTTGAAGCCTACGACGTGGATCCGTTCCCGTACCAGTGCCTGATTCCCCGATATCCGCCGGTGCTCTTCAGCACTGCGACGCCGGTCCCTGTGCCCGCTTTCGGGACGCGGCACCAGTAGCTCCCAGGGAGCCGATAAACTCGAAGCCATGATCGTGGGAATTGGTGTTGATGTTGTCCAGGTGTCGCGCTTCAAGGAACAGCTGGAGCGCACACCGGCGCTGCTTCAACGCCTTTTCGTTCCCGCCGAACGCAAGTTGCATGTACGCTCCCTGGCCGCCCGCTTTGCCGCCAAGGAAGCCATTGCCAAGGCATTAGGTGCTCCGGCGGGCATGAACTGGCAACATTGCTGGATAGAGAAGGACCAGGCCGGGGACCCCTTCGTGGTCGTGGACGGTTCGGTGGCCGAGGCTGCCGCTTGCAAAGGCGTGGTTCATTGGCACCTTTCGATGAGCCACGACGGCGATCTGGCCACGGCAATGGTCGTCGCTGAGCGCTAAGTCCGGGCCAAAGCACCAAAGGCATTGCGTCAACGGCGAAAACCTGCGGCAAACAGGTGCGACAGTTCGGTAGTGTGAACTCATGATCCCCGTCTACACAGGTTCCCACGTACGAGATGCCGAAACTCCGTTGATCCGCGATGCCAGCGACCTAAGGCTGATGCGCCAGGCTGCTGCAGCTCTGGCCCATCACGGGCTGTTGATGCTCAAGGAACACACCGGCCGCGTCTACGGGTCCAGGGTCGTGGCACTGATCGGACCTGGCAACAACGGCGGCGACGGCCTCTTCGCCTTGGCAGCCTTGACCAAGCGAGGTGTCGCGACCACGGCAGTGCTGCTGGCCTCCCACGCCCACCCAGAGGGCATGGCAGCACTTCAACGCGCTGGCGGGCGCACCGCGCCCGCCACGGCCCTGGAGGAGCTTCTGGTGGAATGCGACCTGCTCATCGACGCCGGGTACGGCACCGGGGTCCGTCCTGGCATCGAGCTGCCCTCGATCCCCCGCGATATCCCCGTGCTGGCCTGCGACATGCCCAGCGGGGTCAACTCCGACACCGGCGGTGCGGCAAGCAGTGTGATCCCCGCCGACAAGACTGTGACATTCGGTGCCCTGAAGTCCGGGCTGGTTCTTGGCTCCGGGCATCTGGTCTCGGGACGTATCCACGTCGTGGACCTGGGACTCGAGGCAACCTTGCCCGAACCCGAGGCCTGGGTGGTTCAAGGAGATGACCTCGAGCTGCTGCTGGACCAAGACGACAGCTGGTCAGCGGCGGGCCGGCACAAGTACCAGCGCGGTGTGCTGGGACTGCTGGCAGGATCCGCCAGGTATCCCGGTGCAGCAGTGCTCAGTGCCCGTTCCGCTGTCGCTTGCGGGCTGGGGTTGCTACGCACCATCGTCCCGCAGAACGTCGCCGCGGCCCTGACGACCCAGGTGCCCGAGGCAGTAGGGCTGGGTTCGGCCGAACTCACCTCTTTGCTGGCACGCAACCGCCGCAACGAGCGCGAGGGTGCCACCCGCATCGGGGCCTGGGCCATCGGGCCTGGGCTGGAGGATTCCGCGGAGACCCGCAAGCACCTGGACCAAGTCCTTGCATCAGGCAACCCCTGTGTCATCGACGCCGGTGCACTGGCGATGCTCGAACCCGGCACCCACCGCCAGCTACGTATTCTTACTCCGCACGCGGGGGAACTGAACGCGCTGCTGGCCAAGGCGGGGATACGCGTGAGCTCACGCGACATTGCCGCCGATCCGCTCCGCTGGGCGAGGTGGGCAGCGGTCGCCTACGACTGCGTCGTGTTGCTCAAGGGCTCAGCAACCATTTGCACTGCTCCCGACGGATACGCCCTGATCGTTCATGCAGCAACCCCTGACCTGGCCACTGCCGGCAGCGGGGATGTGCTCACCGGGATTCTGGGTACGCTCCTGGCCTCCGCGCACTTCGGCACCGCCTCCAGCAACGAGGATGTCGTGGCCCGAACCCACAAGCTGACCGACCTTGCAGCGGCAGGAGCCTTGGTCCATGCCCATGCAGGCGCGCTGGCCGCGCACGAGGGCACGGTCAGTGCCGTGGACCTGCTGGTTGAGCTACCCCGGGCCGCCCGGGACCTGGGACTCTAGGGAGCAACGGCCCTCGGGTCCTCGCGGGATCCCTTTGCGCTGCTTCTCGACCGTTAGCGGCCCAACACGCCAATGGTCGGCAATATCTAAACTACGGCTTACGACAGGCCTCGCTTGTCGCTGAAGCTTCGCCTTGGTCGATGCGGCAACCGGTCTGCCGAGCCCCTATTTTTGATGGATCGACTCGCCATTTCGGTTGTCATATTCCTGTCGGGTATTGCCCTCACCTGCTAAGGTCAGGAAACGGCCTCCTTGGGGAAGGAAGCTGGCAACTTGGGAGGATAATCTTGCAAAGAAGACTCATGGCACGGGGACACAATCGGTACTACCGGACGGGGCCTCGCATCCCTGTCATCTGGCAGAATATCGGCTTGGTACTACTGATACTAACGACCGTGGCCATCGGCGCGTTCATCATCCTGAACTAGGGATATCAAAAGCCTCACGGCATTCCGTGCACATTCTTATTGGATCGCCCGGAATGCCGTGGCAGTGCCATGCTCGAGACCAGCCAATCCCAATGACTGGCAGTTTGCCCTTGCGGGGGACGACACCTCGAATCCCGTGGTCATAGTGCTTAAGACCCGCGTATCACCTGCTATCGTCTATCGCAGCGGCTTCCTTGGGGGAAGCCATGTACTTGGGAGAGCACATTTGGGACGAAGAGTAATGACACGCAGCCAGAGGCGTATGCGCCTGACCGGGACCGGGACGGGTACCTACTGGAGGTACGCCGGATTAGGACTTCTGGGGATCGTCGTGATCCTCATCGGAACGATGTTCATTTTCAACTAAGCCGGCGGCCGTGGGCTTTGGCCTTCTCGAGTCCGGTTCCACAGGACAACGGCTTCTTGTTGACCCCTCGATACTGGCCAGAGCCAGCGCTTTGCTGGGTTTAAAGCTGTCCATCCAGCGGGGCGTAGTGCTGGCCCATGCCCACGATTTCCCAGCCGGCTTCTTCCCATTGGGAGCGGGAAAGCACGTTGCGTCCGTCGATGAGCCGGCGCGCCGCAACCAGCTGCTCCAGATCAGCGGGCACCAAGGCCTTGAATTCGGCCCATTCGGTGAGCAGCAGCACCAGATCCGCGTTGGCCACGGCCTCGGCGAGGTCATTGGCGTAGAACAGCCGGGGAAAGCGTTCTGCTGCGTTCTTGTTGCCCTCGGGGTCATAGACCAGCACGTCGGCTCCCGCATTGAAGAGCCGCACGGCAATATCGAGTGCCGGTGAATCCCGTACGTCGTCGGAATCGGGTTTGAAGCTGACTCCCAACACCGCCACGCGCGCACCGACCAGCTGGTCTTGGAGCATTGCGTGAGACAGGCGCACCACACGCTCGCGGCGGCGCAGGTTGATCTCGTCGACCTCGGCCAGGAACCCCATGGTATGGGTCAGGCCCAGCTCGCTGGTCCTCGCCTGCAGCGCCCGGATGTCCTTGGGAAGGCAGCCGCCTCCGAAACCTACCCCGGCGTTGAGGAACTTGCGGCCGATGCGCGCATCGTGGCCCAACGCGTCGGCCAGCACCGTGATGTCCCCGCCAATGGTCTCGGTGATCTCCGCGAAGGAGTTGATGAAGGAAATCTTGGTGGCCAGGAACGCGTTGGCGGCCACCTTGACCAGTTCGGCGGTCTCGAAGTCCGTGACAATCACCGGGGTGCCGGCATCCAGGGCGCGGGCGTAGACCTGGCGCAGGATGGCCTCTGATCCCGCCTCCTCGCAGCCGAGCACCAGCCGGTCCGGGGTCATGGTGTCACGTACCGCGTAGCCCTCGCGCAAGAACTCCGGGTTCCAGGCCAGGGTGATGTCCGCCTGCGGATCCGCGGTGGCTGCGATCAGCCCGTGCAGCCTGCGTGCGGTGCCGACCGGGACCGTGGACTTGCCCACGATCAGTGCCTTGCCGCGGATGCGGGTGGCCAGCTCGATGACCGCAGCATCGACGTAGCGCATGTCTGCGCCGTGTCCGTCATTTCGTTGCGGGGTTCCAACGCCGATAAAGTGCACATCCGCCCACTCGGCGATCTGTTCGTAGTCGGTGGTGAAGCGCAGGCGGCCCGATTCGACATGGGTGCGCAATAGCTCTCCCAGGCCGGGCTCGTGGAACGGGAGGTGTCCCTCCGAGAGCATCCGCACCTTGTGCGGGTCCACGTCGACTCCAATGACCTCAAAGCCCAGTTCCGCCATGCAGGCGGCGTGGGTGACGCCCAAGTAACCGGTGCCCACCACCGAAATCTTCATGCTCATGCCCGCGGGACACCCTTTCAACGATTCACCGAGCAACACCATGCTGCACGCCTAAAAACGAACACGGCCCAATGACGTGGGCCGGGGGGCCCAGGTGCATTGGGCCGCGGCCGGACTGCAAGGAGATACTAAAGCGCGAGTTCCTTCGCGACGACGGCTGCCAGGGACTCGGCCAGGGACTGTGCCATCTCCTGCGAGGTGGCCTCGACCATCACGCGCACCACCGGCTCGGTGCCCGACGGGCGCAGAAGTACCCGTCCCTTCTCGCCCAGTTCCGCCTCGGCACTGGCAATGGCCATGATCAGCCTCTGGTTGCTCGGTGCGGCTTCCTTGTCAACGCCCTTGACGTTGATCAATACCTGGGGCAGTACCGTCATGGCGCCGGCAAGTTCCTTGAGGCTCTTGCCGGTGGCCTTGACACGTGCGGCGATATGCAGGCCGGTGAGCACCCCGTCGCCGGTGGTTGCGTGGTCGGCAAAGATCACGTGGCCCGATTGCTCCCCGCCCAGGTTGAAGCCCCCGGCACGCATGCCCTCAAGCACGTAGCGGTCCCCCACCCCGGTTTCCTTGATGGTGATGCCCGCTTCGCGCATCGCGATCTTCAGCCCGAGGTTGCTCATCACGGTGGCGACCAGGGTGTTGTCCTTCAGCACCCCGCGGTCCTTCATGTCCCTGGCCATGACGGCCATGATCTGGTCCCCGTCCACGATAGATCCCTCGTGGTCAACGGCCAGGCACCGATCGGCGTCGCCGTCGTGGGCAATTCCTAGGTCGGCACCGTTGTCCAGCACCGCAGCCTGCAGGCGCTCGAGGTGCGTGGATCCGTAGCCGTCGTTGATGTTGATGCCATCGGGTGTGGCACCGATGACAACGACGTCGGCGCCGGCGGCGCTGAAGACCTCCGGCGAACAGCCCGAAGCCGCGCCGTGGGCGCAATCAAGGACGATCTTCATGCCGTCCAAGCGATTGGGCAGGGACTGCAACAGATGCATGACATAGCGGTCCTCGGCATCGGCGAAGCGCGCGATCCGCCCCACGTCCCCGCCGAGAGGACGGTACTTGGGTTTCTCCAGTGCCGCCTCGATGGCATCTTCCAGGGCATCATCAAGCTTCTTGCCTCCGCGGGCCAGGAACTTGATCCCGTTGTCCGGCGCGGGGTTGTGCGAGGCGGAGATCATCACGCCGAAGTCGGCGTCCAGATCCGCGACCAGGTAAGCGGCCGCAGGAGTCGGAAGAGTTCCGGCATCGTGCACGTCGACCCCGGATGCTGCCAGTCCTGCCTCGATGGCAGCCGAAATGAAGTCGCCACTGATCCGCGGATCCTTGGCCACCACCGCCACGGGACGACGCCCGTCATGTATTTGTTCGTGACCCAACACCATGGCGGCGGCCTGTGAAAGCGCCATCGCCAGTTCGGGGGTCAGAAGTTCGTTTGCTTTTCCGCGGACACCATCGGTCCCAAATAACCTTGCCATCGTCATCCATCATAGGGCCAGATTTCTTGCGCACCGTGCATCTGGGGCGTTTCCCGCAAGAATCTTGCCCGGATGCGTGACCCGGCAGCACCTAAATGCCCCGTTAACGCCCGAAGGGCCTCGGCACGAATGCCGAGGCCCTTCGGTACCGGGAAGAACCCGGCGCAAGCGGTTTAGCGCTTGGAGAACTGCGAAGCCTTGCGGGCCTTCTTGAGACCAGCCTTCTTGCGCTCGATGACGCGTGCGTCACGGGTCAAGTAGCCGGCCTTCTTCAGCGCAGCGCGGTTGTTGTCGCGGTCGATCTCGTTCAGCGAACGGGCGATGCCCAGGCGCAGCGCACCGGCCTGGCCCGAGGGGCCACCACCGTGGATGCGTGCAATGACGTCGTAGGCGCCATCAAGCTCAAGAAGCTTGAACGGTTCGTTGACGTCCTGCTGGTGCAGCTTGTTCGGGAAGTAGTTGTCCAGCGAGCGGCCGTTGAGGGTCCACTGGCCGGTTCCCGGAACGACGCGCACGCGGGCAATTGCCTGCTTGCGACGGCCGACCGCTGCACCTGCAACGGTCAATGCCGGACGTTCCTTGACGGCTTCTACTTCAACCGTTGTGGATTCCGAGGTGTACGAAGTCGGCGCTTCACCCTCGAGTTCAGTGATCTCTTCAGTGTTCTGAGCCACGATAATCTCCTAAATTCTTGTTCTCGGGGCCCAGCGCTACTGCGCGACCTGGGTGATTTCGAAGGTCTGTGGCTGCTGTGCAGCGTGCGGGTGCTCGGCACCGCGGTAGACCTTCAACTTGGTCAGCTGATCCGCTGCCAAGGAATTCTTCGGAAGCATGCCTTTGATGGCCTTCTCCACTGCCTGGACCGGATTCTTTTCAAGAAGCTCGGCGTAAGTCACGGACTTCAGGCCGCCCGGGAAACCCGAGTGGCGGTAGGCACGCTTGTTTTCGAGCTTGGCACCGGTGAGGGCAACCTTCTCGGCGTTGATGATGATGACATGATCGCCCATATCCATATGGTTGGCGAAGGTAGCCTTGTGCTTGCCGCGCAGCAGGGTTGCGGCCTGGACGGCGAGGCGACCGAGCACAACGTCTGTGGCATCAATGATGTGCCACTGGCGTGTCTGGTCAGCCGGCTTTGGAGTGAACGTACGCACTGTAATTGCCTTTGTTTATTGGTTACTGGTCAAGCACAATCCCGGGCAACGGCTGTGAGATCCGCTGTCTTTGAACGTGCTGTGTTTCGATGTGCTGTTCCGGTTCGCCAGGTGAGGACTGGAAGGACCGGCCGTCCATGGATGTTCGCAATCCCCGCAGACCAGTGGCTCTGCAACTGAGCCGCCACACGAAGAAGGTTGTGTCGAACAAAGGACACGCACAACAGCGGCAAGTCTATCGGATTAAACCCGCAGGCACCAAAGCGCGTGGCGTGAGCCTGGCGACAGGCCCTCTGCCGCAAGAAGAAAACACCCCCCTGGAGTCGTACTGGTGCGCCAGCTCGCCACTTTTCGTGAACCGTAGGCACCTCGAGCGCTCCCCCGGACCGCACGTCGCAATTCACGTCTCGGTCATTGCCGTCAGGCTGTCATTGCGGTGGCGAAAGGGTGAATCTGCCGGTGCGGGCACTTCGCCGCATAGGATTGGTGCTGCACTGCCCCAGGGCATCTTGCAGCTCCCCTGGCCTGCGGGCCATCAGGCCCCGTTTTTCGAGGATCCCCTTGCCCTTCACCCTGGCGCACAACGCTGCCGTCCTGCCCTTCCTGCGTCATCCCTTGGTGCCGATAGCTCTGGTCGCCGGAGCCATGGCTCCGGACCTGCCGTACTTCGTGATGCTCAAGCCCTCTTCGGTCGGATGGCTGTCGGCCCTGCTCAGCGGGGTCCAATCCCATCAGTTCACCCACATCCTGGACGTGGGCCTGCCGCTGGCGCTGGTGCTGGCCGCGTTCCTGTGGGTAGTGGACAGACCGATCCGCTGGGCTTTGGGCACCCACTGGTTCCCGGAACAGACAAAGCCCGTAGGCCCTGCGCCTTCCTGGGCTCACCCGGTGTTGTGGACATTTCTGTCTTTGCTCATCGGGCTGCTCACCCACCTCATCTGGGATTCGTTCACGCACTCCACCGGATGGGTGGTTCGCCACGTGCCCGTGCTGGCCCTTGAACCGGTTCCGGATCTTCCGCTTTACCGCATCCTGCAGCATGTCAGCACCCTGGCGGGGCTCACGGTCTTGATTTTGTGGCATCGGCACCGGCGACGGATCGCGGTCCCGACTCACGAGCCCCGAGATTGCACGTACCAAAAAGTGCGCACCATCTTACTGGCCTTCATTCTTCTTGGCCCCGCGGCACTCATGGCGGCGCGTGCAATGCCGTTGGCCCCGGCCGTGCACGATTACCTGAGTGCGGAGATGTTCTTCCAGGTGGTGATCCTGCGCGGTGGCGCGGGCTTGTTGGTTGCCGCGTTGCTCTACGGGCTTGCCTGGCACACGGTTTCAGCGACCTATACGGGGCCTGGCCCGGCCGTGCAGAACCACTAGCCTCCATGCCCCACGAGGCCCGCCCCTGGGCCTGTGGCGCCAAGGGCAACTGCGTCTTTGGTCGCGCTGGCGTGCGGGGCTATGGGGCTGTTTCGGTGGCTGTGGCCGGTTCTTTAGGCAGGCGCCGGGCCCTGGTGAGTTCGGCGCGCGCCGCTGCTTCACCGGCTTCGGGGTAGGCCACTTCCTCTAACACCAGGGCCCGCGGATCAGCAAGGAACGTCTTGGCATCACGAACTCCGGCTTCCAGCCGTTGCCCAACCCAACCGGGCTCTTCCCTGCCATCGCCCACTAACACGCACGCACCGATGAGCGCCCTGACCATGTTGTGGCAGAAAGCATCGGCCTTCAGGTGTGCAACCACGATGCCCGAGCGATCGCGGGTAAAGGAGAACTCGGTGAGGGTCCGGATCGTAGTGGCCCGCTCACGCGGCTTGCAGAAGGCCAGGAAGTCGTGCCTTCCGACCATGTCTTTCGCCTCGGCAGCCATCAACTCCACGTCGATCTCGCGTTTGTGCCACATGGTGTAGCCGCGCGAAAGTGGCTCCCAGTTCCCTGCCCCGTCCGCGATCCGGTAAGAATAGCGGCGCCACAGGGCGGAAAAACGTGCGTTGAACCCTGCCGGCGCCACCATGGCCTGGTGGATCAAGATGGTGCCGTGTTCCCGGGTCAGCACGCCGCGCAGCCTGCGCACCAGTGCGCGTTCGGGTGAGATCTCCGCGCCCCGGGCCAGGGCCACGAATTCGGTGGCCGTGATGTCGAAGTGGACCATCTGGTTCCGCGCGTGGACCCCGGCATCGGTGCGTCCGGCCACGACGGTGCGCACCGGGCGGCGCAGGAGCATGGCCAGTGCGGCTTCCATCGCCCCCTGGATAGTGGGCAGCCCGGGCTGGATCCCCCAGCCGTTGTATCCGGATCCGTCGTATCCAAGGCGCACGCACATCCTCACCATGGCCGGTTCATCTGGGCTGCCGATGGGAGCCATCAAGGGATTCACCGGTTCAGGGGCGGGAGTCAACATGTTTCAATCCTAGTTCCGGGCATCGGCCAATGACTCGCCGGCGCCGTTTAAAGCCAGTGGCCCGGTGCGCTTTCCCCGTATTGGGGAAGATGCACCGGGCCGCTTTATTGGCTGTTGCCAAAGGTGGACAAGGACTAGGCCTTGTTCTCCTCTGCTGCTTCGGTCTCGGTGACCTCGGCGGTTTCGGTTGCTTCGACCGGGGCGGCCTCTTCAACCGGAGCGGCAACGGCGGCAGCCTTTTCGGCTTCCTGCACAACTGCCTGCTTCGGGGAAACCGGCTCCATGACCAATTCGATGACAGCCATCGGGGCGTTGTCGCCCTTGCGGTTGCCGATCTTGGTGATGCGGGTGTAGCCACCCTCGCGCTCGGCCATGAGCGGTGCGATGTTCTCGAACAGCTCGTGGACGATCGACTTGTTGGTGCGGCTGCGCGAGGCAATGACTGCCTGGACGCGGCGACGTGAGGCCAGGTCTCCGCGCTTGGCGAAGGTGATCAGGCGCTCGGCGTGCGGACGAAGGCGCTTGGCCTTGGTCAGCGTGGTGGTGATGGACTTGCTCTCGAACAGCTGCGCGGAGAGGTTCGCGAGCATCAAACGCTCGTGAGCCGCGCTACCGCCGAGACGCGGACCCTTTGGTGGGGTAGGCATAGTGTTCTCCTATTATGGTGGCCTTTGCGCCCGGGATCCCGGTGGGAATCCGGGCGCAAAGGTTTAAGTTCTATAGCTGGTGGGCCAAGAAGTCTTAGACTTCTTCCTCACCGTAAACGTCATCGTCGCCAATGGCTGCGGCACGTGCTGCGAGATCAAAGCCTGGAGGGGAATCCTTCAGGGCCAGACCCAAATCGATCAACTTCGCCTTGACCTCGTCGATGGACTTCGCACCAAAGTTGCGGATGTCCATCAGGTCAGCCTCGGAACGTGAAACGAGTTCACCCACGGAGTGGATGCCCTCACGCTTGAGGCAGTTGTATGAGCGAACCGTCAATTCGAGGTCCTCGATCGGCAATGCCATATCGGCGGCGAGGGCGGCGTCCGTCGGGGACGGGCCGATCTCGATGCCTTCAGCGGCCGTGTTCAACTCGCGAGCCAGGCCGAACAGTTCAACCAAGGTGGTACCAGCGGATGCAACGGCATCGCGCGGGAGCATTGAGTCCTTGGTTTCGACATCGACAATGAGCTTGTCAAAGTCGGTGCGCTGTTCAACACGGGTGGCCTCCACGCGGAAGGTCACCTTCAGCACCGGCGAGTAGATCGAATCCACGGGGATGCGACCGATCTCTTGGTCCACGTTCTTGTTCTGCGCTGCAGAAACATAGCCGCGGCCACGTTCGATGGTCAGCTCCATGTCGAACTTGCCCTTCGCGTTCAAAGTCGCGATGTGCAAATCCGGGTTGTGGAACTCCACGCCGGCTGGCGGGGTGATGTCGGCTGCGGTGACGACGCCAGGACCCTGCTTGCGCAGGTAGGCGACGACCGGCTCGTCATGTTCGGAGGATACCGAGAGGCTCTTGATGTTCAGAATCAGCTCGGTGACATCTTCCTTCACACCGGCTACGGTGGTGAACTCGTGCAATACCCCGTCGATCCGCACACTGGTGACAGCTGCACCAGGAATGGAGGAAAGCAGGGTACGGCGTATCGAGTTGCCCAGGGTGTAGCCGAAGCCAGGCTCCAACGGTTCAATAATGAAACGGGAGCGGTTCTCCGCTACGACTTCTTCGGTCAGGGTAGGGCGCTGTGCAATGAGCACTTACATTTCCTTTCAGCGAGCGTCCGCTATATGACGCAACACAGGGGGTGGAAACGACGTATGCCTCGTCGGCGTTCGTCTTATTCGGGCTGGCATGCCATGGCATTCATGCCGCCGCGTCTTCTTCCTTGCGGGAAGAAGACGCGGCGGCATCAACGCTGGACAGTCATTGGTTAGACGCGGCGACGCTTTGGCGGGCGGCAACCGTTGTGTGCGCTTGGGGAAACGTCCGAGATGGACCCAACCTCAAGGCCGGTGGCCTGCAGTGAACGGATCGCGGTTTCGCGTCCCGAGCCCGGCCCCTTGACGAAGACGTCAACCTTGCGAACTCCGTGTTCCTGGGCACGCTTAGCAGCGGCCTCGGCGGCCATCTGTGCGGCGTACGGAGTGGACTTGCGCGAGCCCTTGAACCCTACCTCGCCGGCAGAGGCCCACGAGATGACAGCACCGTTCGGATCCGTGATGGAAACGATGGTGTTGTTGAAGGTGCTCTTGATGTGCGCCTGTCCAAGCGGGATATTCTTTTTGTCCTTGCGACGCGGCTTGCGTACCGCTCCACGAGTCTTTGGTGGCATTCTTACTCCTACGAGAAAATTGGCTTAGTGACGACCGCTAGTTTTAGCGGGTCTTCTTCTTACCGGCGACGGTGCGCTTCGGGCCCTTGCGGGTACGGGCGTTCGTCTTGGTGCGCTGTCCGCGGACCGGCAGGCCCTTGCGGTGGCGAATGCCTTCGTAGGAGCCGATTTCCACCTTGCGGCGAATGTCAGCTGCCACTTCACGGCGGAGGTCACCCTCGACCTTGAAGCCTTCAATGAAGTCACGCAGCTGAACCAGCTCAGCGTCGGTCAGATCCTTCACGCGAGTTTCCGGGTTGATCCCAGTCTCGGTGATGGTCTGTTCTGCACGGGTTTTGCCCACGCCGTAGATATAGGTGAGCGCAATGATCACGCGCTTTTCGCGCGGGATGTCTACGCCAGCTAGACGAGCCATATGCTGTCTACCTTTCGATATGCGGAGGTCTTAAGCAGCACAATCCCGGGTGTTCCCGGTCCACGGCCTCCGTGCCGCGGGTATGCATCACGCGATGGATGCTGTGCTGCCGATATCAGTTACTACGCGTAAGGATTTCCCGTGAAGGAAATTTAGCCCTGACGCTGTTTATGGCGTGGATTTTCGCAGATCACCATGACCCGACCGTTACGGCGGATCACCTTGCACTTATCGCAGATCGGCTTCACGCTAGGGTTAACCTTCAAGGCTTACTCCTTTTGCGGTTGCGGTTTCAGTGGAGCGTAACTACCTTTGTCGTCCTTCCCAAGGGAAGGAGGAACAAAAATCTTTACTTGTAGCGGTACACGATACGGCCGCGGTTGAGGTCGTACGGGCTGAGTTCCACCACTACGCGATCCTCAGGGAGGATTCGAATGTAGTGCTGACGCATCTTTCCCGAGATAGTTGCAAGGACAACGTGTCCGTTG
The DNA here is from genome assembly GCF_039544305.1 of Paeniglutamicibacter antarcticus. Taxonomy (NCBI): domain Bacteria; kingdom Bacillati; phylum Actinomycetota; class Actinomycetes; order Micrococcales; family Micrococcaceae; genus Paeniglutamicibacter; species Paeniglutamicibacter antarcticus. The sequence continues at coordinate 43,402 of NZ_BAABLK010000034.1, forward strand.
GGCAGCTCAACACGGAACATCGCATTGGGCAGTGCCTCTGACACAGCGCCTTCTACCTCGATGACACCCTCTTTCTTGGCCATATCCTCCGCTAACTTTTGTTGCTGGCAGTATTTACCGCCAACAGATTAATGGTCTTGGCCATCGAACGCCCCGTTACCCCAAGCGTGAGCTTTTGGGCACCAAGGAACAGACAACCAACAGTCAAGCCTACGCGCCCGATGGCCATAAGGGAAATCATCGGGGTCTTCATATTTTGTTACCTTGCCCACAGTCGACCCGTGCATCCCGGGCTGACGGAGCACGCCAAGTGGCTAGGACGTGATGGGGGAAGGCACCACGCCGAAGGGCGCCAGTCCCGCCACTCCCCCGTCATGGGCGCTGAGCACCCAGATTCCGCCGAGGTGAATGGCAACGCTGTGTTCCCATTGCGAGGCACGTTGCCCGTCAACGGTCACCACGGTCCAGTCATCGGCCAACACCTTGGTTTCCAGATCCCCACGCACCAACATGGGCTCGATGGCCAGGCACATCCCCGGCTTGATGCGGGCACCGCGGTGCCCCGTACGGTAGTTGAGCACATCCGGGGCCTGGTGCATCTCCGAGCCGATCCCGTGGCCCACGTAGTCCTCCAGGATGCCCAAGGCTTCCCCGGGGACACCGGAGACGAAGTCATCGATGGCGTCGCCGACCTGGCCCACGTAACGGGCCTCGGCCAACGCGGCGATTCCCCGCCACATCGCTTCCTGGGTGACATCCGAGAGGCGCTGGTCATCGGGGTCGGCGGTGCCGACGATGATAGTGCGTGCAGAGTCCGAGTGCCAGCCATCGATGATGGCGCCACCATCGATCTTCAGCACGTCCCCGTCCTTGAGCGCGTACTCGCTCGGGAACCCGTGGACGACTTCGTCGTTGACCGAGGCGCAGATGTTCGCCGGGAAGCCGTGGTAGCCCTTGAAGTTGCTCGTTGCCCCATGGCGTTGAAGGACGGCTCCGAAGACCGCATCCAGGTGCGCGGTGGTCGCACCGATTTGTGCGGCGGCCGAAGCCTCGTCCAATGCCTCGGCCAGCACCAACCCGGCTTCACGCATCTTCAGGATCTGCCCGTTGGTCTTGTACTCGATTTTACGTTGGCCGAAAGCCATGGTGTGTGTCCCTTTCCAAAGACGTTCATGCACCTCATTATCGCAAAAACCGCGGGGACGACGGCACTGGTGTGCCGATCCCCGCGGTTTTGTGTGCGTGCGTGATTTAGCTGCTCTGTCCCAATGCGTCCATGACGCGGTTGGTGACCTCGTCGATCTCGCCAATCCCGTCTACCTGGCGCACAATGCCGCGCTCCTGGTAACGGTTGACCACTACGGCCGTTTCCTCGTGGTAGAGGCCAAGGCGGTGGCGGATGACCTCTTCGGTGTCATCGGCGCGGCCTTCGATCTGGGCGCGCTTGAGCAAGCGGGTCACCAGTTCGTCGTCGTCGGCGGTCAGCTGCAGCACCACATCGAGCTGAGTTGCGCCATCCTTGAGGATCGAATCGAGCTCATCGACCTGTGCGCTGGTGCGCGGGTAGCCATCGAGCAGGAATCCCTCTGCCACGTCCTGCATGGCCAGGCGGTCGCGCACCATCTGGTTGGTCACCTCATCCGGAACGAAGTTCCCGGCGTCAATGTACTTCTTCGCCTCGACACCAAGCGGGGTTCCGCCCTTGACGTTGGCGCGGAAGATGTCTCCGGTGGAGATCGCCACAACATTGAGGCGGTGGGAAATACGGTCCGCCTGGGTGCCCTTGCCGGCGCCGGGAGGTCCAATGATCAACAGTCTTGTCATCGCAGAAGTCCTTCGTAGTGTCGCTGCTGCATTTGCGCGTTGATTTGCTTGACGGTCTCAAGACCCACACCAACCATGATGAGGATCGAGGTACCGCCAAACGGGAAACTCTGGTCCGCATTGATCAGCACAAAGGCTATCAACGGGATCAATGCCACGAATGCCAGGTAAAAGGCACCGGGGAGAGTGATGCGGCTGAGGATGTACTCGAGGTACTCGGCCGTGGGCTTGCCGGCACGGATGCCCGGGATGAACCCGCCGTACTGCTTCATGTTGTCGGCAACCTCGGTCGGGTTGAACGTAATTGCGACGTAGAAGTAGGTGAAACCGATGACCAACAGGCCGTAGCCGATCATGTACAGAGGCGAGGAGCTGGAGAAGTAGGTCTGCACCCACAGCGCCCAGCCCGGCAACGTGCCGTCGGCACGGGTGTTGAACGAGACCAGCATCTGTGGCAGCGCCAGCATCGAGGAAGCGAAGATCACCGGGATGACCCCGGCCATGTTGACCTTGATCGGGATGTAGGTGGAGGTTCCGCCGACGGTGCGCCGGCCGATCATCCGCTTGGCATACTGCACCGGGATCCGGCGCTGGGACTGCTCGACGAACACGACCAGGGCAATGACCGCAAGGCCGATGATGATCACGCCAACGAAGACTCCCCAGCCCTGCGAGGTGGCGATGGCGCCCATGGCAGCGGGGAAGCCCGAGGCGATGGAGACGAAGATCAGCAGGGACATGCCGTTGCCGACGCCGCGCTCGGTGGCGAGCTCGCCCATCCACATGATCAGGCCGGTGCCGGCCGTCAGGGTCATGATCATCAAGATGATGACAAAGAGGCTCTCATCCGGGACGATCGGAAGCTGGCAGGAGGGGAAGAGGTTCCCGCTTCGGGCCAGGGAGACAAGCGTTGTTGCTTGCAGCAGGCCCAGCGCGATCGTGAGGTAACGCGTGTACTGGGTGAGGATGGCCTGTCCGGACTGGCCTTCCTTGTGCAGCTCCTCGAAGCGCGGAATGACCACGCGCAAGAGCTGGACGATGATCGATGCGGTGATGTAGGGCATGATGCCCATGGCAAAGATGGAGACCTGCAGCAGCGCTCCGCCACTGAACAGGTTGACGAACTGGTAAAGCCCGCCGGTGGTGTCACCCGCGGCAAGGCACTGCTGGACGTTTGAGTAGTCCACACCGGGCGCAGGGATATATACACCCAAGCGGTAGATCGCGATGATGGCGAGCGTGAACAACAACTTGCGTCGCAGGTCAGGCGTCCGGAATACCCGGGCAATGGCGCTGAACAAGCGTCCTCCTGATTGGTGGTGGCCGGGGGTACCCGGGGGGTTGACCTATCGATTCTATCCGGCGTTACGCGTGAGACACCAAATGCGCCACGGCTAAGGCTGTGATCAATCCCGGGCTGCTCGATATTTTCAGCCCGATGATGCCCCTCCGGGGCCCGCTTATGACGTCCAAGAACGTCAACGGGACCGAACCGGGCGTATAGCGGCAAGAAAGAAAAAGGGGCGGACCCCGGTATTCGCTAAGCGAATTCCAGGCCCACCCCTCTCTCACTGTGTGATCAAGAGACCACGTAGCTTAGAGCTCTACTGCAGAGCCGCCGGCTGCGGCGATCTTCTGTGCTGCGGAGGAAGAGAAGGCGTTGACCTTCACCTCGACCTTCACGGTCAGTTCCCCCGAGCCAAGGACCTTGACGAGCTCGTTCTTGCGAACAGCGCCCTTCGCGATCAGCGCCTCAACGGTGACTTCGCCACCTTCGGGGAACAGTTCCGAGATCGTGTCCAGGTTGACAACCTGGTACTCGACGCGGAACGGGTTCTTGAAGCCGCGGAGCTTCGGAAGGCGCATGTGCAGCGGCAACTGGCCACCGGCGAAGCCGGCCTTGACCTGGTAGCGCGCCTTGGTGCCCTTCATACCGCGACCTGCGGTCTTGCCCTTGGATCCCTCGCCACGACCCACGCGGGTCTTGACGGTCTTGGCACCTGCGGCCGGACGAAGGTGGTGTACCTTCAGTGCGTTTTCTTTTTCAGCCATGATTACTTCGCCTCCTCGACCTTGACGAGGTGCGGAACCGTGTTGATCATGCCTACGGTCACCGGATCGGCGGTACGGAACACGGTGTGTCCGATGCGCTTCAGGCCGAGTGAGCGAAGGGTATCGCGCTGGTTCTGCTTGCCACCAATGGTGGACCTTGTCTGGGTGATTGCCAGTTTCGCGTCGCTAGGGACAATGTTCTTTGCCACTATTACGCACCTGCCTTCTGGTTCTGGATGTTGTGCAGCATCTGGGCTGAAACAACTTCGTCCAACGGCAGGCCACGGCGTGCTGCGACAGCTGCCGGCTCTTCAAGAGCCTTCAGTGCTGCAACGGTGCCGCGAACGATGTTGATCTGGTTGCTCGAGCCCATGGACTTCGACAGAACATCGTGGATGCCGGCGCATTCGAGTACGGCGCGGACCGGACCACCGGCGATAACGCCGGTACCCGGAGCTGCGGGACGCAACAAGACAACACCGGCTGCGTCTTCACCCTGCACCAGGTGCGGGATGGTGGTTCCGACGCGGGGAACGCGGAAGAAGGACTTCTTGGCTTCTTCAACGCCCTTGGCGATTGCCGCCGGAACTTCCTTGGCCTTGCCGTAGCCGACGCCAACGAGTCCGTTGCCGTCACCCACGACGACAAGTGCGGTGAAGCTGAAGCGACGACCACCCTTGACGACCTTGGATACGCGGTTGATGGCTACAACGCGCTCAAGGAACTTGTCCTTGTCGTCGTTGCGGCTATCCTTCGAATCGCGGCCACGGCCACGACCTTCGCCACGTCCACGGCCTTCGCCGCCGCGTCCGCTTTTTTCGCCACCACGAGCTTCGCCGCGCTTGGCGCCGGCGTTCTCGGTAGCGGGAGCAGCAGCGGTCTCGGCTGCAACAGTAGCTTCAGACACCTGAGTTTCCTTCTTGTTGGTTGCTTCGCTCACAGTGCCAGCCCACCTTCACGTGCACCGTCGGCAACAGCAGCCACGCGACCGTGGTACTTGTTGCCACCGCGGTCAAAGACCACGGATTCGATGCCGGCGGCCTTGGCGCGCTCGGCGACGAGCTCGCCAACGCGCTTGGCCTTGGCGGACTTGTCACCTTCGAATGTGCGCAAGTCAGCTTCCATCGTGGACGCGTAAGCAACGGTGATGCCCTTGCTGTCGTCTACGACCTGTACGAAGATGTGTCGGGCCGAACGATTGACCACCAGGCGCGGACGCGCCTCGGAGCCAACAACGCGCTTACGGACACGCAGGTGGCGGCGGCCGCGTGCGGCTGCCTTACTCTTACCCTTGATTCCCAGAGCCATGGTTACTTACCAGCCTTTCCGACCTTGCGGCGGATGATTTCGCCAGCGTACCGGATGCCCTTGCCCTTGTACGGGTCGGCCTTGCGGAGCTTGCGGATGTTGGCGGATACTTCGCCAACCTGCTGCTTGTTGATACCCGAAACGGTGATCTTGTTGTTTCCCTCGACCACGAAGGCAATGCCCTCGGGAGCCTGGATAACAACCGGGTGCGAGAAGCCAAGGGTGAACTCGAGGCTCTGGCCCTTTGCTGCGACGCGGTAACCGGTACCGTGGATTTCGAGCTTCTTTTCGTAGCCGGTGGTGACACCGATGATCATGTTCTCGATCAGCGTCCGGGTCAGTCCGTGCAGCGAACGCGAATCGCGCTCGTCGTTCGGGCGGGCCACGGTCACGATGTTCTCTTCGAGAACAGCGGTGATCGGGTTGGCTACGGTGTGGTTCAGTTCGCCTTTGGAGCCCTTGACGGAAACGAGGTTTCCCTCAATCTTGAGCTCGACGCCGGCAGGAACAGTGATCGGAAGACGTCCAATACGTGACATGGTGTTTTTCTCCCTTTCCCGTTACCAGACGTAGGCGAGGACTTCCCCACCTACACCCTTCTTGGCTGCCTGGCGGTCGGTGAGCAGACCGGAGGACGTGGACAGGATTGCGATGCCGAGGCCCCCAAGGACGTGCGGCAAGTTAGTGGACTTTGCGTATACACGCAGGCCCGGCTTTGAAATACGGCGGACGCCAGCGATTGAACGCTCGCGGCTCGGGCCGAACTTCAGGGTGACGGTCAGCTTCTTGCCAACCTCGGCTGCTTCCTCAACGAACGAGGCAATGTAGCCCTGTTCCTTGAGGATCTGTGCAACGCGCACCTTCAGCTTGCTCGACGGCATGGAAACCGTGTCGTGGTAAGCCGAGTTGGCGTTGCGCAGACGAGTCAGCATATCTGCGACAGGATCTGTCATTGTCATGTGGGCTTCTGCCCTTCCTCGCTACGGTTTCCGCGCAAGCGCGGACCTGCAACGTAAGTGATCTAGTTGGCGGTCTTGAACGGGAAGCCCAGGGCCTTGAGCAAGGCACGGCCTTCGTCGTCGGTCTTCGCGGTGGTCACTACGGTGATGTCCATGCCGCGAACGCGGTCAACGGAATCAACATCGATTTCGTGGAACATTGACTGTTCCGTGAGACCGAAGGTGTAGTTGCCGTTGCCGTCGAACTGCTTCGGGCTCAGGCCGCGGAAGTCACGGATACGCGGCAGTGCCAGCGAAACCAGACGATCCACGAATTCCCACATGCGATCCCCGCGCAGGGTGGCGTGGGTACCAATCGGCATGCCTTCGCGCAGCTTGAACTGTGCGATCGACTTGCGTGCCTTGGTGACCAACGGCTTCTGGCCGGTGATGGCGGTGAGGTCCTTGACCGCACCTTCAATGAGCTTGGAGTCCTTGGCGGCTTCGCCAACACCCATGTTCACAACAACCTTGACCAGACCCGGAACCTGCATCGGGTTGGCGTAGCTGAACTCGTTCGTCAGAACTTCGCGGATTTCGGCTTTGTACTTGGCCTTCAGGCGTGGCTGGGTCTTCACAGCTGCTTCAGTCATTACAGTGCCTTTCCGGAAGACTTGGCGAAGCGAACACGGACGGTCTTGGACACGCCGTTCTTCTCCACTGTTTCCTCGCGGAAGCCAACGCGGGTCGGCTTCTTTGTTTCCGGGCAAACGATTGCGACATTCGAGATGTGCATCGCGGCCTCAACGACCTCGATACCACCTGTCGTGGTGCCACGCTCGGTCTGACCGGCCTTGGTGTGCTTGGTGACGCGGTTGACGCCCTCAACAATGACGCGCTGTGCTGCGGGGAAAACCTTCAGCACCTTGCCCTGCTTGTTGCGGTCCGAACCGGTGATGACCTGAACCAGGTCACCCTTTTTGATCTTTGCACCCATGCTTACAGCACCTCCGGAGCCAAGGAAACGATCTTCATGAACCGCTTGTCGCGAAGCTCGCGACCCACGGGACCGAAAATACGGGTTCCGCGTGGCTCGCCGTCAGCCTTGAGGATGACGGCCGCGTTCTCGTCGAACTTGATGTAGGAACCGTCAATGCGACGACGTTCCTTCTTGGTGCGAACGATGACAGCCTTGACGACGTCACCTTTCTTTACGTTTCCGCCAGGGATTGCATCCTTGACGGTGGCGACGATAACGTCGCCAATACCTGCGTAGCGACGGCCAGAGCCACCGAGAACACGAATGGTAAGGATTTCCTTAGCACCGGTGTTGTCAGCAACCTTTAGTCGCGATTCCTGCTGAATCACTATTTACTCCTGTCGTCTCGCTGGTTCTCCTAGGGAGCCTTGCGGAACAGATATGGTCCATCCAGGCCTCCGCTTACCCCCACCTCCATACACCACGATTCACAGCGCCAAGGCGCGATGAACGTTTTATGCTGGGGAAGCAGGGCCGAGGCGTTAGCCCAGAGCTATGCCGCACTGCCTTGCGGGCCCGTAAAAAACCCTCCGGCTGCACTGTGCATTAGGTTCGGAGGTGGATAGTCTCCATACATAACGCGCACAGAATAAAAAGTCTACCGCACGGATGCGTCATCCCGAAACCATGTGGTAGGGGCCAATGCGGCGTGGTTGATCACATATCCCTCGGTGGATCGGTGCCCTCCGAGGTCCGTTCGGATCATCGACATGAAGCCAACCGAGCCACTATCCCATGGTGGTCGGTTCCTGCGACCACCAGAGGCACGGATCGCCCAGCAGCAAGACCCCGGGCCAAGACGTGGTCGTTGGCGGCAAAGGCCGGAACCTTGGTGTTGGCAGGCCACGAACCGATTCCAATAGGCCCCCACGAGGGAGCCGACTGTGCAAAACCTGTGGCCAGAGCGCGGAAACCCGGTTGCGCGCGGGTGGCATTGAAGTCCCCGGCGAGCACCAACGGCATCTCCGTTTTTTCCTGTGACCAGGCCCGTACCGTCTCTAGGGTATCCGCCCAGGAGGCAGGGTCACGGGTCGGGGGCACCGGATGGATCCCGGCTACGCAGATCTTCTGGTGCCCGAGGGTGATCGATGACAGCCACCGGGACATCGAACAGCGCCCCGGCGGACTGCCGCGCTGCGGGTTCTTCACCGTGCAGCGGATGCACCGCGAGGATCACGGTGTCAACCGCTCCCCCCTGACACCACCGGGCCCGTCCTGTTGGTGAACTTCCACTGCGGCATGGCCTCTTCCACCGCGCTGATCATCGGTTCGCTGGCTTCGACCAACACGAGCACCTCGGCATCCGATTGCGTGATTGCAGCGCCAAGGCCGGCGGGGCCAGCGAGTCCGCGGCCCGCATTCAGCGACAGCACCGGGATCGTTTCATCCGCAATGCAACCGGCCGCAGCCGGGTTGCATGTGGGCGCCATGGCCAGCACCACGCACAGCGCCAGCACCACGGTTGAAACCCACGCGCGCCTGATGGCCAGGTACAGGCACGGGACAAGTGCTGGGATGCAGATCACAGGAAGCAGGGCCTGAAGCACGGCCAGCAGCGTTGAATGGCCAAGGCCCAGGCGCGGCAGGCCAATGAGGACAAGTCCGGTCACAATCACGGGGACAAGGTGGCGGAGTCTCGGTTTGCGTGCCGTCCTCCGCTCTCCCCTGATCATCGTGCCCATCTTCTCTCCCCGGCCCTTTGCTTCGGGCCGGTTCACCGGCCCCACGGGTACTAGTGCACCATGACTACCGGTGCGCAATCGAGGGAAACGCAAAACACCCCGGACCTGCTGGATTATCCAGTCGGTACGGGGTGTTGTGCTTGGTTCACGTCAGAGTGAAAACCAGGGCGAAAGGGCTACTTGGCCTTTTCGATGATTTCCACGAGGCGGAAGCGCTTGTCGGCAGACAGGGGACGCGTCTCGGCGATGAGGACCATGTCGCCGATACCGGCGCTGTTCTCTTCGTCGTGAGCCTTGACGTTCTTGTTCCGACGCATGACCTTGCCGTAAAGGGCGTGCTTAACACGGTCCTCCACGTCAACGACGATGGTCTTCTCCATCTTGTCGGAAACCACGTACCCGCGGAGGGTCTTGCGGTCGCCGCGTTCTGCTGGTGCAGCCACTACGTTCTCCTTCTCGCTCATTACTTGGCTTCCTCTGTCGTTTCAGCGGCTTCAGCCTTTTTTGAAGACTTCTTGGCCTTCTTGGCTTCTTCCACTGGTACAACGACATCTGCACGAATGCCCAGTTCGCGTTCGCGCAGTACCGTGTAGATACGTGCGATGTCGCGCTTGACAGTCTTCAGGTTGCCGTGCGATTCGAGCTGACCGGTGGCCGACTGGAAACGGAGGTTGAAAAGCTCCTCCTTGGCCTTCTTTAGCTCCTCGACCAGACGGGCGTTATCAAAGCCGTCCAGTGCTTCGGTTGCTAGATCCTTGGATCCAATTGCCATTCCTATTCACCACCCTCACGACGCACAATGCGTGCCTTCAACGGCAGCTTGTGGATTGCCAGGCGCAATGCCTCGCGTGCTACCTCTTCGGTTACACCGGAGAGTTCGAAGAGAACCCGTCCCGGCTTGACGTTTGCGACCCACCATTCCGGCGAACCCTTACCGGAACCCATGCGGGTTTCGGCAGGCTTCTTGGTCAGCGGACGGTCCGGATAGATATTGATCCAGACCTTGCCGCCACGCTTGATGTGGCGGGTCATGGCGATACGAGCGGCCTCGATCTGGCGGTTGGTAACGTAGGCCGGTGTAAGCGCCTGGATACCCCACTCACCGAAGGCTACCGTTGTACCGCCCGAAGCCGTACCACTCCGACCGGGGTGGTGCTGCTTGCGGTACTTTACGCGGCGTGGAATAAGCATTTAAGCCTTTCCTCCTTCTGCGGCTGCAACCGGAGCTGCCTCGGCAGCCGGAGCTGCTTCCGCTCCCGGTGCTGCACTGCGCTCGGGGCGACGACGACGTTCGCCACCTTCGGGGCGTCCACCCGGACGTCCACCGGGACGATCGCCGCGACCACGAGCGGGAGCTGCTGCAGCCTGGGCTGCCAGTTCCTTCGAGGTCACGTCGCCCTTGTAGATCCATACCTTCACGCCGATGCGGCCGAAGGTGGTCTTAGCTTCGAACATGCCGTAGTCGATGTTCGCACGCAGGGTGTGCAGCGGCACACGGCCTTCGCGGTAGAACTCCTTGCGGGACATTTCTGCCCCGCCCAGACGACCGGAGCACTGAACGCGGATGCCCTTGGCACCTGCGCGCATTGCCGACTGCATGGCCTTCTTCATCGCGCGGCGGAAAGCCACACGCGAAGCAAGCTGCTCGGCAATGCCCTGTGCAACAAGCTGAGCTTCAATCTCGGGGTTCTTGACCTCGAGGATGTTCAGCTGAACCTGCTTGGCGGTGAGCTTTTCGAGCTCGGTGCGGATGCGATCGGCTTCGGCGCCGCGGCGACCGATGACGATGCCCGGGCGTGCGGTGTGGATATCCACACGAACACGGTCACGGGTACGTTCGATCTCCACGCGTGCGATGCCGGCGCGTTCCATGCCAACAGTCATCAGTTCGCGGATACGGATGTCTTCTTTGACGAAGTCCTTGTAACGCTGGCCGACCTTGGAGCTATCGGCGAACCAGTGCGAAACATGGTCGGTAGTGATACCGAGTCGGAACCCGTGCGGGTTTACCTTCTGTCCCATTTACTCTTCCCCACCCTTCTTAGGGGTTGCGACGACCACGGTGACGTGGCTCGTGCGCTTCTTGATCTGGTATGCCCGACCCTGGGCTCGCGGCTGGAACCGCTTCATGGTCGGACCATCGTCAACAAACGCTTCGCTGATGAACAGCTCGTCTTCGTTGAACGCGACACCCTCGCGGTCTGCGGCGGCGCGGGCGTTAGCCACGGCCGATGCAACAACCTTGAACACCGGCTCTGAAGCTGCCTGTGGGGCAAACTTCAGAATCGCCAGTGCTTCGTTCGTCTGCTTGCCACGAACAAGGTTGACGACGCGCCGGGCCTTCATAGGCGTCACGCGAACATGGCGCGCAATTGCCTTGGCTTCCATTGCTTTCCTTCTCTCGTCTCTCGAAGAAGTGCTAAGCACTCGTTAACCCTTGCGGGTTAGCGGCGCTTGCCCTTCTTGTCGTCCTTCACGTGGCTGCGGAACGTCCGCGTCGATGCAAATTCGCCGAGCTTGTGCCCGACCATCGACTCGGTGACAAACACGGGGATGTGCTTACGTCCATCGTGTACGGCAATCGTGTGCCCGAGCATGTCGGGGATGATCATCGAACGGCGGGACCACGTCTTGATGACGTTTTTGGTGCCCTTTTCGTTCTCAGCAGCGACCTTAACAAAAAGGTGCTGATCGACGAAGGGGCCTTTCTTCAGGCTGCGTGGCATGTTTCCAGGCTCCTATCGCTTGTTCTTGCCGGTGCGGCGACGGCGGACAATCATCTTGTCGCTGTCCTTGTTCTTGGAACGAGTACGTCCCTCACGCTTACCGTTGGGGTTGACCGGGTGACGTCCACCGGAGGTCTTGCCTTCGCCACCACCGTGCGGGTGGTCGACCGGGTTCATGACAACGCCACGGACGGTCGGGCGAACGCCCTTCCAGCGCATGCGCCCTGCCTTGCCCCAGTTGATGTTCGACTGCTCGGCGTTGCCGACCTCGCCGATCGTTGCGCGGCAGCGCACGTCGACGTTGCGGATTTCGCCGGACGGCAAACGGAGCTGTGCGAAGCGACCCTCACGGGCCACCAGCTGCACCGAGGCACCTGCTGAACGAGCCATCTTGGCACCGCCGCCGGGACGCAATTCCACAGCGTGGAGTACGGTACCGACCGGGATGTTGCGCAATGGCAGGTTGTTGCCGGGCTTGATGTCGGCTTCTGCGCCAGCTTCAATCGTGTCGCCCTGGACGAGCTTGTTCGGTGCGATGATGTAACGCTTGGTTCCATCAGCGTAGTGAAGAAGCGCAATGCGAGCGGTGCGGTTCGGGTCGTACTCGATGTGAGCAACCTTCGCCGGCACGCCGTCCTTGTCATGACGACGGAAGTCGATCAGACGGTACTGGCGCTTGTGTCCGCCGCCCTTGTGACGGGTGGTGATCTTACCGGAGTTGTTGCGGCCGCCAGTCTTGTGGAGCGGGCGAAGCAACGACTTTTCCGGAGTCGATCGGGTGATTTCTGCGAAGTCGGCTACGCTCGAGCCGCGAAGGCCCGGGGTAGTCGGCTTGTATTTACGGATTCCCATAGTTTAATTCCTCGTTAAAGTGGTCTCCGCTTAAGAAAGCGGACCGCCGAAGATGTCAATCGAGCCTTCCTTCAGGGAGACAATCGCACGCTTGGTAGCCTTGCGAGTCCCCCATCCGAATTTGGTGCGCTTGCGCTTGCCGGCACGATTAAGGGTATTTACGGAGTCAACCTTGACCGAGAAGATAGCTTCCACGGCGTTCTTGATTTCCGTCTTGTTTGAACGCGGGTCGACCAGGAAGGTGTACTTACCTTCGTCGATCAGACCGTAGCTCTTTTCCGAAACAACGGGTGCGATGACCACATCGTGCGGAGCCTTTGAGAGGGTGCTCATTTGGCTTCCTCCTTCTGGAGCAGGGCATCGAATGCGGCCTTCGTGAAGACCACGTCGTCGGCAACCAGCACATCGTAGGTGTTGAGCTGGTCGACGTACAGGACGTGGACTTCTGGCAGGTTGCGGCACGAAAGCGCTGCAACGTCGTTGGCGCGGTCGATGACTACGAGCAGGTTCTTGCGCTCGGACAAAGAGCGCAGGGTGGCCATTGCTTCCTTGGTGTTCGGCGTGGTGCCGGCAACCAGGGATTCGATGACGTGGATGCGGTTGTTGCGAGCGCGGTCCGACAGGGCGCCGCGCAATGCAGCAGCCTTCATCTTCTTGGGGGTGCGCTGGCTGTAATCGCGCGGGGTCGGGCCGTGCACGACGCCGCCACCGGTCATGTGGGGAGCACGGATTGAACCCTGACGGGCGCGGCCGGTGCCCTTCTGTGCATGCGGCTTGCGACCCGCACCGGAAACCTCGGCGCGGTTCTTGGTCTTGTGCGTACCCTGACGAGCAGCTGCCAGCTGGGCCACAACGACCTGGTGCAGCAGCGGAACGTTGGTCTGAACGTCGAAGATCTCCGTAGGGAACTCGACGGTAAGTGCCTTAGACATTTAGTTATGCTCCCTTCACAGCGGTGCGCACCAGTACGACGCGGCCGCGGGCGCCTGGAACGGCACCCTTGATCAGCAGGAGGTTCTTCTCGGCATCCACAGCGTGAACCGTGAGGTTCTGCGTGGTGACGCGCTCGGCGCCCATGCGGCCGGCCATCTTCTGGCCGCGGAATACACGGCCCGGGGTGGACGCGCCACCGATGGAGCCGGGCTTACGGTGGTTCTTGTGAGCACCGTGCGATGCCGGAGCACCGTGGAAGCCGTGGCGCTTCATGACGCCGGCGAAGCCCTTACCCTTGGAAGTTCCAACGACGTCGACCTTCTGGCCTGCGGCGAAGATTTCGACGGAGAGTTCCTGGCCTGCGGCGTAGGAATCGGCGTCTGCAGTGCGCAGCTCAACGACGTGGCGGCGCGGGGTGACCCCTGCTGCCTCGAAGTGGCCTGCGAGCGGCTTGGTGACCTTGCGCGGGTCGATCTGGCCGTAGCCGATCTGAACCGCGGTGTAGCCATCGCGCTCGGCGTTGCGCAGCTGAGTGACGACATTGCTGTCAGCCTGTACAACGGTGACCGGGATGAGATTGTTGTTCTCGTCCCACACCTGGGTCATGCCGAGCTTCGTGCCCAGCAGTCCCTTGACATTACGGGTTGCGGTCATAGTTTTCTCGCCACCTCCCCTAGAGCTTGATTTCGATGTTGACGTCCGCCGGCAGGTCAAGACGCATCAGCGAATCTACGGCCTTCGGGGTCGGATCGACGATGTCGATCAGACGCTTGTGCGTGCGCATTTCAAAGTGCTCACGGCTGTCTTTGTACTTGTGAGGCGAACGGATAACGCAGTACACGTTCTTCTCCGTTGGCAGCGGCACTGGGCCGACTACGGTTGCGCCTGCGCGCGTGACCGTCTCTACGATCTTCCGGGCAGAAACGTCAATGACCTCGTGGTCATACGACTTCAGCCGGATGCGGATTTTTTGTCCCGCCATGGCGTCATGCCTCTTTCTAATTAGCACTCTCTGTACAGTTACTGTGCCCTACGGGCCCTTTCGGACCGGCACGCCTCGCATCGAACTGAATCCGGATGAATCCGGGTTCCTCAATCCGCCGAAGCCCGACCCCCGCGCTCGGGCGTGTCGCGTTTGAAAGCGATACTAACCCGAATAAAAACGATGGGGTGATGTTCGTGGTTTCCGAAAATTCGGTTGTATTGCTCCCCAGCCCCGGGCATTATCCCGGGTGAGACACAATCTCGGTTGAAAACCACTTGTCCCGGTCTCGGTTTCCCGATCTGCAGACATGAAGCATGGAAATGGTCACGAACAACTTATTTAGTGTGGCAGGTTTTGGGCCCAAACACAAAATCCCCAGTCTTGCCAAGGCGAAACCACGGCCCGCCAAGGGCCATGGCCAAACGGGGATCGGTTAAGGCCTAAGCGCTGGTTGCCGGATTTTCGGGGCTCATCACCACGGCGGCGCCAAGTCGATCACCGTCCGCGGAACGATCCACGTGAGCAGGCTCACCTGGGCCCTGCGGGCCCTGCTTGCCGCTGGCTAATCCTCGCGGTTGGCCCTGCGGATGTTCTTGGCGCGTTGGATCTCCCGGGAGAATTGCTTGCGCAACCTCGCCACGACAACGATCACCAGCACGATTATCAGCATCACTATCAACAGCTTCATGCTCCTAAGCCTAACCGCTGGCCCCGCCATGGCCAGCGATACGAGGGCAGGGATTCCCGCTTGGCCACACCTAGGACTGGCCGTCGGCGGGATCCTGCCCACCTTGTTTCATCCACGGCAGGCCGCTTGGCTTCCGGGGCTCTTGCGCGGCACCTGGGTCCATCGCCCCGCATCGGGGATCACTCTCTGGCGCACCGCTGGCCGGGACCTTGAGGTGATCGGCCGGCGCGCCGCCCGATGAGAAGTCCCCCGGTTTTTGGGAAGAGCTGTTCATCTTGCCCAGACGCCACAGCGCCAGGACGATCAGGGCCACGGCAATCAGCAGGAGCAGCAGGAAGGTGAATCCGCGCAGGAACCACAGCACCGCAACGGACACCCCGACGGCACCCCAGATGGTGAAGATCTTGCGGTTGGTCACCAGGCCGAAAACCAGCAGCGCGGTGAAGGACAGCAACACGACCAGCTGCTGGGCCACGCTGGAGGAAATGATGGTCCCCACCCCGGTCACCGAGAGCAAGCCCGCCGACACCGAGAGAACCGCTGTCCCGTTTCGTTCGCGGATCCGCCAAAATTCGTAGCTTGCCAGCAGGGCCAACGTAATGACCCAATAGTAGAGAACGGCGAACCCGCTCATTTCGCCCACCCCGACCCACCAGCAACGCTGAATGACGGCGGCGCCAACCAATGCAGCAACCTCGTACCCCGGCTCCCTCCACGATGGCGGCACCTCCAGTGCAGCGGCGGCTAAGGCGGCGACCAGCACCATCGCTCCCCCGGCGTACACGTGGGGACCAAAGTCGTGGACTTGGCCAAGGATCCCCCCGATCCCGAGACTGGCCAACGCCGACCCAAACAGGACCCGGGCGTGTGCGGTGCTCCATCCCTCGCTGCGTTGGAGCACCAGCGCCCACGGTGTCGGCGCCGTGCCGAAACGGCCGCCGAAGAGGGCCGCGATCAGCAAGATAATGAAGCTCGCCCCAAGTCCGAGCATCGTGTCCAGCGGCTCGCTGCCGCGCTGGCCGGCCATCTGGTGGAGCAAGGCCAAACCTTGGAGGGAGGAAAAGAACACGAAGGCCCCGCTGGCCAGCAACAGCAACGGAATGCCCCACGTTGCGGCGAAAACCAAGAAGCCGGCAGCTCCAAGGAGTCCTGCGACAAGCTGCCATCCGTGCTCGAAACCCTCATGCAGCGCGAACAGCGCTACCCAGTACAGCGGTCCGAGGGCCACCCGGACCCAACGGTAGCTGCGGCCCAGCAGGTTCCTTTGCTCGGCAACCAGGATGCCGATGAGCATCAAAACCACCAAGATGCCGGCGACATCCTGGTCCCACAACGGATTCGGCAGCCATCCCCCGACACGCAACTCGCCTCCGAGTGCCGGCACCAGGACAAGCCCGAGCGCGCCGATCGCCGCGGGAATCGAGGCGTAAACCAACAGTGCTTCACGTCGGCCGCGGAACCTGGCGATGATGCCCCCAAGTGCCAAGAGGCACATGGACTGGACCAACAGTGAGCCCTGGTCGTACCCACCGGAGTGGACACCCATATAGAACAACGGGATGAGAAGTTGCAGTACAAGGACCAGCACCGTGAGTGCGGTGCGCGGGTCAGCGGGCTTCCGGGTGGGCGCGTTCCTGCCCAGGAGCACACGCAACCCCTGGGGCAGAGCCAGGGTGAAGGCAAAGAGCGCGAACTGCCCGTGGCCGTCAATGTCTAACCGGTCGGCAACATGCCAGGCGGTACCGGAGAAAAGCACCTGGGCCAGGATCGTGTAACCGATCCTTGTTGCCACCTCGGTGCCGGCCGTGATCCGGATCCCCACATGGAGCAGCCCGATAACCGCGACGAGTTCCACCATCCACGCTGGATCCTTCCCCTCTGCCAGCCCGAGGGCAGCAAGGAGCGCCATCAGCCCTCCGAGGTGGACCAACGCCATTGGAAGCAGGTCCCACGAGAGCGAAGTTGCCTTCGTTGAGCTACGTGCCTGCCCCCGCCGGTACCCAAGGACCATCGTTGCACCGGCCAAGCCCACCAGGAGGAGGATCCACAGCAGGATCGTGTCCCACTGGTACCCAAGCCATAGCACGGTGCTCCAACCCGAAGAGCTGGCATCGACATCGCCCAGGGTGCCGCGCATCCCGGCGGACGAGGAACCCAACAACCATGTGAGTGTCGCGGCGCACAGTACACCGCAAGCGAAGATCAACGACTCGCCGAGCTCCTTGAACCGGCGCAACCCGGCCTCGGCACTTCCGGCCCCGGGCCCCTGGAGACCTCGCAGCACCACGGCGGCAATGACAAGTTGAGCCAGCACAGCCAGCACGACCCCCGTGAGGGTGGCGATCTCGACGACGCCGCCGAGCACCAACGAATGTTGGCTCTCGGCACTGCTCATTCGCGTCGGCCCGCCACCGCCGCGTGCCTTTAGCACCCAGTCGGACGCGGCGAAGGAGAACATGTCCCCGATCGCCAGCACTGATCCGATGCGTGCAGCCCAACGCAAGAGCAATGCAGGCACACCGGTTGAGGTGCGTGAAAGCAACCACGTGGCAATGACCGCGACCGCCATCACCAGTGACTGGCGCCCCAGGTTGCCGCCCATGGGTTCAAACAACCCCAGGAGCGCTATGCCCAACGGGGCCCAAAGGAAATTCCCTGCTTCTTTGGCGGCCAAGAATATACCGGCGACCAGCAATAGCGCCAACGACCAGTTCAGGTCCAGTTTGCTGCCGCCCCCGGTCATGAACGGATCGTGCAGCAGTCCTTCGGCCCCCAGGACCGTGGACAGCGAGGCCGCTGCAAGCAGGACCCAGGCTTCTGTCTTCACGATTCCTTCCTTGAGCCCCAGCCGCTTCCCGTAGCCCGCGGCATATTGTGCCAGCGCGACCAGCTGCAGCAACAAGATGAGCGCCAGGATTCGGAAGATGTCCGTCAGCGGAACCTCCGCGACATGGAGGAAGGTGCCGATGCTGATCATCCCCGATACACGGGCGGCGGCGAGTTGGACGAAGCGTTCGGCCGCGGGGGCACTGAGTACGGCCACTGCATAGTAGGTGGCCGCCGCGGCAAAGAGCCATGCATAGTCCTTGGCCTCGAGCACCGCGATGGAGAAGATGGAGGCGGCCAGGGTGGCAGGCACCAGGTAGCGGTGGGCAGCGCTAAAGGACTGAACGTAGATGTTCGTGACCCAGCGCGGCTTCTTGAATCCAACAAGGGAGATTGCGGTGGCCAACAGCATGGAAAAGAGGAAGTAGTAGACCAGGCCGCGGTTCAACACGGCACCGCCGGCATAGGCGGTGGAGATAAGGAAAGTGATTGCCAGGGAAGCAACAATCCGGGATTGAAGTTTTCCTGCCGCGTAGATAAACGCCGCCGTACCCACCAGCGAGGTGACGAACCAGCTGGTCCCGGGGGTGGTCGAAAGCAGTATGTAGTGGGCGAGTCCCGTCATCGGGATCAGTGCCAGTCCGGTGGCGGCAAAGGCTGCGGCGGCCGGACGCAGGCGTTCGCTGCGCGCGTGCATCACCAGTCCAATGATGTAGAACCCCGCAGTGACAATGCCCAGGCCCACCACTTTGGCCGTTGCCGGCAGTGCCAAGGCGATAAACAACGAGGAGGCGGCAACCATCAGCAGGGCTGCGACGTACAAGGTGATGTTGATGTTGCGCAGGGCCCGCACGCGCGGATCAACGGGTACTGCGCGGGCCGGTGGAACCGGCGTTGGCGATCCGTCGGCAGCCATCCAGGCAGGAGACCGGTCTTGGTGCTGTCTCGGCGCAACACCGGAGGCCGCGGGTTGGAATCCGGAGGAATTATCGATGGGTTCCGGGGGCGGGTTCACCGCTCGCGCGCCTGCTTCGGGGTGAGCTGATTCGAAACGGACGGTACCGGGAATCCCCACTTGGAGGGCATCCGCGTTCCGGGCCGCTTCCTGGGTGCCCGCGGCAAATCCACTCTGCCAGGCCTTGGCCAGAGCAGTTCGGTCCGCTTCAGGGTTCCGGGCGGAGCCGGGTTCACGGGACTTTCTGCTGGCCACGTACCGACCAAGGAATATCCCGGCAATAAAGATGACTATGACCAGCAAGGTAACGCTCGACTCGCTCATAGGGGTATCCCGCTTCCTCCTGGGTCCTAGCCATGCCGTCCCACGTCGGGAGGTTGCCGGACTCCAGCGTACCCCTCTCAGACCATTCGTTAGATAAACATGTACGCAGACACGGGAAAAGCCCCCGTTGCACTGTCGAAACAATGCTACGGGGGCTTTTCCTTGGACCGTTAGGTCAAGATCTCTGGGTAGAAAAGACTACTTGACGATCTTGGTAACGCGACCTGAACCAACGGTGCGGCCGCCTTCGCGGATCGCGAAGCCGAGGCCGTCTTCCATGGCGATCGGCTGGATCAGCACGACTGACATTTCGGTGTTGTCGCCAGGCATAACCATTTCCGTGCCTTCCGGCAAGGTAATAACGCCGGTGACGTCCGTGGTGCGGAAGTAGAACTGCGGGCGGTAGTTCGAGTAGAACGGGTTGTGGCGTCCGCCTTCATCCTTGGACAGGATGTAGACGTTGGCCTCGAAATCGGTGTGCGGGGTGATGGAACCCGGCTTCACGATGACCTGGCCACGCTCTACGTCTTCGCGCTTGATGCCGCGAAGCAGCAGACCACAGTTCTCGCCGGCCCATGCCTCGTCGAGCTGCTTGTGGAACATCTCGATGCCGGTAACCGTGGTCTTCTGGACCGGGCGGATGCCAACGATTTCGATTTCCGAGTTGATCTTCAGGGTTCCACGCTCGGCGCGGCCCGTAACAACGGTGCCACGGCCGGTGATGGTGAAGACGTCTTCAACGGGCATCAGGAACGGCTTGTCCTTGTCGCGAACCGGGTTCGGGACGTGCTCGTCAACGGCATCCATCAAGTCCTCGATGGACTTGACCCAAACCGGGTCGCCTTCCAGGGCCTTCAGGCCCGAAACGCGGATAACCGGTGCCTCTTCGCCGTCGAAGCCCTGTGAATCCAGAAGTTCGCGAACTTCCATTTCCACCAGGTCCAAGAGCTCTTCGTCATCGACCATGTCGGACTTGTTCAGCGCGACCATCAGGTAGGGAACGCCAACCTGGCGGGCCAGCAGAACGTGCTCGCGGGTCTGTGCCATCGGGCCGTCGGTAGCGGCAACCACGAGGATTGCGCCGTCCATCTGGGCAGCACCGGTGATCATGTTCTTGATGTAGTCAGCGTGACCCGGGGCATCAACGTGCGCGTAGTGGCGCTTCTCTGTCTGGTACTCGACGTGCGAGATGTTGATGGTGATACCGCGCTGGCGCTCTTCCGGCGCCGAGTCGATATTCGCGAAATCGCGCTGCTCATTCAGATCCGGGTACTTGTCAGCAAGTACCTTGGAAATGGCGGCCGTCAACGTGGTCTTACCGTGGTCAACGTGACCAATGGTGCCGATGTTGACGTGCGGCTTGGTCCGCTCGAACTTTGCCTTTGCCACAGGTTCCTCCTAGAAACGTTTACAGAAGACGTACCTCGCCCACTCGGATCGCGGGCGAAACTCGTACAAGTCTACTGGGGGCTTGTGAAATGTTTAAATTGCGGTTAGCTGCGGGATCAAAGTGAAGATCCGTTAGTTGGCCAGGTGTGGCCGCAGTGGATTTCCCTGCTCCGGCCACACCGTGCGGCCACTCACCCGAGGGACGGGGTCACGGCCAATTCCTGGTCCGGGAGATTACTCTCCGCGGGCCTTCTGGATAATCTCTTCGGCAACTGCCTTCGGGACCTCTGCATAGCTGAAGAATGTCATCGAGTACACGGCACGGCCCTGGGTCTTCGAACGCAGGTCACCAATGTAACCGAACATCTCGGACAGCGGCACCGTTGCACGGATGACCTTCACGCCTGCAGCATCTTCCATCGAACCGATGGATCCGCGGCGGGAGTTCAAGTCACCGATGACGTCGCCCATGTACTCCTCGGGAGTACGGACTTCGACATCCATGACCGGCTCGAGGATGATCGGGCTGGCGCGGCGTGCGCCTTCCTTGAACACCTGTGAACCAGCGATCTTGAACGCCATTTCCGAGGAGTCGACGTCGTGGTAGGCACCATCGATGAGGGTAGCCTTCACGCCGACCATCTGGTAGCCGGCAAGGATGCCGAACTGCATGGCGTCCTGGATTCCGGCGTCGATCGACGGGATGTATTCGCGAGGAATACGTCCACCGGTAACGGCGTTCTTGAAATCGTAGATGACACCATCGACAACTTCCAAGGGCTCGAACGAGACCTGGACCTTTGCGAACTGTCCCGAACCACCGGTCTGCTTCTTGTGGGTGAAGTCAACCTTCGCCACGGCCTTCTTGATGGTTTCACGGTATGCAACCTGCGGCTTGCCGACATTGGCTTCGACGCGGAATTCGCGGCGCATGCGGTCCACCAGGATATCCAGGTGAAGCTCGCCCATGCCGCCGATTTCGGTCTGGCCGGTGTCTTCGTTGAGGGAGACGGTGAACGTCGGGTCCTCGGCCGAAAGCTTCTGGATGGCCGTGGAGAGCTTCTCCTGGTCACCCTTGGTCTTCGGTTCGATCGCCACGAAGATCACGGGAGCGGGGAACGACATTGACTCGAGCACGATCGGGTTGGCCGGATCGCACAAGGTGTCACCGGTGGTGGTGTCCTTGAGGCCGATCACTGCGTAGATGTGACCCGCGTGGATCTCGTCTACCGGCTGCTCCTTGTTGGCGTGCATCTGGAAGAGCTTGCCGATGCGCTCCTTCTTCTGCTTGGTCGAGTTCAACAGCGCCGTACCGGGAGTTGCCTTGCCGGAGTAGACGCGGATGAAGTTGAGCTGGCCAAAGAAGGGGTGAGCCGCAATCTTGAAGGCCAAAGCCGAGAACGGCTCGTCTTCGCTAGGCTTGCGGATCAGTTCGATCTCTTCGTTCTTCGGGTCGTGCCCAATCATGGGCGGGACATCCAGAGGCGAAGGAAGGTAATCGATGACAGCATCGAGCATCGGCTGGACGCCGCGGTTCTTGAATGCGGAACCACAGAAGACCGGGTAGAGCTGTGAGTTGACGACCATCTTGCGGATGCCGTCCTTGAGCTCATCGATGCTGATCTCTTCGCCTTCGAGGAACTTCTCCATGAGCTCGTCAGAGCTCTCGGCGACATCCTCGACCATTTTGGCGCGGTATTCCTGGGCCTGTTCCAGCATGTCTGCCGGGACTTCGCGAGTCTCGTAGGCGGCACCCATGGTGACATCACCCTTGGAGTCGCCTTCCCAGACGAATGCCTTCATAGTCATCAGGTCAACGACACCGATGAATTCAGACTCGGCGCCGATCGGCAGCTGCATGACCAGCGGCTTGGCACCAAGACGCTTGACGATGGTCTCTACGGTGTAGTAGAAATCAGCACCCAGCTTGTCCATCTTGTTGACGAAGCAGATACGCGGAACTTCGTACTTGTCAGCCTGGCGCCAGACAGTCTCGGACTGCGGCTCCACGCCTTCCTTGCCGTCAAACACTGCAACCGCGCCGTCAAGGACGCGCAGCGAGCGCTCAACCTCGACGGTGAAGTCAACGTGGCCCGGGGTGTCAATGATGTTGATCTGGTTGTCGTTCCAGAAGCAGGTCACGGCGGCAGACGTGATCGTGATGCCGCGTTCCTTTTCCTGCTCCATCCAGTCGGTCGTTGCGCCGCCGTCGTGCGTTTCGCCGAGCTTGTGGTTCACACCCGTGTAGAACAGGATGCGTTCCGTAGTAGTGGTCTTACCGGCATCAATGTGAGCCATGATACCGATATTGCGGACCTTGTTAAGGTCGGTAAGCACGTCCTGTGCCACGATGTCTCCCTTTGTTGGTTATGTCCGTTGCGTTGGCGGAACCGGTCATGGACCAATCCCGCCAACCGAACAAAACTCGTTTTACCAGCGGTAGTGGGCGAAGGCCTTGTTGGACTCTGCCATCTTGTGAGTGTCTTCGCGACGCTTGACAGCGGCACCAAGACCATTGGACGCGTCGAGGATCTCGTTCATGAGACGTTCGATCATCGTCTTCTCGCGGCGAGCCTTCGAGTAGCCAACGAGCCAGCGCAGAGCCAGCGCGGTGGAGCGTCCGGGCTTGACCTCAACTGGTACCTGGTAGGTCGCGCCACCAACACGGCGGGAGCGAACTTCGAGGGCCGGACGGATGTTATCCATGGCCTTCTTCAGGGTGACAACCGGGTCGGCACTGTTCTTGGCTGCCACACCTGCGAGTGCACCGTAAACGATACGCTCTGCAGTTGACTTCTTACCGTCGACCAAAACCTTGTTGATCAGCTGGGTAACAAGCGGGGAACCGTGGACCGGGTCCGAGACGAGGGGGCGCTGTGGGGCGGGACCCTTACGAGGCATTACTTACCTTCCTTCTTGGCACCGTAGAGGCTGCGAGCCTGCTTGCGGTTCTTGACACCCTGGGTATCGAGAGCGCCACGTACGATCTTGTAGCGCACACCCGGCAAGTCCTTCACACGACCGCCGCGCACCAGCACGATGGAGTGTTCCTGCAGGTTGTGGCCAACGCCCGGAATGTAAGCAGTCACTTCGACGCCACCGGCAAGACGCACACGTGCGACCTTACGAAGTGCGGAGTTCGGCTTCTTCGGGGTGGTGGTGTACACACGGGTGCATACGCCACGACGCATTGGGTTGCCCTTGAGGGCGGGGGCCTTGGTCTTAGTGACCTTCGGCGAGCGACCCTTGCGGATCAGCTGCTGAATAGTAGGCACTTTCGTGTCCTCCGGTTTCTATGTCTTGCGGCGCCACCCGCAATCAAGCTGCTTGCAGACGCTGCGTTTATAGTCGTTTCATCACAGCGATTTCGGTTTTGACCCTAGGCGTGCGAAAGTGTGGCATATGTTGCGCAACTTACCCGCAACCCGGACCGTGTCCATTTGCCACACATGAAAAACAATTAGCACAAGCTTAGCACGCATGACCGGAGGCGCGTGACACCAGGGGTCACGGAGCACCTGGTTCGCCAGGCACCAATTGCACCGGCGGCACGCGCCCGCGCGGCCCCCACCGTGTGATCAGGCCCTTCGCGGCGTCGACACCGGCCCAACAGCCTCACTGCTTGGGGTGCGAATCACACAAGGTGCTGCGGTCCTAAGCCCCGCTCAACACCATGCCCCCAAGCATCAGACTGGCGCAGGTGCCGTCCGGGCAACCCCGGGCGGCGGCGGGACCACCGATCACACTCGATGAAGCACTCCCAATTTGTTCCATGGTGTTGCACTCGGATGCTGCGGGGCCTCGGGCCTGAGAAGTCCCGGGTACCCTGCCCCCGCCGGAGGACAGCAACACGGCGCCGGACAGCACCTGGCGCCTTGGACGCTGGCTTCCCTGGCCGTCATAGAGCCTTGCGGCGCGCCCATCGAGCCAGCGGATAAATTCGTCCTGACATGTGCCGTCCCAACCGCAGCCGTGGATTTTTCCCATGCAGAACAAGGATTTTCCCCATGCTCCTCCAACTCCACGGAAAATTATCGGAGGCTTTCCAATCCGCAGCCACCCCCTGGTCCGAATGAGACGTGTGACACGGGATATAGTCACAACATCGGTGCCGGCCGCAAGGGGCGGCACCCTCACGAAAGGGAAGACCCTCATGAGGAAGCTACAACTTTTGGCCGCACCGGCACTCGCACTGGGAATG
The DNA here is from genome assembly GCF_039544305.1 of Paeniglutamicibacter antarcticus. Lineage (NCBI taxonomy): Bacteria > Bacillati > Actinomycetota > Actinomycetes > Micrococcales > Micrococcaceae > Paeniglutamicibacter > Paeniglutamicibacter antarcticus. The sequence goes on from NZ_BAABLK010000034.1 coordinate 68,124, forward strand.
ATCGCCGCTTCGGCTGCGGGCGCATCAGCCGCAACGGAAACCCACTCCTTCCAAACCGAGCTCAAAGAGGTCAATGGCAGCGGCGCCACCGGCACCGTGATGGTCAGCATCAAGGGTGACCAGGCAACGGTGACCGAAAAGGTCAGCGGACTGGCCAAGACTTTTGACGGCAAGCCGTACCCGCACGTCCAGCACGCCCACATCACCACGGACACGCAGGGCACCTGCCCCACCATGGCCGATGACAAGAACGGTGACGGGGTCATCAGCACCACCGAGGGCATGCCGTCCTACGGCATGATCGGCACCACGCTGTCAACCAGCGGGGACACCAGCGACAAGGCAGCCTTGGACCTCGCGGTGGGAGGCATGGGTGACAGCTTTACCTACGAGCGCACCTTCACCATGAATGCAAAGACCATCAAGGCCATCAAGGCCGGCAATGGCACCGTGGTGGTTCATGGCCTGGATCCGGCAACGCTGAGCGCGGAAGGAGCCAAGGCCAAATCGGACCTTGACCCGAAGCTTCCCCTCGCGGCGACTTCGCCCGCATTGTGCGGCACGTTGACCGCCGGACAGATGGACATGCCCAACGGCAATCCCGAAACCGGTGGTGGCAACACAGCCGGGATGGACAACGGCATGATCGCCCTCGGTGGCGGTTTGGTACTGGTTGCCGCCGGCGCCGGCGTCTACATGGTTCGTCGCCGCCAGGGCGAGCAGAACTAGAACAACCCAAACCAACACCGGAAAGGTCCACTACTGATGAAGCACATCCAGAACTGGAAGACCAAGAGTCGCGCTCTCGCGCTCACGGGCATTGTCGCGGTTGGCCTTGTCGGATCGGTGTTGGTTGGAGCCGGCGTGAAGGGGGAGGCCCCTCCCCCTTCACCGCTGGTCTCCGAAGCCATCGAAGGACCCGCTGCGCCGAGCGAGCAACCATCGGCCATCACGGCCCCCGAGGCCGGTACCAAGCCGGCGAAGCAGGATCCGGCATTCCCCCTGTTTAGCTCGACCCCCGGGGACTTGATACTGAAAAAATCCCAGCCCACCCGGCTCACCATTCCCAGCATTGACGTGGATACCGACCTGATGAACGTTGGACTACAAGACGATGGAACCATTGGCGTCCCGCCGCTGCTGACGGATTCGCCAGCCGGTTGGTTTGATCGCGGACCCACTCCCGGGGAAAAAGGACCGGCGGTGATCCTGGGACACGTCACGGCGCTAAACCAGTTGGGCCCGGCAGTCTTCTTCAAGCTCGGCGCCTTGCACAAGAACGATGAAATCTCCGTGACGCGAGAAGACGGAAAGGTCGCGGTCTTTACCGTCACCCGAGTAGAACAGACACCGAAACCGGACTTTTCCTCCATGGATACCTACGGAAACACCGACGACGCACAATTGCGGCTAATCACTTGCGGCGGGACGTTTAACAAAACGACGGCCCGTCACGCTGACAACATCGTGGTCTACGCCGAACTCACCTCGACCCACCCGGCATAGACGGCTACTACGCGCTCCCGCCTCCGGGAAGCACCGACGATACTTGATGGTCGCGCCTGACGGGTGCGGCCATCGGTGCGTCAGGACGTTTCCGATGGGATCCGCGGATTCAACGGCACAACACTTGATGCCCCCGGGGCAAAACAGAAGCAGAGCCGCCCCTTGAAGCCCTGGCACTGCCGGTTGCTAACGAGTGAATATCACGACATAGTTCTGGTCGCTAGCGCGCGCCGGCTCTATCCGACGTCTCGATCTTGGCTCTTTGGAACAGGCATCGCCCTGACACTTTGTTGCATCGTGAAACCGACTACGCCCCCTGTCTCCTCGCCTGGCCATGTGGCGTGATCCATGGATCCGAGCCCACGCCCCACCCCCATGGGCCCTGGCCTAAAGAAGGTCAGGGCCTTTTGGCTGCGCGCGGTATCCGTTTCCCTCGGTCCCCGAACCGGATCCACTGTGGCGAAAGAGCACAAAGAGCGCCTTTACCATTCACGGCGTGGTGCAATACCTCGATTTATCGCACCACAAGCACTCTACATAGCCAACGGAAAAACCCAAGGCAATTGCCATGGAAGGCATGCACGCGGCTCAGTCGGACTTCGGCGTTCCACCCCGGATGGGCTGAGCGCAGCGTCTCAATCAAGATAAGTCGAATAGGAGATACCTCCCATAGGCGAATATTCTCTTCAGCCTAATGTCGCCCGGTTTGCGGGGATGCGACGTCATCACCTGACGATCGGCTTCCACCGATGTCAGGACCTCAGGTCAACAATGCTGTGCCGTACTGGCTCTTCCCGGACTCCGGCACGGGCCCGCCTGCCGGGATTGCAGCAAGATGTATGTACTTGCGGTGCTGCAAGGCCGGGGTTCCGTGTGCTCTACATCCACGCCCGGCTACCGTGCACGGGCAAAGGAAAGGCCGGCCCGCAACGCGCTTCCCTTTCCCCTTGCGGGAATAAGAAGAAGCACGGCGCGGGCCGGCCTTGTTGCGTGTCCTTCCCCCAGACAGGCTGGGGAAAGGCGTTACGCCTTAGCGGAAATCGGTCCCGAGATCGTAGTCATCCATGGCGATGGCGTGGAATTCCGGGCTCAGGCCCGGCTCCAGTCCGTCGTAGTCCATGCCAGAGGAGAATGCGGACTGTCCGGAGAATAGCGAAGCCTTCGCCGCCTCCGTTGGTTCCACGTTCACCTGGGTGTAGCGGTCCAGGCCGGTACCGGCCGGGATCAGCTTACCGATGATTACGTTTTCCTTCAGGCCGAGCAATGGATCGGACTTGCCTTCCATTGCGGCCTGGGTCAGCACACGCGTAGTCTCCTGGAAGGACGCGGCCGAGAGCCAGGAATCGGTAGCCAAGGAAGCCTTGGTGATACCCATCAGTTCGTCACGGCCAGATGCCGGACGCTTGCCCTCGGAGACTGCCTTGCGGTTCTGCGACTGGAATCGTGCCTTGTCCGCGAGCTCACCCGGAAGCAAGTCGGTCTCGCCCGACTCGATGACGGTGATGCGGCGCAGCATCTGGCGAACAATGACTTCCACGTGCTTATCGTGGATGCCAACACCCTGGGACTGGTAGACCTCCTGGACTTCGCGAACGAGGAACTTCTGCGCCTCACGCGGGCCAAGAACTCGCAGGACCTGCTTCGGATCGATTGCACCGGCAACCAGCTGCTGGCCAACGATCACGGATTCGCCCTCGATAACCAACAGACGTGCGCGGCGAAGGACCGGGTAGGCCATTTCTTCGTCGCCGTTGTCCGGGGTGATCACGATGCGAAGCTGCTTCTCGGAATCCTCGATGGTCACGCGTCCTGCAACCTCGGAGATCGGGGCAACACCCTTGGGGGTACGTGCCTCGAAGAGCTCCTGGATACGGGGCAGACCCTGGGTGATATCTTCCGCGGAGGCAGCGCCACCGGTGTGGAAGGTACGCATGGTCAGCTGGGTACCGGGCTCACCAATGGACTGTGCAGCAATAATGCCCACGGCCTCACCGATGTCCACGGTCTTACCGCTGGCCAGGGAACGTCCGTAGCACAGTGCGCAGGTTCCAACCGCTGATTCACAGGTCAGCACGGAGCGGACCTTGATCTCGGTGATACCGGCATTGAACAGTTCGTCAATGAGCACATCGCCCACATCCGCGCCGCCCTGTGCCAGCACCTTGCCCTTCTCGTCGGTCACGTCGGTGGCCAACGTACGGGTGTAAGCCGAGTTCTCGACGGTGTCGTGCATACGCACGGTCCCGATCTCGTCGGTGTAGGCAATCGGCACGTTCAAGCCACGGCTGGTGCCGCAGTCCTGTTCGCGAACGATGACATCCTGCGAGACATCCACCAGACGACGGGTCAGGTAACCCGAGTTGGCGGTCTTCAGCGCGGTATCGGCAAGTCCCTTACGGGCACCGTGGGTCGCGATGAAGTACTCAAGAACAGACAGGCCTTCACGGTAGGAAGACTTGATCGGACGCGGGATGATCTCGCCCTTGGGGTTTGACACCAGGCCACGGATACCGGCAATCTGGCGCAGCTGCAACCAGTTACCACGAGCCTTTGAGGTCACCATCCGGTTAATGGTGTTCAGCTCTTGCATGCCGGCCTGCATGGCCGCAGCAACCTCGTCGGTTGCCTTGGTCCAGATGTCGATGAGGTCCTGGCGACGCTCGGTGTCCGCAATCAGGCCCTTGTCGTACTGCGACTGGACGCGGCGCGCCTTCTCCTCGTATGGCTCAAGGATGGATGCCTTGTCCATGTTCGAGGTGATGTCGGAGATGGCAACGGTGATGCCCGAACGAGTGGCCCACTTGAAGCCGGCGTCCTTGAGGTTATCCAGCGTTGCTGCCGTGACGACCTTCGGGTAGCGCTCGGCCAGGTCATTGACGATGTCCGAGAGGGCATCCTTGCCTGCAACGTGTTCCACCCACGGGTAATCCGCAGGAAGGGTCTCGTTGAACAGGACCTGACCAAGCGAGGTGTCGATCAATGCCTCTTCGCCTTCGATCCAGCCTTCGGGAGCCGGCTGGCCCTCGGAGGGGACGAAGCCGGTGACGCGGATCTTGACCGGTGAGTTCAGGTGAAGTTCCCCGCGGTCCATGGCCATGATCGCCTCGGCGACCGAGGAGAACGCACGACCGGCGCCCTTCTCGTCGAGGCGCTTGGTGGTCAAGTGGTGCAGACCGATGATCATGTCCTGCGAGGGCAAGGCCACCGGGCGGCCGTCGGAAGGCTTGAGGATGTTGTTGCTCGAGAGCATCAAGATCCGGGCCTCCGCCTGGGCTTCGGGGCTCAGAGGCAGGTGCACTGCCATCTGGTCACCGTCGAAGTCGGCGTTGAAGGCAGCACAAACCAGCGGGTGGAGCTGAAGGGCCTTGCCTTCAACCAACTGCGGTTCGAATGCCTGGATGCCCAAACGGTGCAGGGTAGGTGCACGGTTGAGCAGCACGGGGTGCTCGGTGATGATCTCTTCGAGAACGTCCCAGACCTGCGGACGGTAACGCTCGACCATGCGCTTGGCGCTCTTGATGTTCTGTGCGTGGTTGAGGTCAACCAGGCGCTTCATCACGAACGGCTTGAAGAGCTCCAGTGCCATCTGCTTAGGCAGGCCACACTGGTGCAACTTCAGCTGCGGACCGACAACAATGACCGAACGACCGGAGTAGTCGACGCGCTTGCCCAGAAGGTTCTGGCGGAAGCGCCCCTGCTTGCCCTTGAGCATGTCGGAGAGCGACTTCAACGGGCGGTTGCCCGGTCCGGTCACCGGACGGCCACGACGGCCGTTGTCGAAGAGCGAATCCACAGCTTCCTGCAGCATGCGCTTTTCGTTGTTGACGATGATTTCCGGCGCACCGAGGTCCAACAAGCGCTTGAGGCGGTTGTTGCGGTTGATCACGCGGCGGTACAGGTCGTTGAGGTCGGAGGTCGCAAAGCGGCCACCGTCGAGCTGCACCATCGGGCGAAGCTCCGGCGGGATCACCGGAACGGCGTTAAGAACCATGCCCAACGGGGAGTTGGTGGTGGTCAGGAACGCGTTGACGACCTTAAGGCGCTTCAGCGCACGGGTCTTGCGCTGACCCTTGCCGTTTTCGATGATCTCGCGAAGGATCTCCGCTTCGGCTTCCATGTCGAAGTTTTCGAGACGCTTCTGGATCGCCTCGGCGCCCATGGAGCCCTCGAAGTACAGTCCGTAGCGTTCGCGCAGCGAACGGAACAGGCCTTCGTCACCTTCGAGGTCTGCGACCTTCAGGTTCTTGAAGCGGTCCCAGACCTGGTCAAGGCGCTCGATGTCGGCATCGGCGCGCTTACGCACCTGTGCCATCGTCTTGTCGGCCAAATCGCGGGTCTTCTTCTTCTCCGCTGCCTTGGCACCGTTGGCTTCGAGGGTAGCAAGCTGGTCCTCGAGTTCGCGGGCAATGGCGGCGATGTCGGAGTCGCGGGTGTGGACCAGCTGCTTGCGTTCCAGGTCATGCTGGGCCTGGAGGTTGGGCAGCTCGGCGTGGCGGCGGTCTTCGTCAACGGAAGTCACCATGTAGGCGGCGAAGTAGATGATCTTCTCAAGATCCTTCGGAGCCAGGTCAAGCAGGTAGCCCAAGCGCGAGGGAACGCCCTTGAAGTACCAGATGTGGGTCACCGGAGCGGCGAGCTCGATGTGTCCCATGCGTTCGCGGCGGACCTTGGCACGGGTAACTTCAACACCACAGCGTTCGCAGATGATGCCCTTGAAACGCACGCGCTTGTACTTGCCGCAGTTGCACTCCCAGTCGCGGGTGGGACCGAAGATCTTTTCACAGAAAAGACCGTCCTTTTCCGGCTTGAGTGTGCGGTAGTTGATGGTTTCGGGCTTCTTTACCTCGCCGTAGCTCCACCCGCGGATCTCTTCCGCTGTTGCCAGGCCGATGCGCATGAGGCCGAATGAGGATTCGCTGGACATATGGTCCTTATCTCTCTTCTAAGTTCTCTGAAGTCTAATGTGGTGAGGTGTTCGGGAATCCAATGCGGACTCTCGCTCACCGTTGGGTCTGGAAGGTATCCAGTTCGATGCGGTGATCCAGGGCGGGCGAGCGGTTGCCCTGCATTGCTGCAGGTGCCCCGCTCCCCCGAACCCCTTGGATCACGCCGTGGAACTAAACCTCTTCGACGGAGTTCGGCTCCGACCGTGAAAGGTCGATGCCGAGTTCTTCCGCGGCCCGGAAGACTTCTTCATCCGAGTCTCGCATTTCGATTGTGTTGCCGTCGGTTCCGAGGACCTCGACGTTCAAGCACAACGACTGCATTTCCTTGATCAGAACCTTGAACGATTCCGGAACCCCTGGCTCCGGGATGTTCTCGCCCTTGACGATCGCCTCGTATACCTTCACGCGACCGTGAATGTCATCGGACTTGATCGTGAGCAGTTCCTGCAAGGTGTATGCGGCACCGTAGGCCTCCAGGGCCCACACTTCCATCTCACCAAAGCGCTGGCCACCGAACTGGGCCTTGCCGCCCAGCGGCTGCTGGGTGATCATCGAGTACGGGCCGGTGGAGCGGGCGTGGATCTTGTCGTCCACCAGGTGGTGGAGCTTCAAAATGTACATGTAGCCCACGGAGACCGGGTCCGGGAACGGCTCGCCGGAGCGGCCGTCGAACAGACGGGTCTTACCGGTGTTGTCGATCAGGCGCACACCGTCACGAGTGACGTTGGTGTGGTCCAAGATGCCGCGGATTTCATTCTCCGAGGCACCGTCGAACACCGGGGTGGAGACCGTGGTTGTTACCACTTCGCGCGGCAACGCGGGCAGATCCTTGATCCACTCCGGCTCGCCCTCGATCTTCCAGCCCTGCTTGGCAGCCCAACCCAGGTGAATTTCCAGTACCTGGCCGACGTTCATGCGGCCGGGAACACCAAGGGGGTTCAGCACAATGTCAACGGCGGTGCCGTCTTCCATGAACGGCATGTCCTCGATCGGCAGGATCTTGGAGATGACACCCTTGTTGCCGTGGCGACCGGCAAGCTTGTCACCGTTGGTGATCTTGCGCTTTTGTGCCACGTAGACGCGAACCAGCTGGTTCACGCCCGGAGGCAGGTCGTCGTCGTTGTCGCGGTCGAAGATGCGAACACCGATGACCACGCCGGACTCGCCGTGCGGAACCTTCAGCGAGGTGTCGCGCACTTCGCGGGACTTCTCGCCGAAGATGGCGCGCAACAGGCGCTCCTCGGGAGTCAGCTCGGTCTCGCCCTTGGGGGTGACACGGCCAACGAGGATATCGCCGGCTTCGACCTCAGCACCGATGTGGATGATGCCGCGCTCGTCGAGCTGGGCCAGGATTTCCTCGGAGACGTTCGGGATGTCCCGGGTGATCTCTTCGGCGCCGAGCTTGGTGTCGCGGGCATCGACTTCGTGCTCTTCGATGTGGATCGAGGTGAGCACGTCCTCGGAGACCATGCGCTGGGAGAGGATGATCGCATCCTCGAAGTTGTGCCCTTCCCAGGACATGAAGGCGACCAGCAGGTTCTTGCCAAGGGCGAGCTCGCCCTTGTCGGTGGATGGTCCGTCGGCAATGATCGAGTTGTAGTCAACCCGATCCCCCTCGGAAACCATCACGCGCTGGTTGTATGCGTTGCCCTGGTTGGAGCGTGCAAACTTCATGATCGGGTAGGCAGCCTCGGTGCCGTCATCGTTCATGACGGTAACCAGGTCCGCGGAGACCTCGGAGACAACGCCGCCGGTGGTGGCGATGACGGAGTCACCGGCATCCACTGCTGCGAACTTCTCCATGCCGGTACCCACCAGCGGGGACTCCGAAGCCAGCAGCGGCACTGCCTGGCGCTGCATGTTCGCACCCATGAGGGCGCGGTTGGCGTCGTCGTGCTCGAGGAACGGAATCAGGGCCGTTGCCACCGACACCATCTGGCGCGGGGAAACGTCCATGTATTCGATCTCAAGCGGCTCGACGATGACGGGCTCGCCGCCACCGCCCTTTTCACGGACCAGGACGCCGTCTTCGATGAAGGAGCCGTCCTCGCTCAGTGGCGCGTTGGCCTGGGCGATGAACGATTCCAGCTCGTCATCGGCGGTCAGGTAGTCGATCTGGCCGGTGACCTTGCCGTCGACGACCTGGCGGTACGGGGTTTCGATGAAGCCGAAGGCGTTGATGCGGCCATAGGTCGCCAACGAACCGATCAGGCCGATGTTCGGGCCTTCGGGGGTTTCAATCGGGCACATGCGTCCGTAGTGCGAGGGGTGGACGTCACGGACTTCCATGCCTGCACGGTCACGGGAGAGACCGCCCGGGCCCAGCGCGGAAAGACGGCGTTTGTGCGTCAAGCCGGCCAGCGGGTTGTTCTGGTCCATGAACTGCGAGAGCTGGGAGGTTCCGAAGAACTCCTTGATCGCGGCAACAACCGGACGGATGTTGATCAGCGTCTGCGGGGTGATCGCTTCGACGTCCTGCGTGGTCATGCGTTCGCGGACCACGCGCTCCATGCGGGAAAGACCCGTACGGACCTGGTTCTCGATCAGCTCGCCCACGGCGCGGATACGACGGTTGCCGAAGTGGTCGATGTCGTCAATGGCGACGGTCAACTGGACGGGCTTGCCTTCGCGGATGCCCGAAACGTTCTTTTCACCGGCGTGCAAGGCAACGAGGTACTTGATCATCGCGACGATGTCATCGATGTTCAACACCGATGCGTCCGGGTCGCTCAACGGGGTGTCGACACCGAGCTTGCGGTTGATCTTGTAACGACCGACCTTGGCCAGGTCGTAGCGCTTGGCCTCGAAGTACAGGTTCTTCAGCAATGCCTGTGCGGCATCGACCGTCGGCGGCTCGCCCGGGCGGAGCTTGCGGTAGATATCCAGGAGTGCTTCCTCCTGGGTATCGGTGGTGTCCTTCTCCAGGGTGGCGCGGATCGAGTCGTACTGTCCGAACTCCTCCAGGATGCGTCCTTCACTCCAGCCCAGGGCCTTGAGCAGGACGGTGACCGACTGCTTGCGCTTGCGGTCGAGGCGAACGCCGACCTGGTCGCGCTTGTCGATTTCCAGCTCGAACCATGCACCGCGTGAGGGGATGATCTTCGCAGTGAAGATGTCCTTGTCACTGGTCTTGTCCGGGGTGCGCTCGAAGTAGGCACCGGGGGAACGCACGAGCTGGGACACCACGACACGCTCGGTGCCGTTGATGATGAAGGTACCCTTGTCGGTCATCAGCGGGAAGTCGCCCATGAACACGGTCTGCTGCTTGATTTCGCCCGTGTTGTTGTTCATGAACTCGGCCTTAACGTACAACGGGGCCGCGTACGTTGCGTCGCGGTCCTTGCACTCGGCCATAGTGTATTTGGGGTCGGCGAATTCCGGCTCCGAGAAGCTCAGGGACATTGTCTCCTGGAAGTCTTCAATCGGTGAGATCTCTTCGAAGATCTCGGCAAGTCCGGAGACGTTGGCTACACTGGTATCGCCAATGGTCTGGGCGTACGCCAGACGGTTCTTCCAGCGCTCGTTGCCGATGAGCCAGTCGAAGCTCTCGGTCTGCAACGCCAAAAGGTTGGGGACGTCAAGTGGTTCGTGAATCTTTGCAAAAGAAAGTCGGCCAGCATATTCCGCGCTGCGGGCCGAACTAGCGGTTTGGTTGTTAGAGGTGCTCGAGGCGACCAAGATGGATCCTTCCACAGACCGTCAGGTTTCCGGCGTTCTCTCTCTGTGAAGAGTTTCACTGATCACAGCACCGCTGAGCAGGCCTACCGCTATATGAAGGCCGGAGATGAAAAGAGAAGACGCAAATCTCTACATTACACCATCCGACCTACCATGTCCATCCATGAACACGCAACCCGGCAGCCCACGCACCATATTCGGTGAGGTGTCCGTCACCATTGACGATGGCTCCTGTGTCCCTAAACACATCGAGATAACCTGGAGGCAGGTGCCGAACAGCCTCGATTCAGCAACGGTACCGGTAAGGGAGATCTCCAATCATGTCCTCACCGCGTGAGGCAGCCATCGTCGCCGGCGGCCGCACTGGCATCGGCCACCCCGACGGCCCGCCTTCAACACCGATCGCTATCGAGCCGGGCGCCGCAGCGATCCGGGCCGGCTTCGGACAGAACCCAGTACGACAAAGCTCCATCGCAGCGGGCATCGGCCGGGACGTCAATGCGCCCACATTGAACAAGGTCTACTTCTCCGGGCTGGCAGCCATCAGCGATGCGGCACGCTTGATCCTCGTGGGCGATGCCGATGTGGTGCTCGCCGGCGGGCACGAGTCGATGTCCCAAGCACGGCATCTGCTGCCGGGTTCGCGCACGGGATGGACCTACGCAAACATCATCTCCATTGACTCGGTGGCCAACGAAGTGCCCACAGATTCCTTTGGCGGCAATCCGGTGGGAGTGCGCACGGAGAGGCATAACCCCGCACCGGGCCGCACCTGCTTAGGGCAGGTCGAAGTTGCCGCCGCATCCGATCATCGGGCGGCAGCCGCCGCCGGCATTGCCGGCGATTCCTCTCCCCTGTCCGACGGTGCTGCCGCACTGATCCTTGCCTCCCGGCAGTACGCTCAGGCCCATGGCAATGAGGTGCCCTCGACTATAGATGCTTCCGGGTCGGTGGCCGGTCAGGACAACTCGCTGCACTCCCAACCCTTGCATACCATCGCCGCTTCGCTGGATACCCGTGCCTGGGCCACCACGGAACTCGATTTCATCGAGATCAACGAGGCCTTCGATGCCGTTGCGTGCCAACCCCCGAAGGCTCGCCACTGCCCACTGCAGAAGGTAAGCATCCGTGGTGGTGCAATTGCCTTGCGTCACCCCATCGGGGCATCGGGTGCACGCCCGGCATTGAGTGCAGTATTGGAATTGAAACGTCGGGGCGCGGCAAGTGGGCGGTCAAACCGCGCGGCGGCGGACAGTGCGGTGCGCCGTTGCTGGGCCGCGAGGAGCAGAAGATGGTGACGCAACGATTGCCAGCCGGCGTGGAACGAATGATCCGCGATGCCACCGCACGCGGACTCGAGGTCCATGTCGTTTCCCGGCCACCGGCTGGCAGCCTCCCGGAGGCGGCAAGGCTCTTGGGGATCCAGCGACATGAAATCATTAAATCCCTGGTGGTCAAGCGCAAGGACGGAACGTTCCTCTTTGTTCTAGTTCAAGGTGACAGGGTCATTTCCTGGCCCAAGCTGCGCTCGCTGCTGGGTGTCAACAAGCTGTCGTTGCCGCAACCCGACGTGGCCTTGGCGGCAACGGGCTATGAACGCGGCACCATCACTCCGCTGGGCTCGAGCACACCGTGGCCGGTCTACGCTGATTTCGGCGTCGAACAAGGAAGGGTCTGCATCGGGGCCGGCGGCCGCGGTCATTCCGCGTTTGTGGAATCTGCACAGCTGCTCGCGGCCTTGGATGCAACGGTCGCGGACATCGGCGACGCGGAACCGGAGCCTCCGGCTTGGCCTTGAGTCCGAGCCGGACACCAACAAGGTCCAGCCCCTTGGTTGTTGCTGCGGCCAGCGGCTTTGCCAAGGGCCGTTCAACGAAACGTTGGACCAGGAATGCGGCCGCCAGCACGGTGGCGATGACCACTGCGAGAGTCACGTTTTTGCCCAGTACCGGAGCGAGGTGGTCGATCATCCACCAACCCCAGACCTGGTGCAACAAGTAAAGCGGGTAGGTCAACGCGCCCAACACGGCAAGAAACTTCCACTGCACCTTGCGCAGCGGCGTCAGGGATAGCACCGCGACAGCAGCAAAGAGTCCCGACACAATGAGCCAGTAATGCCATGCGGGGATCTGGTAGCCAACAAGTTCCATGGCTTCCTGCGGCCCGTTGAGCCCCGTGAAGTATGCGGCGATTCCGACATTGAGCACCAACAGGGACCAGCGCATGATGCTGTGCCCGAAGCGGTAGATCAAGAAAAGGAGGATTCCGCCGCAAAAGAGCGGTGCGTACTCGCTCATGAGCATCTTGTCCGCGGACTCGCGACCCATCAGGTTCGCTGCCAGACCGAGCACCGGCCACAGTGCCGCAAGGATCGTCATGCCGCGGATGGTGAGCAACCGGAGCACGATCAGCACCAGGATCAGCAGGTAGAACCGCATTTCCACCCACAGTGTCCAGTAGACCCCGTCGATATGCCTAAGCCCCATGGCGGGATGGAACATGGTGAGGTTCGCGAGAACTTCCTTCAATCCGAGGCCCGCACCCATCTTGGGCCACATCACGATGACGAGAAACCCGGTGGCCAGAACCGCGACCCAATAGGCGGGGTACAACCGCCCGACGCGCGATCCGATGAACCGTCCTGCGCCCTTGCCGTATGCCGAAAGCAGGATGACGAATCCGCTGATGATGAAGAACAGCTGGACGCCCATGTTGCCGTAGACACTGATCCTTGAAAGTCCGGGCCAGGAATCCTTGGCTTCCTCGGTGCCCCAGAATCCGTGGTGCCATGCGGTGTAGTGGTAAAGGACGACGAGCAAGGCCGCCGCAAAACGCAATCCGTCGAGCAGTGCCAGTCGCGGTGCCCTCTTTGCTGCGGGTTTCACCTGGGGAGCAGGCTTGTCCTGGGTCACCTTTGACGGTGCGTTGAGCAGGATCGTTCCGCTGCTAGACATCGCCATCCCCCCCCCTCACGGTCCACTGTTATCGTTATCTATCCGTTATCTACGATAGCAAAGAACAAAGGATTCGACCTTCCTCGGGGAATTATGAGGCCGAAGTCACAGTTAATCTCCAGCTTGCCGGGGCGGTTCAAACGGGCGTTAAAGACCTTTGGCCCGCAAAACCAAATGGTTCTACGGGCCAGAGGCGGAAAAGTGGAGAACTACTTGAGCTCAACCGATGCGCCGGCGGCCTCGAGGGCCTCCTTTGCCTTCTCTGCAGCTTCCTTGGTGACACCTTCGAGGACAGCCTTGGGAGCCGAGTCAACGACCTCCTTGGCTTCCTTCAGACCCAACGAGGTCAAGGCGCGGACTTCCTTGATCACTGCGATCTTCTTTTCGCCCGGGCCCAGGAGGATAACGTCGAATTCGGTCTGCTCGGCTTCTTCCTCGGCGCCTCCGGCGGCCGGGCCAGCAACTGCAACAGCTGCTGCGGAGACCTCGAAGGTCTCCTCGAAGGTCTTTACGAACTCGGAGAGCTCGATGATGGTCATTTCCTTGAAGGCTTCCAAGAGCTCTTCGGTGGACAGCTTCGCCATGATGGGCGTCCTTTCCGTTGGCGGCACATGCGTGCCGCAAGTTACTTGAGTGAGGGGGTTGAAGAAAGCTTAGGCTTCTTCGGTGGCGGCTTCGGCAGCAGGTGCCTCGGCCTCGGCAGGTGCTTCAGCAGCGCCACCGTTTGCTTCTTCGAGCTTTGCGCGCAGTGCTTCGATGGTGCGGACAGCGGCGGAAGCCGGTGCCAGCAACACGCCAGCCACGCGGGCAAGCTGGAACTCACGCGATTCAAGGGCTGCCAGTGCGGCAACCCCGGCTGCGTCAAGGGCCTTGCCCTCGAAGTAACCGGTCTTGATGATGAGCTGCTTGTTATCCTTGGCAAAATCCGTGAGGCTCTTAGCGGCAGCAATTGCATCGCCCTTGATGAAGGCGATTGCAGTCGGACCAGAAAGCTGGCCGTCGAATGCTTCGATGCCGGCTTCCTTTGCTGCGATACCAGTCAAGGTGTTCTTCACAACCGCGTACTTGGTCTCCTGACCAAGTGAACGGCGAAGCGCCTTGAGCTGCGCAACAGTAAGCCCACGGTATTCGGTCAGGACAGCGGCGGTCGACTCCTTGAAGTCGACGGCGATTTCCTCAACTGCGGAAACCTTAATCGGCGTTGCCATAACACTCCTTCCGGGGTATAGATCTGATACCAGTCGATGTAGCCCGGCCAGGAGTACTGGCATAAAAAACGCCCCATGCAGGATGCACGGGGCGGAAATAACGCAATAAAATTGAGTCAAATACACTTCGTTCACCTGCGCAGGTCGTCCTTGTGGGACTTTCGGAGTATTACTGCTCAAAGCAGCAATACTCGACCGACGGTCTTCGGTATGAACAAGCCTAACAGCGCAATGTCTTCGACTCCAAATCGAACCCGTGGTGTTCTTGGCTACAAGGCCAGGGATCCCCCTTCCAGGCCCACTGGCGATGAAAAGACGGCAGGCCCCTCGGGTTTCGCTTCTTGGGGGATAGCGAAAGGGAGGGGCCTGCCTGTGCAGCAATGCAACTTGGGGGAACGCATTGCTGCGGTAACGCGTTCGGGGCGGGGCTTGGGGTCTCCGCCGGGGAACGCGTGGTGACATAGTCACCAAGTCGCAATCAGATTGCGACGAATTAATAATAGCAGGATTTCCACTGCCTGCACCCCAAACCGTCCTGCGCTTCTTCCAGGGCACTGGAACCCATCGAACCAATGCGCCGCCGCCGTTCCTAGATGAAGTGCGGCGACTGGGCTCGTTCACATCCCCGGAAATCCAAAACCAGTAGTCAAACATAGATCCGACATCCCCTCATACGGAACTTGCCCATGGTCTTTTCCATGCTTCCCGCTTCCGACCTCCACCCTGCACGACGCTGGGTGTGATCGATGACGCATATCGATATTCCTTCGCAAAAGCGGAAATGCCCGGATGAATGGCCAACCGGTCCGGTGGGGCCGAGATCCCCACGTCCACGAACGCTTCGCTGCTGGAACACGACGGTGAATGATTCGAGGGCCAATACGACTTCGACGAGCTGTTGCGCGATGCGACAGCTGCCCAACGTTGATGTTGGTTCCCCCTGATCGCATCCGTGCTCCGGAACCCACCCGGAAGGCATCATGCCTCACGGATTCACCATGAGTGCTGAAGTGCCCCTGCCCACACGAGAACTTGTGCTGGTCGGCTGCGTGGCGCAAAGTTGGCCACCAGGGACCTCGGAGCGTGAAGGCAATCCAGCATGCACCAGCCCGGGTTCATGGCACACCGCCACGATGCCGACCTTTGCATCTACCAACCGGAAGGTTCCTGCTGATGGGCCCTGCATCGGTGTCGTGTTCGTACCCCGGGGCAGCGGGCAAGGTAGCGCTGCCCGCATTCCAGGCCGCTCTGGCCCCAGGAAGCATGCTCGGGGCACTTCTGGGGTTAAACGCAGATATCCCGCCCCCACCGTGGTGGGAACGGGATATCTGCAAGGTCAGATGCGCTTAGGCGTCTGCGAACACCTTAGTGACGTTCGGGTCAACGGCGATGCCGGGACCGAAGGACGAAGCCACGGTGGCCTTGGTGATGTAGCGGCCCTTGGAGGAGGAAGGCTTCAGGCGAAGCACCTCGTCCAGTGCTGCTGCGTAGTTCTCTGCCAGCTTCTGGGCATCGAAGGAAACCTTGCCGATGATGAAGTGCAGGTTCGAGTGCTTGTCGACGCGGAAGTCGATCTTGCCACCCTTGATTTCACTGACGGCCTTGGCCACATCCATGGTGACGGTGCCGGTCTTCGGGTTCGGCATCAGGTTACGAGGACCCAGTACCTTGCCCAAGCGGCCGACCTTACCCATGAGGTCAGGGGTTGCAACTGCTGCGTCGAAATCGGTCCAGCCGCCGGCGATCTTGGCGATCAGGTCGTCCGAGCCAACGAAGTCGGCGCCGGCCGCGATTGCGGCTTCTGCCTTGTCGCCGTTGGCGAACACCAGGACGCGGGCGGTCTTGCCCGTGCCGTGGGGAAGGATAACGGTGCCGCGGACCATCTGGTCGGCCTTGCGCGGGTCAACGCCCAAGCGGAAAGCAACCTCAACGGTCTCGTCAGCCTTCGAGAAGGCGATTTCCTTGGCCAGTGCGACGGCGTCAACCGGAGCGTAGAACTTGTCTTCTTCGATCTTAGCCGCGGCGGCTACGAATGCTTTACTGCGCTTTGCCATCTGCTTTTTCTCCTTATGCAGTCGTGGTCATGTATGGATCGCGCGCGACCCTGCCACTTGCGATGTGGTGCACCGGAAGGATTCCGGATGGTTCCGCATCGTCTTTATTGTTTTTGGGTGTGCGCTCCTGGATCTTCTCCGGGTTCGCGGGTGTGGAAGGTGTTGCTTAGCCTTCTACGGTGATGCCCATCGAGCGGGCGGTGCCTGCAATGATCAAGGCAGCGGCCTTGATGTCGTTAGCGTTGAGATCTTCCATCTTGGTGGCGGCGATCTCTTCGGCCTGGGCCTGGGTCAGCTTGGCAACCTTGACGGTGTGCGGGGTAGCTGAACCCTTGGCAACGCCTGCAGCCTTTTTGATGAGCTCGGCTGCCGGCGGGGTCTTGGTGATGAAGGTGAAAGAACGGTCTTCGTAGACAGTAATTTCAACCGGAACCACGTTGCCACGCTGCGACTCGGTGGCCGCGTTGTAAGCCTTGCAGAATTCCATGATGTTGACGCCGTGCTGACCAAGCGCGGGACCGATCGGAGGTGCCGGGTTTGCGGCGCCTGCGTTGATCTGCAGCTTGATGAGTCCGGTGACCTTTTTCTTGGGGGCCATGTCGGGTCCTTCTTCTGTTGCGTTGCCCCGTTGCACAGGAGCGTGCCTCGGGGGGTTGACCGCCGTGGCTCGGCGGCCGAAACCGTGCCGTGCTCCCGGTAAAGCATCCGGGCGCAGGCACGAAGTCTAAATATTACTGGATCTTGGTGACCTGGCTGAACGACAGGGTCACGGGGGTCTCGCGTTCGAAGATCGAGACCAGCACGACCATTGTCGAGGAATCCAGCTTGATCTCGCTGATCGTTGCCGGGAGAGTCTCGAAGGGGCCATCGTTGACGATCACCGATTCGCCAACCTCGAAATCGACGTTGACCTCGGTGATCGGGGCGCGGCCCGACTTCGAGTGCTCGCCTTCTTCTTCGGTCACGATGGTGTGCTCGAGCATCGAGAAGACTTCATCAAGACGCAGCGGGACCGGGTCATGGGCGTTGCCGACGAAGCCGGTGACACCGGGGGTGTGACGGACCGCACCCCATGAGGCGTCGGTGAGTTCCATGCGGACAAGCACGTAGCCGGGGATGCGCACACGACGCACGATCTTGCGCGTGGTGTTCTTGATCTCCACGACTTCTTCCATCGGGACCTGGATCTCATAAATGAGCTCCTCCATGCCAAGGGTCTGGCTACGGGTCTCGAGGTTGAGCTTCACGCGGTTTTCGTAACCGGCGTAGGAGTGGATGACGTACCACTCACCGGGCTGGCGGCGCAGCTGGGTGCGGAATTCCTCGATGGGATCCACAGCCGGGGTTTCCTCTTCGGCTTCATCCCCGGGCGCCTGCTCGGCATCCTCGGAGACTGGAGCCTGATCCCGGGGCGCCTGCTCGGCATCCTCGGAGACCGGAGCCTGATCCTCGGGAGCCTGCTCGGCGTTCTCGGAAACGGGAGCCTGCTCGGCGTCCTCGGAAACGACGGAATTGGTCGACACCTCATTGGTATCGACCTCTACGCCCTGGCCTTCGAGTTCTTCGGTGGCCTGCGGTTCGTGTTCCTGCTCGGACACTGCGGTTCCTGCTTTCTGTTACTGGTTCACCAGAAATATTGGGGCGAATGATCCCAGGTTATTGTTCGGGCGAATTGGTGAAGACAAGGATCGATCCGTTGCCGAACACGAAGTCCAGACCGGAAATGATCAGCATCATCAACACGACGAAGCCGATGACGACCAACGTGTAGTTGACCAATTCGCTTCGCGTCGGGGTGACGACCTTCTTCAGTTCGGAAATCATCTGGCGGAAGAAGAAAAGGGCAATGCCCGCAAAGAAACCGGCCTTGGACGGTTTGTTGTTGTGCCCAGCGCCATGCGAGTTGCTCGCAGTCGTTTCGGTCACCGATTCCTCGTTTCAGATTGTCCCACTTGAAACAATCACGGTGTGCCACAGCCGTATCGACCACAACACACCGTGACGTGAATATTCGCCGAGCAATCGTAGATGATTGCCACTGCGCAGGGCAGACAGGACTCGAACCTGCAACCTGCGGTTTTGGAGACCGCTGCGCTACCAATTGCGCCACTACCCTATGGTGCTTACGCCCACGAACCATCAAATCGATGTCGACTTGGTGATCCAGATGTTTTCCAACACCGAGGATTAAGTCTACGCAAAGAACGTGCTGCTTGTCGAACCGGGCCTCCCGGAGCCCTTTCACCGCAGGAAACCCGGGCGGATTTCCACTGCTAGGTTTGCGTGCATGCTCCCCTCCACCGCCAAGGCCGTCTCCCCCGAGCTGTCCAGCGCCCTGGTCCTGCTGGTTTTTGCCGGTGGTTCCGCGCTCGATGCGATCCTTCGGATCACCGCACGTTATTCCCCCTCCCCCGGTGCCTTGCCCCAATTGCTGCTGGCCGCCGTTCCCGCACTGATCGCCATCGGCGTCTGGATCTGCCTGCGCGCAAAGAGGGAACTATCAGGAACCATGGTGCTTCAACTGTTCTTAGGTGCACTGGTGGGCGTCCTGGCCATGGGTTCTGCGCTGCCGCTGTCGTGGTACCTGGGCGTTGGCCTTGCCCTATGGGCCATGCGGTTGGGCGTCAACTTGCTGACGTGGGCGGGAATGAGCCTGTTGGTGCTGGCCGGAGGCGCACAATTCGGCTTGGTCGAGTATTCGGGAGTGCTCTTCCTGCCCTTTGCCCTGACTCCTCCGCTGTTTCTTGGCGCTGCGGCCTACCTCCAGTGGCATCAGGTGCGCCACCGGCAGCTGGAGCGGGACCTCGACGCGGAGCCGGCCCAAGAGCTCTTTCGCCAGCGCTACGGCCGCGACCCGGAACACTAGCCCGATGGGCGCATCGGCGGCGCCCCCGGGTTGTGTGGATTGAGCCTAAGGACCGCTGACCTGAGCCATCCCACGTGCGGAGATCGCGGCGGCGGCGTTCACCGCCATGGGCACGCGCCACCTTGGACGCAGCTTCACACTACGCGGGTGTGTCTGGAGAATAATGGTGCCCGAACCTCCGCCCGCACTAAGCTTGGCTTATCCGCACGTCCATATCTCCATTCCAGGAAGCGACGCCATGTCACGCATTTCCCGACGAATCGGGTCCATCGCAGAATCCGCCACTCTCGCCGTCGATGCCAAGGCCAAGGCACTGAAGGCTGCGGGACGTCCGGTCATCGGCTTCGGTGCCGGCGAACCGGATTTCGCCACCCCCGACTACGTCGTCGAGGCAGCTGTTGCCGCGGCACGCAACCCCAAGTACCACCGTTACTCCCCCGCAGCGGGACTGCCCGAGCTGCGGGCCGCTGTGGCGGAGAAAACCATGCGGGACTCGGGATACAAGCTCGACGCCGCA
The DNA here is from genome assembly GCF_039544305.1 of Paeniglutamicibacter antarcticus. NCBI lineage: Bacteria > Bacillati > Actinomycetota > Actinomycetes > Micrococcales > Micrococcaceae > Paeniglutamicibacter > Paeniglutamicibacter antarcticus. The sequence goes on from NZ_BAABLK010000034.1 coordinate 87,853, forward strand.
CAGGTCATGGTCACCAACGGCGGCAAGCAAGCGGTTTACAACTCGTTTGCCACCCTGCTGGATCCCGGTGACGAGGTCATCGTGCCCACCCCCTACTGGACGACCTACCCCGAGGCCATCCGCTTGGCCGGCGGTGTCCCCGTTGAGGTTTTTGCCGGTCCTGAACAGGGCTACAAGGTCACCATCGACCAGCTCGATGCGGCGTTGAGTCCCAAGACCAAGGTGCTGCTCTTCGTCTCGCCCTCAAACCCGACAGGCGCCGTGTATTCCCCGGACCAGGTCGCCGAAATCGGCCGGTGGGCGGCGTCCAAGGACCTTTGGGTCATCACCGACGAGATTTACGAGCATCTGACCTACGACGACGCGGTCTTCACCTCGATCGCCACCGCTGCCCCGGAACTGGGCGACAAGGTCATCATCCTCAACGGCGTGGCCAAGACCTATGCGATGACCGGATGGCGCGTGGGATGGATGGCAGGACCAATCGATGTCATCAAGGCCGCCACCAACCTGCAATCGCATGCAACCTCGAACGTCGCAAACGTCTCGCAGATGGCCGCGCTTGCCGCGGTCTCCGGTCCCCTTGATGCTGTCATCGAGATGCGCACGGCGTTCGACCGCCGCCGCAAGGCGATGGTCAGCGCCCTGAACGCCATTGACGGCGTGAATTGCCCGGTCCCGGAGGGAGCGTTCTACGCGTATTCCGATGTCCGTGGGCTACTGGGCCGCGAGATCCGTGGCGTGGTGCCGCGCACCAGTGCCGAGCTTGCCGCATTGATCCTGGAGCAGGTGGAGGTCGCGGTGGTTCCCGGCGAGGCGTTCGGCCCCTCCGGCTTTATCCGCATGTCCTACGCGTTGGGTGACGACGACCTCGCCGAGGGCGTGGGCCGGCTGGCGACGCTGCTGGGCGAAGCCAAGTAGCCAGGCAGGCACCTTTTACCCGATGGCAAAAGGTCGGTGGCCGGAATCCGCAGCGCGGTTCCGGCCACCGACCTTTCGCATCCCTGCCCCGGGGACTTGGGTTCTAGAGGATCCGTCGGTCTACGGCCCAACGGGTCAGTTCATGCCGGTTGGAAAGCTGGAGTTTGCGCAAGACCGAGGAAACATGGGTTTCGACGGTCTTGACCGAAATGAACAGGTCCTTGGCAACTTCCTTGTAGCTGTAACCGCGGGCGATCAGCCGCATGACCTCAAGCTCACGGGCGCTGAGCAGATCCAGTTCCTCATCGGCGCTGATCGCCGCCTGGGTACCAAAGGCATCGAGCACGAACCCGGCAAGCCGCGGGGAGAACACCGCATCCCCGCCGGCCACCCGCAGCACCGCGTCGAAGATCTCGGTGCTCGAAATGGACTTGGTGACATACCCGCGGGCCCCGGCCCTGATCACCGTGACCACGTCCTCGGCGGAGTCCGAGACGCTCAGGGCCAGGAACTGCACCTCATCGAACACGTCGACGCATCCGGCAAGCACCTCGGCCCCACCACCGCCGCGTCCGCCGGGCAGGTGCACATCCAGCAGCACCACCGCGGGGCGCCGGGCATGGACCACGGCAATGGCGTCCTCGACGGTGGCGGCCTCCCCGACCACCTCAATGCGGTTATCCAGATCCGCCTTGAGCCCGGAACGGAATATCCCGTGGTCATCGACCACCACCACCGGAACCTTGCCCGTCGTGGTGCCCTCGGTAGCCTTAGTCATTGTCTTCTCCGTTTTCCGATTCCATCACAAGGTGCACCTCGGTGCCCTCCGTATCGCTTTTGATGCTTGCATGCCCGCCGTTGCGTTCCATGCGCCCCATGATTGATTCGCGCACCCCGTGCCGGTCGGTGCCGACCGTTTCGGGGTCGAATCCCGGCCCCCGGTCACGCACGAATACCTCCACCAGGGACACCGATGCCTCGACATAGACCGAAATGGTGCCACCGGCGTGCTTCGCTGCATTGGTCAACGCTTCACGAGTGGCCTGCAACAGCGCGTCGTGTCCCGGGGCCCCGGTCCGCTCCCCCACGGCCACCACGTTGATGGAAACCAGGTAGAGCTCCTCGATCTCCGCCGCTGCAGCGCGGATCGCTGCGCTGATTTCATTCTTGCTTCGCTCGGGCTCGTCATAGAGCCAGGAGCGCAGCTCGCGTTCCTGGGCACGGGCCAGGGTGAGCACCCTGGCCGGGTCATCCGCACGCTTCTGTATCAGGGCCAGGGTCTGGAGCACCGAATCGTGCAGGTGCGCGGCGATGTCCGCACGTTCGGCCGAACGCACCCGGTTCGCCCGCTCGGAGACGAAGTCCCGCCAAAACCGCAACGCCCACGGCAACAGCACCAGCACCAGGCCGGCAATCACCGCCAAGGCCACCGCCAGCCCGGAAAGCAGTGCGTTCAGTCCCACCGAACCGCTGAGCAGCAAGAGCACTCCGGCGACCACCAGGGCCAGCCCCACCAGCAGCCGGGCAAGGCCCTTGGGCTCCAGGGACCCGGTGCTCTTGCGCAGTCCTGCCCGCCCGCCCTCATCCAGCTGGGTCCAGGTGAGCACCGCGCCGGAAAGAACCACCAGCGTGGGCCATATGAGGTTCCAGCGGATCTGGACACCAAGCAGTTGCGCCGCGGCCAAGCCCGCCACCAGGAGCAGGGCCAGGCCGATGAGGACCTGGCGCAGCGAGGCCATCGCGGCGGTTTCCGCGGGGTCGGTATCCGGGGCATCGGGTTTGGGCCCCAATTCCTCGGCCAGGGTGAAGCGCCGGGTGCCGGCGGCGCGAGCGGCATCTCGTTTGGCGTCATCGGCGCTGGGCAAAAAGATCCAGAGCCAGGCATAAAGCACGATTCCGGCCCCGGCCAGCAAGCTGGCCAGGGCAAAACCGATACGTACCCAGGCAAGCGGCGCTCCGAGGTGGGCGGCCATCCCCGAACATACCCCTGCGATGACGCGGGGTTGCCCGCGCAACAGTGCGGGGCGCAGGGGTGTTTGGCTCATGTATCCATCCAAGCATGCCGGCGCCGTGTTTCCCGGTCTTTTGGCTTCTTCCGGGGTACCGCTCAGGGTTCAATCAGGGGCGACCCCCATAGCGGGCGGAGCCTGTTGAGGACAAGGATGGAAGCATGAACGAATCATCGATGGACAACGGGTTCTTCCGTTGGGTACGGGAACTGGGGCTGCAACGCGGCGAAGACCACTGGGTTGGCGGCGTCTCTTGCGGTGTTGCCCAACGATTCGGGATCTCCCCGATCTTGGTGCGCGGCATTTTCGTGGCCTTGTGCTTCGTGGCCGGCGTCGGTTTGCTGCTCTACGGGCTGGCCTGGGCTTTCCTACCGGGGCCCGATGGGCGGATCCACTTCCAAGAGGTCCTCGCCGGGCATTGGAGCAACGGGATGACCGGCGCGTTGATCTTCTTCATCGTCGGCTCCGTTAGCTCCCCGGCCGCCTTTGGTTGGTGGGACGGCGGGTTCTGGACCCTTCTGGTGATCCTGGGAGTCGGTTTTTTGATCTTCGCCCGCCGTGGACGCTTCGCCGGGGCAGGGCGCGATCAGGATAAGCCGGGCTCCGGCTACCACTGGCCAAGCGAGCCGTCCCCCGCGCCACCAACCCACCCCGCCGGCCACGCCGGCTTCGAACAGGGCACCTCCGCGGCCAGCGCACCATTCACGCCCGGGGCCTCTGCAACGACTCCGCTGTCCGCCCATGCCCTGCAGGGCATGGTCCCGCTTCCGGACAACAACGACTCACCAGGAACGAGCGGGGACGATGCCAACCGCTCCAAGCCAAAGGGCGGCGACACTGAACCCGATGACCGGGCCGTTTCCGGAACCACGCAGGCCGCTTCACCGATAGACGCCATCGGAACCCACACGCCGTTGCCCGGCAGCGGGCCAGCCACCAGGCCCTTCACAGAGGATAAAACCATGCCGATTCCACCAGCCGATACCTCCGAGTCCCCGGAGCCCTCCAAGGCGTACGGGAGCCCGACAGCGCCACGGCCGACCCCCAACCCCGGTTACGGCACGGCGCCTGGGGCCTCGGCGACCTTCGACAGGCCGGCGGCGCCGGAACCTTCCAAGACACCGCGCCCGGCACGCCACAAGTCCATCCCCGGCTATGCGGCAACCATCGTCCTGGGCCTGGCGGTGCTCTCCTTCGCCTTGGTCACCGGACTGGAAAAGCTGGGCTTGCTGGTATTGCCGGCCAACGCCGTCGCCGTGGGGCTTGCGGTGGCACTGATCATCATCGCGCTGGGCATCATCGGGGCAGCGGTGAAGAACCGCACCGGCGGCGCACTGGTTGGATTCGGCATCGCGGCACTTGTCCTGGCCCTGGTCTGGGGCGGCGGATCGCTGCGTGAAAACGGTCCGTACTCCGGCTTCATGGGAATCAGCACCACCGACTCGGGAACGATGACCAACGTCTTCCACTCCGGGGAGACGGATTTGCGCTCCTACTCCACAATCACCTCGGACACCACGGTGAAGATCGACAATGTCTTCTCCTCGATGAAGCTGACGCTGCCGGACAACATCCCGGTGCTCATCGACTCCGAGAATCCCTTCTCCTCGATGCAGATCAACGGCTCCGAAACCCAGGTGCGCAACGGTCTCACCGAGCTCAACCCCGGCGCTTCGGGTCCCACCTTGTACCTGGACCTGGAAGGCGCATTCAACAGCATCGAGATCAACGTAGCGAAAGCCGAGGTTGCACCATGAGCCAGCACGTCACAGGACCCAACACCCACAACGATCCCGCCCCCGCATTTCCGGCCGGAACCCTGGTCTTCGGCCTGATCCTGCTGGTCGTCGGAATCGCGTTGCTCGCCGGCCTGCTGCTGAACTTCGCCTTCAGCACGCCGTTGCTGTTCATCGGGCTGATTGGCGGCGCCGGGGCGATCCTGATCATTGCGGGGATCATCGCGGCCCGCCGAGCCCGGTAGGCCGGAAACTACCGGCTTGCCTGCCGGTCCACACAAGCATTCCGCGTTCAACATGAAAGACTTTGACACCATGGACACCTTTTTCAATTCCCTTCGCTCGATCCCCTTCCGCCGCGGCCCCAAGCGTCTGGCCGGCGGCGTCGCCGGCGGCATCGCCGAGAAGTTCGGCTGGGACGTTACCCTGGTGCGCATCTGCGTGCTGCTCAGCTTCCTGCTCCCGGTCCTGGGCCTGGGCGCCTACATCGTGGCGTGGCTGCTGCTTCCGGCACAGGACGACTCGATCCCCCTGCAGAAGATGATCCGTGCGGTGAGCTAGGGCGCACCGGCTTTCCGTAGGCAGGGGCCGTGGTGCCCGGGGCGAAACCCCCGGGCACCACGGGCCTCTTTAACGAACGTCGAACCCCGCGGTGGTGGCGATCACAACCCCGGCTTGGCTAGACTGGCTCATGGCGAGCCCAACGTCGCGCTCCAGCACACAAACACCCGCAAAACCAAGAACCGCTTTGCGGGTGATCGAGCAGCTACGAGGAATTGAGTTTGCATGCGCATCGGGATCATGACAAGTGGCGGGGACTGCCCCGGGTTGAACGCGGTCATCCGTGGAGCGGTGCTCAACGGCATCAAGAGCTACGGCCATGAATTCGTGGGGTTCCGCGATGGCTGGCGCGGGGTCAAGGAAGGCGATGCGATGGAGTTGCCCCGCACCGCGGTCCGTGGCATCTCCAAGCAGGGCGGCACCATCCTGGGCACCTCACGCACCAACGCGTTCGAGGGAGCGGATTCCGGTCCGGAAAACATCGCCGCGACGTTGGAGCGCGTGGGCGTCGATGCGATCATCGCCATCGGCGGCGAAGGAACCCTGGCCGGGGCCAAGCGGCTTACCGATGCCGGGCTGAAAATCGTCGGGGTTCCCAAGACCATCGACAACGACCTGGACGCCACCGACTACACCTTCGGTTTCGACACCGCCAACCAGATCGCCGTGGAGGCCATCGACAGGTTGCGCACCACCGGGGAATCGCACCACCGCTGCATGATCGCCGAGGTCATGGGCAGGCACGTTGGCTGGCTGGCGCTGCACGCCGGGATGGCTTCCGGGGCCCATGCGATCCTGATCCCCGAGCAGTCAACGACTATGGAACAGATCTACGCCTGGGTCTCGGAGGCCCGCGACCGCGGGCGTGCGCCCCTGGTAGTCGTCGCCGAGGGCTTTGTGCCCGAGGGCGCCGAGGAGGCCTTCTCCGAGCGCGGGTTGGACGCCTTTGGCCGTCCGCGCCTGGGTGGGATCGGCGAGCAGCTCGCCCCGTTCATCGAGGACGCCACGGGAATCGAGACCCGGGCCACGGTGCTTGGACACATCCAGCGCGGCGGGGTGCCCAGCGCCTTTGACCGCGTGCTGGCCACCCGACTGGGCATGGCTGCGGTGGATTCGGTCACCGACGAGGCATGGGGTTCGATGGTCTCGCTGCGCGGCACCAAGATCAACAGGGTCCCTTTCCAGGCCGCGCTGAACAACCTCAAGCGAGTACCGCAGGACCGCTACGAGGAGGCCAAGATCCTTTTCGGCTGATTCGGCTTCGTCGGGTGCCAACGGCGCACCGCACCGTACCGCCTTTGCCTGCGGTGTGGCGTCCCGTGGCCTTCCTGATTTTGAAGGCCACGGGACGCCAACAACAGCCAACGGCCTGCTCCTGCATTAGGCTCGGAACGTGAATCTTGAATTCGGCACCCGTGCCATCATCGCCTTGTCCTGGGCCCGCGAATTCGGTGTGCCCGACTCCGGGCTGCAACCGGACCGCGAGCCGGTGAGCCTCTTCGTGCCCTCACTGGGCACCGACAAGGTCGAGGTGCTGCACCTGGGCGACCACCAGGTGGTGCGCGCCCCCGAGGAACTGTTGCCGCTGCTGCGCGAAACCGCTGCCCACCACTTCGTCGATGACCGGGCGCTGCTGGGGCTGCTGCATTCCTGGGGGCTGGCACCCTCGATCCGCTCGCTCGGGGTCGACGCGCTGACCTACCTCGATTCCCCCTGCGAAATCGTGGACTCCGAACACATCACCGTCTCTGTCGACATCGATGACTTGGCGGAGCTGCGCGAGAAATCCCCGCGCGACGACGCCGTCTCTACCACCCTGGACGCCTGGGACCAATGCTTCGTGCTCTTCTCCGACACCCGTGACGATCCGGTGGCCGGCTCCGGCTACACGAGCCCCGGCACCCTGCTGGCTGACACCAGGGTGCTCACCCACCCCGAAATGCGCGGCCACGGGCTGGGCCGGTACGCAGCCGCCCTTGCCGTGGACGATGCACTCTCCGAGGGCCTGATCCCGCAGGCCCGGATCAAGGACGGCCAGGATGCGGCCAACGCACTTGCCACCTCGCTGGGCTTTGAAGTGGTCGGCTCCATGATGACGTTGAAACTGCACAACGGCATGTAGGCAGGGCATGAAAAAAGGGGGGCCGGGGCAAACGCAGTGCGCTTGTCCCGCCCCCCCTTTTTGCCGGTGCGGCGTCGTCGTGTAGCTGCCGGTCTTAGCGCGGCGTGCGCAGGAATCCGGTGAAGCGTCCGGCGGTTTGCCCCGCATCGGGGCTCACGATGGTTTCCTGCTTGGCGGCGTAGTGTTCCTCGCCGTCCACGACATCGACGTCGGACTCGGTGTCGATGTTGCGCTTGATGATTGCCAGGGCGATCGGACCCGCCTCGAAGTGCGTGGCCACGGAGGTCAGGGTTCCGATGACCTTCTCACCGATCCGGACCTCGGAGCCGACGGCGGGAAGCGTGTGCATCGAGCCGTCAAGCTGCAGGAACACCAGGCGCCGCGGTGGGCGTCCAATGTTATGGACGCGGGCCACGGTTTCCTGGCCCTTGTAGCAGCCCTTGTCCAGGTGCACGGCGGTGCGGATCAGATCCAGCTCATGCGGGATGGTTTTCTCGTCGGTGTCGAAGCCGAAGCGGGGGCGCCAGGCGGCAATGCGTAGGGCCTCGACAGCGAGCATCCCGGCCAGCGGCGTCGTCCCCACAGCGGCCTCCAGCTCTGCGGCAGGGACGATGTAGAGGTACCAGGGGCTTTCGGTGCCCGGGTGCTCCTCGGGAGCGGAGTAGGCGTAGCCGCCAACGGCCACCCCTGGCCACGGGTCGATCCACACCGGGTAGTGTGCCAAGGCCGGTTGCGCGGCGCAGGCGCCCAGCAGTGCGTACTGCTCAGAGACGTCGGTGATTTCAACGCGCATCATGAAGCGCATGCGTTCAAGGAAGGTGACCAGCAGCCGGGCTTGGCCCGGCTCCAGAAGCAGCCAGAGGAAGTCGGTGCCGGCAAGCACGCGGATGTCGAATTCAATGCGGCCCTGCACCGTGAGCAGCAGCGTTTGTGTGCTTTGGCCCGGATGCAGGTTATCCAAGGCCTGGCTGGAGAGGGTGTTGAGCCACGTCAGCCGGTCCTCACCGGCAAGTTGCACCACTTCGAAGTGGGAGAGATCCGCGATCGCGTCACCGTTGAAAAGTGCGCGTTGTTCCTTGTTGGGTTCCCCGTAGTGGGCAGCTACGCCCGCGTCGGTCTGTGCTCCGGCGACTGCGCCGGGTCGTGACAATAACGGCGAGTTCGCCATGTTCATCCCTGTTTCTTCAGGGCGGCCGAGGCGTGCGCTTTCAACTCGTTGCCGCCGGTGGATACATCCCAGCGCCAGTACAAATCCCCGTTGACCAGACCGTAGATCCGGGTGGCCGAGGCGTAGGCCTTGGCGTTGGACCCGCGGGTCACCAAGTCGGTGGCCAGCTGGATCTGCGGGCCCGTGATGACGCCGTAATAGAGTTCACTGATCGCACCGGGGTGCGAAATGTTCGCCTGGATCTTGAACCCGTCATCGTCGGTGCGCAGGTCTTCGACGTCCTGGGCCGAACGCAGTGCCGGGACCACCTCCCCGGGGGTCATTCCCGGACCCGGGTCGGCGTCGACCATGGGACGCTCCAGGGACCAGAACCCGGTTTCAACGGTGAGCGGGCGCAAGATGTTGCCCTGCTCGTCGGTGATCCAGGTTTCGGACCTGTATTCCAGGAACGGAAGCCCGTTCTGGGTAAAGCTCGCGCGCTGGAAGAAGTGCTCGTCCTGGGTTTCGCCTTCGCCCAGGCGCCCGGAACCTTCCCAGGTCCCGATCAGCCACGAGAGCGGCACCAGTTCGGGAGTCAAGTCGGTAGGGATCTCGATTGCCATCGCTGCGCTTCCCTTTGCTGCTTAGTGGTTGCTTACTTCTGGCCCTTGAAGAGGCGTGCCACCACAAGCCCGGCAAAGCCGGCCATGCCCAAGCCCGCTACGACAAGCAGGGTGAGGAAGAAGATTTCAAGTCCAAGGTATTCGTTCATGCCACCATCCTAACTGCTTCGCCCGGCGCACCGCGTCTTTCATGACATCGGCCACCTGCCCGCGCCGCGGCGCCGGCCCGTTCCCCGGTGCTAGAGCAACAACGCGGAGACGTACCAGCTCAAGGATCCGCACACGAGCAGCGGTGCCAGTGCCGCGGCGGCCATCTGGAGGGTGCCCTTGGGTCCGCCCACGGACACCAGCATGGCCCTGACGGCGACAACGACTAGCCCGCAGCCCGCACCCAGGACCAGTGCTGGGAGAACGCCGATACGTTGGTCCAGCAAGCTCGCGGCCCCGCCCAACAGCACGGCCAGCACCAGTCCCAGCGGGAAGACGATGCGGTCAGGCCAGCGCAGCATCCCGGGCACTGCTGCGCCCACCATGGAAATCCCCGCAACCAACCCCAGCACGTGCCACCGTGAATCGATTCCCAGCATGACCCAACCGGATCCGAACGCGGCGACGAGCATGCCGGAAATACCCACGGCGACGGACTCCAGGCGCTTTTGCGCATCGGTGCCGCGCACCAGCTGGGTGAGGAAGACAAGGATCACTCCGGCGGCCACCACCGGGGCCACGGTTTCCAGGGACGGGCCCGGCTCCTGCATCAGTCCCAGCAACGTCGCGGCCGTTCCGGCCAGGAAGATCACCACAGACACCGGGATCGGGGAGGGCAGCTTCATCAGCCGGGGCCAACCGATCGAAAAAAGCGCAAGTAACACCACCGACACCGCGACCAGCGGCCAGGTGGTGTCCCCGGGAAGGTAGCCGGCACCAACCAGCAGGGCAAGGGCAATGGTTCCTGTGGCCAAAACTTTGAGTCTCACGCCATCCATCCTGCCTTACCGCCACCCGGTGGCCCCTATTTCGCCCCGCGCCTTGGACACACCGCGTGTTGGGCGTGCCGGTGCCGCTGCTCAGCCGCGGCAGCCCGCCGCCACCTATACTTCATGAGGTAAGCACCGTTTCCCGCTCCACGGACCGACGGGCACCGCCAACGCGGTGCCTCCAAGACCAGGGAGCCGGAAACCCAAGCCCGCACGGGGAGGCCAAGATGGCAGTGATCACGCTGTTGACCAACGCCGCGGGCTCCTCCGCCGAGATCGTTCCCGCCCTCGAGCTGCTTTCCCACCAGGTGCGGGTGCTACCGGGAAACTCCAGCGCGTTGCCGGGAATCCGGGATGCCGAGGTGGTGCTGGTCGATGGCCGCAAGGACCTGGCCGGTTCGCGCACGTTGTGCCAAATGCTGCGCAGCACCGGTGTCTGTGCCCCGCTGCTGCTGGTGCTCACCGAGGGAGGGATGGCAGGGGTCTCCGCGTCGTGGCAGGTCGATGACGTCTTCCTGGACACGGCGGGACCGGCGGAAGTCGAGGCGCGGTTGCGCCTGGCCACGGCCCGCACTCCGCCTGCCCCCGGAGCCCCGGGCGCCCCCATCCGCGTCGCAGGGGTGCTCATCGACGAGGCCAGCTACACCGCCAAGGTGCACGGCACCGCACTGAACCTCACCTACAAGGAATTCGAGTTGCTCAAGTACCTGGCGGCGAACCCCGGCCGGGTCTTCACCCGCGAGAAGCTGCTCCACGAGGTCTGGGGCCACGACTACTACGGGGGCACCCGGACGGTGGATGTGCATGTGCGCCGGCTGCGCGCCAAGCTGGGCACCGAGAACGAGCAACTCATCAACACGGTGCGTAACGTCGGATACCGTTTCGCCCCGCAACGCCGCGAAAACAGCGAGACAATCGACGCCTAGGTGCCGCTGCGGCTATCTTAGGAAGTATGAACGCCGCACCGAAACCCGAAGTCAGCATCGAGATCGTCACCGGCACCCCGGAGCCGGCGGTGCTCTCTGAATTGCTCCAGCTCCTCGCCGCCGCAGAGGAAGCCGACGGCAACCCCCCGCTGAGCGAACAGACCCTTGTCGATTTGCGCACGGCCTCAGCCTCGGGGCTCCTGGTGGGTGCCTACGGCTACCTGGGCCAGGACGATGACACTGTCTCCACCGACCTTGTCGGCGCCGCCGTTGCCGTGCGCGGGGACCAGGCCAACCCGGGCACCCTGGAAATGGTGGTCCACCCCTCCTTCCGGGACTCGGGGATCGCCGCCGCGCTGATCACCGCGCTGGGCACGGAACTTGACCTAGGAACCCTGCGTGCCTGGGCCCACGGGAACCACGAGGCCGCCGCGAAGCTGGCCGAACGCTTCGGCTACGCCCCGATCCGCGAATTGTGGCGCATGCGCATGGTCGCCGGCACGCAGGTCCCGGCACCCGAGGTGCCCGAAGACATCACCATCCGCGCGTTCGATCCTGCCACCGACGGCCCGGGGTGGGTTGCGGCGAACGCCGCGGCATTTGCCCAGCACCAGGAACAGGGCGCCATGACCGATACGGACCTGGCCTCACGCATGTCCGAGGACTGGTTCGACCCCGCAGGCTTCCTGTTGGCGGTCGATAAGGCCGGAAAGATCCTGGGCTTTCACTGGACCAAGGTGCACCCCGCGCTGTCCTCCCCCACCACCGGCGAGCACCAGGCGATCGGGGAGATCTACGTGGTGGGCGTGATCCCCGAGGCCCAGGGCACCGGGCTGGGCAAGGTACTCACCCTGGCGGGCATCGCGCACCTGGACTCGCTGGGCCTGGATGCGCTGATGCTCTACGTCGATGCGGACAACACCCCGGCGGTGGCACTGTACCGGAAGCTGGGCTTCACCAAATGGGACGTCGACGTCATGTACGCACCGGTTTCGCTAAGCTAGGTAACGACGCCGTGCCGCGGCCTTGAAGGCGTGGCACGATGTGCGCAGACACGGAATCTCCACCTTCATTGAACGCTAGGGGCAACAGCCATGGATCCGCACCCAATCACCTCCTCCGTGGGCATCACGGACGTCCCGGCATCCCGTGCCACGCAGGACAGGATCGAGCTGCCCGACTTCGAGCCCTCCCCGATCCCCGACGGCGACTTCGCCGACGACAGGTTCCTGGACCGTGAGCTGAGCTGGCTGCACTTCAACGCCCGGGTCCTGGAGCTGGCCGAGGACACCGAACTGGCGCTGCTGGAGCGGGTGAGCTTCCTCTCGATCTTCGCTTCGAACCTCGACGAGTTCTTCATGGTGCGCGTTGCCGGGCTCAACCGCCGGATCGCCACCGGACTGGCGGTGACCTCCGCGGCCGGCGTGAGCCCCATCGACCAGCTGGAAATGCTGCTCTCCGAGGCCCATGCGCTGCAGTTGCGCCACGCGGAGGTCTTCGCCTCGGCGGTGCGCCCGGCCCTGGCCGAGGAACAGATCCTGCTGGTGGGTTGGGACGAGCTGGACGAGCGCTGTCAATCGGAGCAGCACCGCTGGTTCATCGACCAGGTCTTCCCGATCCTGACCCCGCTGGCCGTTGACCCCGCACACCCCTTCCCCTACATTTCCGGGCTCTCGCTGAACCTCGCTGTGGTGGTGCGCAACCCGGTTTCCGGCAAGGAGCTCTTCGCCAGGCTCAAGGTCCCGGACACCATGCCCCGGTTGATCTCCGTTGACGGCCCGCGCGCCGGGAACTCCCCGGGCAGGGTGGCACGGTTCATCTCCCTGGAGGAAGTGATCGCCGTGCATCTGGAGCACCTGTTCCCGGGCATGGAGATCGTCGAGCACCATTTCTTCCGCGTCACCCGCAACGAGGACCTCGAGGTTGAGGAGGACGATGCGGAAAACCTGCTCCAGGCACTGGAGAAGGAATTGTTGCGCCGCCGATTCGGCCCCCCGGTGCGCCTGGAGGTCGTCGAGGACATCAACCCCAACATCCGGGCGCTGCTGGTGCGCGAGCTGGGTGTCGACGAGGATGAGGTCTTCGAGCTTCCCGCGCCGCTGGATTTGCGCGGGCTGGGCGTGATCGCGGGCATCGACCGTGCCGATTTGCACTACCCCAAGCACCTGGCACACACCTCGCGGTTCCTCAATGAATCCGAGACCTCCAAGGCCGCCAACGTGTTCGCCGCGATGCGCCGGCGCGACATCCTGCTCCACCACCCCTACGATTCGTTCTCCACCTCGGTGCAGGCGTTTTTGGAGCAGGCCGCCAACGACCCCAAGGTCATGGCGATCAAGCAGACCCTCTACCGCACCAGTGGCGATTCCCCGATCGTGGATGCATTGATTGATGCCGCCGAGTCCGGCAAGCAGGTCCTGGCGCTGGTGGAAATCAAGGCACGCTTCGACGAGCAGGCCAACATCACCTGGGCCCGGAAGCTCGAGCAGGCCGGGGTGCACGTCGTGTACGGGATCGTGGGGCTAAAGACCCACTCCAAGCTCTCCTTGGTGATCCGACGCGAGGGCGAGAAGCTGCGCCGCTACTGCCACATCGGCACCGGCAACTACCACCCGCGCACCGCCCGCTACTACGAGGACCTCGGGTTGCTCACTTCCGACGACGCGGTCGGCGAGGACCTCTCGAGGCTCTTCAACCAGCTCTCGGGCTATGCCCCGCGCTCAACGTTCAAGCGCCTGCTGGTCGCCCCGCGCTCGCTGCGTTCGGGGCTGATCGACCGGATCGAGGCGGAGATCGCCAACCGCAAGGCCGGGCTTCCCGCCCGGGTGGTCATCAAGGTCAATTCGATGGTCGACGAGGCAATCCTCGACGCCCTTTACCGCGCCTCGCAGGCAGGGGTGCAGGTCGATGTGATCGTGCGCGGGATCTGTGCGTTGCGCCCCGGGGTTCCGGGGCTGAGCGAGAACATCAAGGTGCGCTCGGTACTGGGCCGTTTTTTGGAACACAGCCGGGTGTTCATGTTCGCCAATGCCGGGGAACCGGTGGTGTACATCGGATCGGCCGACATGATGCACCGCAACCTGGACCGCCGCGTCGAGGCGCTGGTTTCGCTGAGCAGCCGGGAGGACATCACCGACCTGGTGGCGTTGCTGGACCGCTACATGGACCCGGGCACCGCCAGCTGGCACCTGGACTCCGGAGGCGAGTGGACCCGGCACCACAAGGACGCCGACGGCGCCCCGCTTCAGGACATCCAGTCGTGGCTGATCGAATCGCGGACCCGCCAGCGGACAGTCGTGAGGCGCTAGGGCCGTGTATTTCACGCGTTCAAGCGATTCACCCGAGATCAGGGCCGGGCAGTTCGAGGTCCAGGCGGCCGGGGCACTGATCTGGCGCGTGGGCACCGAGGGCCTCGAGGTCCTGATGATCCACCGCGACCGCTACGACGACTGGTCCTGGCCCAAGGGCAAGATCGACGCCGGGGAAACCATGCCCGAGTGCGCCACCCGGGAGGTCTTCGAAGAGGTCGGCATGGACATCACCCTGGGCATCCCGTTGCCGGCCATGAGCTACCAGGTGGGCGCCGGCGCCAAGGTTGTCTACTACTGGGCCGCCAAGTCCACCGGCACCCCGCCGGTGCCCGACGGCAAGGAAACCGACGCGGTGCGCTGGGCCAGCCCGAAGATGGCACGGGCGTGGCTGACCAACCCCGGGGACGTGGAACCGCTGGAGGCATTGGTGGGTGCGTACAAGGAGGGCCTGCTGGAGACCCACCCTTTTGTGGTGGTGCGCCATGCCAAGGCCAAGCCGCGTTCGAAATGGACCCGCGAAGAGGGCAAGCGTCCGTTGGCCGCCACCGGGGAACGCCAGGCGCTGGCCGTGGCCAGGCTGCTGGGCTCTTGGCGTCCGGCCAGGGTGGCTTCGAGCCCCTGGACACGCTGCGTGCAAACGGTGGCCCCATACTTGAAGCAGCACCGCTTTAACGTGAAGATGCTGGGTTCGCTCACCGAGCACGAGGCCAAGCGCCACCCGGAGAAGGCCCGCAAGGCAGTGGCCAAGCTGTTGGACAAGCGCCGTCCTCAGGCGGTGTGCACGCACCGCCCGGTGCTTCCGCCGGTGATCGCCGAGCTGCGGGAGCGGCTGAAGCCGGCCCCCGCGTCCTTCCTGCCCGCGACGGACCCGTACCTGCACCCCGGTGCGGTGATCGTTGTGCACCAACCGCTCTCGCGCAAGCGCAAGCTCATCTCGGTGGAAGTCTACGACGCGTTTGAGGATTAGGGCTGCCGCTTCGCGGTAGTCTTCTAGCAGGGGCCCCAACGCGGGGTTCCGGTGTTTTCAGAGCATTGCAAGGAGTGCATCATGGCCCCCCACCAAGCCCACGACAAGAACGTGGAAAAGATTGCCCACCAGGGATTGCGCCTCAACCACGATGCCGACCGCGGCCGTTACGGCTTGTGGCACGGCTCCACCTTTATCGGGTTCCTGGGCTACAGCCTGGAGGGCGACGTCGCCACGTTGCAACACACCATCATCAACGAGGAATACGGTCGCCAGGGTTACGCACGCGCCCTGGTCACCCTGGTGCTGGAACAGATGCGGGAGCGCGAACTGAGAATCGTTCCGCATTGCTCCTACGTCCAGGACTACCTACGCCGCTACCCGGAGTACAACGACCTGCTCGCCGGATAACGATTTGGCCGCCGGCGGCGCCTACCCTTGCATTCCCCCTCGAACTTTGTCTCAATGAGTTGACACATTGATACAAAAGTCATTCGAGGGGCACTTCCCATGGACGCATTCTCCGCAGCCAGCCTGTCCTTGGCACTCTGTGCGGCATTGATCTATGTGGTACTGCGCTTCATGGCGGCAGACCCGGCGTCACGGGCCAACACCACAGGCGTATCCCGCCATGCATTGTGGACCGCGGTGATTGCGTTCTTTGCCAGCGGCACCTCCGGCCTGTCCAACCTCTGGGCCACCGCAGAGGGGAACCCCGCGAACGCAACCGGCTTTGAACACCTCGCCGTGCACGCGGCGGCCCCTGGATTCTGGCTCGGTGCGGTCTACCTGATTGGCCAGTACACGTGGCCGCGGCACCTGCAACCGGTGCGAACCGCGTCCCTGGAAGTACGCAGCGCCAAGAAAGTGGTTCCCCGATACCTTGCAGGGGTGCTGCTCCTCGTCACGCTGTTGAGTTCCATCGCCATCGCCGCCGCGTGGAACGACGCCGGCGCGCCCTCCCGCACCGGATACGACGCCGGCGCTTGGAGCTCGGTGGAAGGCCCGGAAAGCGGGGGGCTTGATGATTCCGGACAGCCCTTCCTCCAGGGCTTCGCGGGGGAAACCGACCAATTCGGCAATCCCGTTGATGCCGACGGGAACATTCTCTCCGCGGACCAGATCGATCAGCTGCGCGCCGATGGAGAGATGATCTCACTCCCGGGCATCGACGGCACCGGGCCCGGCTCCGTGGTGGGTCCATACTTGGCAGGCGGGTTGGGCCTGGTCTTGGCCAGTGTTGCGGGCATCACGATCCTGGTGATCCGGCGCCCGCCATTGCAAACCCTTGACGCGGAAGAAAACAACATCCTGCGCAGGGTGTGGATCAACAGGCTGCTGCGCACCGCGGTGATCGTGGTCTCCGGCTTTGGCGCCATGTCCCTGCAGTACCTGGCACAGGGCATGGATGCACGCGCCGCTTGGGGACTTTCGACGGATTCCCGGGGCACAGGTGAAGGCCGCGCCGAGTCCCTCGCCGGATGGCTGGTAAACGCCAATGGCATCTGGATGATCGTGGCGGTGATAGCGATGGCAGCTTGGGCTCCCCCGCAGCTCTCGTTCTTAGACCCCGCCGTTGGCCCGGGCACCGCCTGGCACTCGCTCGCCTATTCCAACGCCCGCGACCTGCTGTTCCTTGCCCAAGGCATCTCGGTCGCGTTGGTCATCGTCATGGTGATTCTTCCTTCCGGGCTATCGACCCGGGGTTCCAGCAGCTGGGAGATCGTCAACGAAAACGGTGAAGAGGTCCACAAACTCATTTCCTCCACCGGACCGGGAAGGCTGGAGGAACTTGCATCACTGGCCGGTGCCCTGGCGTTGCTGGCCCTGGGCTATTTCCTGATCCAGGCGTTGGCAGCCCATGGCGTCTCTCGCCGCTTGGGCACCGGGGCAAGACCAGCCGTTGTCCGCTCTTCATTGCTTCCGGCTTGGTTCATCGCCACCATCGGCTGCGGCACCGCCGCGGGCCTGGCAAGCATCGTTGTCTTCGCGATGGAAGCACCACCGGAAATCGCGCCCGCCGCCTGGTGGTTCCTGGGAGCCATGATCCTAGCCGGTTTGCTTGCCTGGGCGCTGCACCGCATCGCGTGCACACGAGGTGCGTTGGCCGGTGCAAGCCGGGGTGAAGACCGTAGGATTCGAATCCTCGTGGCCCATCGCGGGGCCCGGGTCTTCGGCGGTGTAGGCCTGCTGGTGGCATCGAGCCTGGCCAACCTCGATTACTGGGCGTCGAGTTCCCTCTCATACTCGGATCACGTCGCCGCCGACGTGGGACCCTCTGCCAGCCAGGTGGTGACCCTGGTACTGGGCCTTGTGCTGTGTTTCATTCCGGCGTCAACCGCCATGCGCGGATCCCGGACCGACTCGCCAACCCAACGCGCGAGCACGAGCGGGAGAAGCCATTGACCGCGCTGGTCACCGTCGATCTGCGCGACGCGACTCCCGCGTTCGAGCAGATCCGCACGCAGATCGCCTCGTTGATCGCCGTAGGGCAGCTGGCCGACGGGTCCCGGCTTCCCACCGTGCGGGCTCTGGCCGGGGACTTGGGCGTTGCCACCGGTACCGTGGCGCGCGCCTACAAGGAACTTGAGGCACTCGGCCTGATCGAAAGCAGACGGCGGCTGGGGACCGTGGTGACCCATGCTCCGAGCTCCACCACCGTGGATGCCGAGGGCGGGATCTACGCAAAGATCACCGAATTGATCGCCGCCGCACGCGCCGCGGGCATCGAGGACGCCACCTTGCTGGCGCTTCTGCGGGGCCGGCTGCGCGCTGGCGGCTAGGCATTTATAAGGAACCTCGCTACCGCGATGGCGAAGTGGAACGTGAATACGGGCTGCCGGTGGAGGGTTTGACCTGCTAAGCCCGTACCGAGGCAGCGGTCATGCTGCCCGGGGCCCGGGCAAGACGGATCGCCGGGGCGGCTAGACTGAAGCGGTGAGAATTCAAACCCCTTATGAGGATCTGCTGCGTGACGTATTGGCCCATGGCACTGCCAAGGGCGATCGCACCGGCACCGGAACCTCGAGTGTCTTTGGCCGACAAATGCGTTTTGACCTGTCGGAGTCCTTCCCGTTGATCACCACCAAGCGGGTGCATTTCAAGTCCGTTGCCGTGGAACTGCTGTGGTTCCTGCGCGGGGATTCGAACACCGCCTTCCTGCGCGAGAACGGCGTGAAGATCTGGGATCAGTGGGCGGATGCCGACGGGGAGCTCGGGCCGGTCTACGGGGTGCAGTGGCGCTCCTGGCCCACGGCCGACGGGCGGCACATCGACCAGATCTCCCAGGTCATGGACTCCCTGAAACAGAACCCGGAATCACGCCGGCACATCGTCTCGGCGTGGAACGTCGCGGAAATCGAAAACATGGCGCTGCCGCCGTGCCATGCGTTCTTCCAGTTCTACGTGGCCGACGGCAAACTCTCCTGCCAGCTTTACCAGCGCAGCGCCGACATGTTCCTGGGCGTTCCGTTCAACATCGCCTCCTATGCGCTGCTGACCGCCATGGTGGCGGACCAGCTGGGGCTGGAACCCGGCGAGTTCATCTGGACCGGCGGGGATACCCACATCTACGACAACCACCG
Source organism: Paeniglutamicibacter antarcticus (assembly GCF_039544305.1). NCBI lineage: Bacteria > Bacillati > Actinomycetota > Actinomycetes > Micrococcales > Micrococcaceae > Paeniglutamicibacter > Paeniglutamicibacter antarcticus. Next base: position 106,737 of record NZ_BAABLK010000034.1, read on the forward strand.
TGAACAGGTCGCCGAGCAGCTCACGCGCACCGCGTACCCGTACCCCCGCCTGTGCATCGCACGCACCCCCGACTCCATCTTCGAGTACACCCTTGATGACTTCGTGATCGAGGGCTACCAACACCACCCGACGATTAAGGCCCCCATCGCCGTATGAGCAATAACAACGAAGGCGCCGGACACCGCGCCAACACCAACGCCAGCGAACGCATCGGCATGATCTGGGCCGAAGCGGCCAACCACGTCATCGGCAAGGACGGGTCGATGCCCTGGACCCTGCCCGAGGACATGGCCTACTTCAGGTCAACCACCACCGGGCACCCGGTGATCATGGGCCGCAAGACCTGGGAATCGTTCCCGGAAAAGTTCCGACCGCTGCCCGATCGCACCAACATCGTGATCACCCGCGATGCCTCGCGCCACCAGGAACTCACCAACTCCGGCGCGATACCCGTGGCCACGGCACTGGAAGCGCTGAAGGCTGCCCGCGCCGGCGCCGGCGCCCAAGAGATCTGGGTGATCGGAGGCGGCGAGATCTACGGGCTCTTCGCCGAGGCCGCCCAGTTGGCCCTCCGGACCCTCATCAATGCCGAACCGGAGGGCGATACCAAGGCCCCGATACTCGATGGATCGTGGTCCAAGGTGCTCAGCGAACCGGACACCGGCTGGAGCACCGCCAAGAACGGTACGCAGTACCGTATCGAAGCATGGGAGAAGAAGGCATGAAAGAGAGCATCAAAGCCTTGAAGGCCAACCCCGAGGCCCTGTTCGTCCTGGGCTACATGCTCTTCCCGCTCTTCGCACTGGTCTTTGCCGGGTTGGGCCTCTTTTTGATCATCACCGGGTCAAAGATCGTGGGATTGATCCTGATCCTGACGATCACCCAGCTCTTCGCCTTTGGTTCTTTGAAGGCAGTGGGCACCCGCAAGCGGTTGCTGGCCGAACAGGACACCGGCACGGGTCGATGAGCGAGGCTCCGCGCAAGCCCAAAAGCATGTTCCGGTACTACGACCCCGAACGCGACAAGCGTGACAAGGCGGTCATCCTTGCCCATGACGAGGCCATGACCCGGGGCGAGGCCCGGTGCCTGGTGCGCACCGTCGACGGCGAACTCTTCAGCTACAAGAAGGAAGAGATCGGCTTCGTCACCGGCGGCCCCGGGCCCAAGATCGCCAGCGGCCCGGGCATGCTCGTCGGCGGCACCCTGTTCTGGCTGGCAACCTTGGCCTTGGGTATCTTTGCCTTCATCGACCAGGGTCCCACGCCCGGGGAACGGACGGGCATGTATTTCGTCACGGCCTTTTTGGCAGCCGGCGGCTGGTACTTCATGCACCTGGGCCTGGCCGAACACCGGGCACGCAAACTGCGCAAGGCCCGCGGGGTGCCCAAGCCCTCGCTGCAAGCACCCCTGCACCTGCCGTAACCTTTATCTGCAGCGGTTCGTAACCGAATCCGCTCCCGGGGCCCGCACCCCTTAAGCTGGATCCATGACTTCTTCCGTTGGCTTTGTTGGTTACCGTGGCATGGTCGGCTCCGTCCTGATGCAACGCATGCAGGACGAGGGCGACTTCGCGAACCTTGATCCCGTGTTCTTTTCTACCTCCAATGCAGGCGGTGCCGCCCCGGCATTTGCCGAAGGTGCCCCTTCCCTGCAGGACGCCTACGACCTTGACACCCTGGCCAAACTGCCGATCATCGTTACGGCCCAAGGCGGGGACTACACCGCAAAGATCCATGGCAATTTGCGTGCCCGCGGCTGGGACGGACTGTGGATCGATGCCGCCTCCACCCTGCGCATGAACAATGACTCGGTGATCGTGCTTGATCCGATCAACCGCAACGTCATCGATGCCTCGCTGGCTTCGGGCACCAAGGACTTCATCGGCGGGAACTGCACCGTCTCGTGCATGCTCATGGGCCTGGGCGGATTGTTCAAGAACGGGCTTGTCCAGTGGGGCACGGCGATGACCTACCAGGCAGCCTCCGGCGGCGGGGCCCGTCACATGCGCGAACTGCTGACCCAGTTCGGCGAGATCAACAACCACGTCTCCGGCGAACTGGACGACCCGGCCTCGGCGATCCTGGAGATCGACCGCAAGGTGCTTGCCGCCCAGCGCGGAGGCCTGGACGCAACCCAGTTCGGCGTGCCGCTTGCCGGCTCGCTGATCCCGTGGATCGATGCGGACTTGGGCAACGGGCAGTCCAAGGAGGAGTGGAAGGCCGGGGTCGAGACCAACAAGATCCTGGGCAATACCAACTCAAACAAGGTCGTCATCGACGGGCTGTGCGTGCGCATCGGGGCCATGCGCTCACATTCCCAGGCACTGACCCTCAAGCTCACCGAGGACCTCTCGGTCACCGAGATCGAGAAGATCCTGGCGCAGGACAACGAATGGGCCAAGGTGGTGCCGAACACCAAGGAAGCCACCGTTGACGCGCTGACGCCCGTTGCCGCCTCCGGCACCCTGGATATCCCGGTGGGCCGCATCCGCAAGCTCGAGATGGGCCCGAAGTACATTTCCGCCTTCACCGTCGGGGACCAGCTGCTTTGGGGCGCCGCCGAACCGCTGCGCCGCATGCTGGCCATCGCGCAGGGCCGCCTCTGACCCACACAGCCACGCGAAAGCCGGCCGTCGCTTCCTTTCCCCCTCACCGGGGCGGAACCGTCGGTCGGCTTTTCCTTTTGCCGTACCCTAGTCGAGAATTTATAAGTGGTTCTCTCGGCGCGTTACCTTCAACGCGGGAGCAAAGGAGGTACAGAATCGGCGTATCCACCCCCGGCATGCTTGAAGATAGATGTGGACGAGGATCTGGCCACCCGCGCCACAGCACTCCAAGTTTGCGGCCAGGTAATTGCGAAAGAACCGCCTTAGAACGGGTTCCGTACCTCCCCGGATCGGGATCAGTCCCCGGACTTATGACGCCGATATGATGACGTTGGCCTTGATGCAGACCTTGCATGGAATCGTTTCCGAGGCCCTTTGATTGCGCCATGCTAGGGAGCTCCACGCCGCGATGCTTCCCTAGCGTCCCGGGAAAAACCTGGCCTCAGCAGACGGTTGCATAGGCGATACCCGACGATGGACTGGCTCATCGGCACCTTAGCCAAGAGCACCGCGATCTACATCGAAGATGTCCGGGTCGTTGATTTGAAACCGGTCAAATGTGCACGCAAGCGGCAGACGGAGCACCGTTCAGACTTGACCAGATGGGCCGAACATGGGTTCCGCGCTTCCCATAACCGGTATTTCTGTGGTTTGCACCTGCATTTGGTCTGCAACTTGCAAAAGCTGCCGGTTGGCTCCGCGCTGACCGGGGCGAAGACCGATGAACGCCTGGTTTTCCTCGATATCCTCGCCGGCACCTAAACCATGAACCAGGCCGGGCCGATGGGAACCGCCAGTTCCTCATCGAGGATTAGACCTACTTCGGGACCGAATTTGAGAACACCGTGAACCGCATAGGGATCGGGCCTCTTCAAGCGCTCCGAAAGGGCGAGAAACCGCGACTACGACGGCCGTTCTTGATGCTCATCGAGTCCATCAACGACACCCTCAAAGGTCAGCTTGACCCTTACCGGCACGGTGCCCCGGGCGCGGCCAGCGTTACAGTCCGTGTCCTGAAGCGCCTGTTGGCCATGACGCTAGCGATTTGGCATAACGAGTAAAACGGGGTCGCTTACTGGTCGCCTACCAGCGGTCGCCCCATAGAACTACTCATCCAGAATCGTCCGAAGTTCGCCCCTCCACTGGAACATTTAGAAACTCACATCCTGGTCACTTGCTAGGACGCCTTTCCGGAAATAATCAACTAGTATGCGTTTCCCCATCAAAACTGTCATCGAGCTGTCCATCGCGAAGCACTCGGGTGAGTCGTAAAGAAAATATTTACACAAGTCAGCGTCAGGATTCTCATGCACGCTAAATAATCTATCTTGTGGCTTTAATGATGATTCCCGTCTGTTATGGTAGTCATTTCAGGCTTCGTCGGTTCTAGTCAGATACAACTGCGAAGCCACAAACCAGGGGAGAAACACACATGAGCACCGTAATGAACAAGAACGCATCGAAGCTGGGCCGCAAGAAGAAGATCACACTGGTCACGGCAGCACTGTTGGCCGTCGGCGCTGGCGCAGCCATCGCCTACTGGACCGTGGGCGGCGCGGGGACAGGAACTGCAGTCACTGGCACCAGCACCGACATTGTTGTCAACCAGACCACTGTCGTTACGCCCATGTACCCAGGCGACACCGCCCAGACGCTCAGCGGCACCTTCGACAACCTCACCAACAATGGCGGCCCGGTCTATGTCGGGACGGTAACGGCAGCCATCGTCTCGGTCGACAAAGCGGGCGGCGCCGCTGCGGGTACTTGCGAAGCGGCGGATTACACCCTCACGGATGCGGCGATGACGGTTAATGAAGAAGTGCCGGCCGGCTCCGAGGTGGGCTCGTGGACCGGTGCGACGATCCAGTTCAAAAACAACTTAGAAGAGAACCAGGACGCTTGCAAGGGCGCCACCGTCAACCTCGCGTACACGGTCAGCTAGATCCTCTTAATCATTTAGTTCAGATCACCGCCCGTCCCGGTCCCGGGATGGGCGGTTTCGCTGCGAGGCAAGGGAAAGTCAGGTGGGCTAGGTGAGCGTGTTTACGCTTCCACGTTGGCCTTTCTCATGGATGATAGCCAGCGGTGTCGGCCTACTCGCTGTCTTCGCGTTCCTGCTCACCACCCTCAACACGCCCCCGATTACGATTGTGCTGGCTTCAAGCTCCTCCACCTTCAAGATCGACGGCGAAATCCGGGCGATGCCGACTGATTCCCCCGCCACAATCCAATGTGAGGGCCCTACAGCCATGCTGATCCCCGGGGTGACCCGATGCCTGGTCTACCAGGTACACAACACGCTGGACCGACCGATTGAGGTCCAGAACATCACGATGCGCCTTGACCCGAGCTTCCCCTCTCCACCCTCGGGCTGCTCAGCCGAAAAACTGCTTCTGCCAAGCTTCTCCGGAGTGTTACAGGTGCCTGCGAACGGACACGCTGAGACCGCGGGCCTGCCGATCCAGCTCAAGAACACCCCCACCAACCAAGACAATTGCCGAGAGAAGATGCTGCACTTCACCTTCGTCGGGGCCGCGACCTACACAGAGCCAAGCAGCCCCGGACCCAACCAAGACCTGCCCGGAACCGGCGCAGCCCTCGGCGGGCTCATACTTGGTGCTGGCCTCCTGGTTTCGGCGGGTTGGATTCTGCTCGCTGCGGCCAAGCGTCGCCGTGACAAGGCATCCTCATGAACCGGCCCCGATCAGTACGACGCACCGGGTTAATGGCCGCCGGTTGCATCCTGACGCTGGGCTGCGGGCTAATGAGCACCCCTGCGATTGCCTACTTCGCCAGTGGTGGCTCTGGCGCAGATATCGCTGCGACCGGCACGTTGAAGCCGATGGAGATTCTGCCAGCCACGACCGGGACCTCGACAGCCCGTCTCTACCCAGGAAAGACCGGGGACCTGATCGTGAAGGTGAAAAATCCGAACGCCATACCGGTGACACTACTGCGCGCCTCCCAAGGCGGCGGAGTGAGCGTCACCGGTGCAGCTGGATGCACCAATGATTCGGGCTGGCCTACCACCGTGGGCACCTCCGGTGTCAGTATGCCCGAGGCCGTCGCCTTGGATATTGAGCTGGCCGGTGGATCGACCAAGGTGCTGCATCTTCCGGGGGCCGCATCGATGAGCCTGACTTCCGCGGCAGGCTGCCAGGGTGCGACGTTCGATATTCCTATCACCGTCGAGGTCAAGCAATGAGTGCTGCCCAAAACCATGCTCCGGCTCGCAGCAGGTTCCGGCGCTACATCGCAGTAGCCGCCATGGTCGGGCTCGTTCTTGGCCTCGGCGGCCCGGCGGACGGCTACTGGACAGCCACGTCAACTGGTTCACACGCCCGCTCTGATGCCGCCACAATACCGGCCCCCAAGCTCACAGCCTCACCCTTGACGGCGACAGGCGCCGGGCTCTCCTGGACCCAGCCCTTTGACCCCACCGGGTACGGCCTGACGCAGGCCCCAGGAACCCTGGATGGCTGCGCGGCACACCCCGCGACCACTGCCACTGACTGTACAATCTTGGGGCTGACCCCCAACACCTCATACAAATGGTCGCTGACGGCGCAGCTGCACCAGTGGCGCAGCCCTGCCACGGTCACCGCCACCACGCCCAAGCAAGCCACGACGACTACGATCAGCAATATCAGTCCGCAGTCCGGGTCCGCCGGGAGCAGTTTCACGGCTACCGCGAAGGTCATCGGAAATTCTGGCTTCGGCACTCCGGCCGGTACCGTAACTTTTAGGCTTTACCCCACAGTTAACTGCACCGGCGTGGCGAGCTTCACCAGCCCAGCACAGGGCCTAAATGCGGGCTCAGCCACCGCTTCTCTGCAGCCAACCGGCGGAACATACCATTGGCAGGCAATCTACAATCCGACTGACAGCTACAACAATCCCAGTACCAGTAGCTGCAGCGGTCCAATCACCGTCACCCAAGCCGGCGGCAATTACTTCGCGACAGGGCCAGTGAAGACCATAGCGAAGAGCACGGAAAACGTAGACGTCCAGTACCCGCAGGGAACCGCAAAAGGTGATCTGGTGCTGCTCGTGTTACTTAACACCGAAAGGGCCCAGTCGGATGTCGACTCTTCCGAATGGGGCGATATCGACCATGTCAAGGGTGATTCCCATATAGGGCTGCAGTCGTGGTGGCGTGCGGCTGGGACTGAAACCTCGGCGAGGATCAATGACCTCCAGATCGTAAAGAACCAGCAGCCAGGCCGGGGTGCGAGTGCTTGGGTTATCACGTACAAGAACATGGCCACACCGAAACTAGTAAACAAAGAATCGGGAACCGTCACCAATGCGACAGGAAATGTCAGCCCCTCGCACTTACAAACAAAATCGCCGAACACCACAGTGATCTCGCTGATAGGCACCAATAAAAATAGCCAGCTATCGATGTCGAATACCCGAAATTTCAGTCTCGGCAACAGCTTAACCGTTGACAACCCACCCCATGCATTGGGCGTCGCTGACAAGTTCTTGGCCAAGACGGCGACCACCATTCCACCCACCTGGTCGAACGGAATCAAGCAATCCACGCAGTGGGTCTTCACTACCGCCGCTTTCACCTCATCCCCTTAGCCAGCAAGCCTCACCACGGCCCACGCACGACGACGTGGTGCTCCCGCACCATTAGTTTCCTCTGCCACCGCACCCCACATCGAGCGACAACGGGGACCCCACCACCGCAATTCGATCCGCACTCGGCTATTTTTCGGGCATGTGACCAGCCAGACAAGAGCAGCCAACTACCTTCAGTCAGGAGTCGAGCTTCACATTGGGCTCGAGCAAGTGGCAAATAAGAAGCCGAGCTTTGCTTTGACAGACAAGGGGAGGTAGAGCTTCAAGGGTTAGCACAATGCCCGCGGTCTGCTGGTACCAACGAATCTATGAAGATCCCCCCAATCAGCTGCCTCGCGGACGTCGTTGCGAGAAACCGTTGCAAGTACCCGCTCAAGGCATTGACTGCAAGCACACGAATGCCGCCCACCAGGGTGAACCTTTGGTGGTGGATCCTTGACGTCTTCCGTTGGCTTTGTTGGTTGTCGCATCAGGTCGGCTCCGTCCCGATGTTACTCATGCAGGACAAAGCGACTTCGCAAATCACGATCCCCTTGCTTTCGCGCCTCCAAGGCGATCGGTGCCGCCCGATATTTGCCGAAGACGCGACTTCGCTGTTGCACGCCCACGATCTTGCCGCCTTGGCCAAGCTGTCGATCCTCTTCCCTGCTCGGGCGCGACTATACCGCGTAGGTCCGCGACGATTTCGCTGCCCCACTGGTGTGACGGTCCGCGGATCGATGTCGCATCCACCCTTCGCATGAACGCGGATTCGGTGATCGTGCTTGACCCGATCAACCGCAACGCCGTCGATGCTTCCCTTGCCGCAGTGACCCTGTACATCCCCGTGGGCCGCATCAGCAAGCTCGAGATGCGCCGCATGCTGGCCATCGCGCAGGGCCGCCTCTGACCCTTGCAGCCACGCGAAAGCCGGCCGTCGATTCCTTTCCCCCTCACCGGGGCGGAACCGACGGTCGGCTTTTCCTTTGCCGTACGGGCTCTGCACGCACCGTCCCCACCGCGGCAATGCCGGCACGGTGCGCGGCAAGCCAGAAGGCACCCAGGGATCCGTGGCGTTCCCTCCCCGCTGAGCACAAGACACAGAAGCAAGGATAGGCTAACCTAATATTGAAGTCCTTTGGGGAATCGCCACTGCACGGAGGTAAACAAGATGGAACTCATCAAGCACGACGAAGGATTGCTGCGACAGCCGCCAATGCCCAACGCACCTACGGTCACGGTCCTGATCGGCGGGGTCGAAGGCGGGCCGGATGTGGGCCTTGTCCGGGTCCAGGTGCCACCTGGGGCGGGGATGGCCGCACACCGGCACCAAGGCTCGGACGTCATCCTGACACCCACTTCCGGAATGGTGAGGATCACCAAGGGCGCCGAGTCCGTGGACGTCAACGTGGGCGATTCCGTGCTGGTCGGCAAGGACGAAGCCGTCGCGTTGACGAACCCGGGAAGCGAACCTGCCGATCTGCTGGTGGCCGCCGGACCCGCGAACTTCGTCGCTGGAATCCGGAACTGGCCCGAACCGGCCACGGACTGACCCCCGGGGGCTAGCTGCGCCTGAACTCGATGTAGGCCTCAATGCGCGCGGCAATCGCCTTGGCCCGGGATGCACTTGGATCTGGCCCGAACGGCACATGGTGCCCCTGCGGGTTTCTCGCCGTACCACCGACGCCCCAGGTGCCGACGGTTTTCCCGCCGGCGTGGACGGTGCGCAGGAAGATCCCGTTCTTTCCCGGGGTCACCTCCTGCACGTGTTCCGCGGCAAGCGTCGCCGAACGCCGGCGATAGCCGAGCAGGAATTCATCGAAGCCCGGCAGGACGATCACGCTGCGCGCCCCCGGAGGGTCCTCCAAGCGCTCCTCGTGGCAGGCAGCGAAGTGGTAGGTGGCACCGCCCACCGAGACGCTGGCCAGGGCCCCGGTGCAATCCTCCAGCCCGGCGCGCACCCGGGCCAGGGTCAACCCCAACCACCACGCACAATCCTCCACGGTGGCCGGGCCGTGGGATTCGAAGTAGCCACGCACAACCATGGCCAACGCGTTCCCGGGGTCGAGGTCCGCGGTTTTCCCCGGGATCCAGGAATCGGTTGCCATGAACAGCTGCCGGGTGCCGCTTCCTGGTTCCATGGGGCCCTGCACGATGCCGCCGCGCAGGCAAACAGCGACGATCAGGTGGTAGCCGCGCTGGCCCTCGATGCCCGATCCGGAATCAGCGAAGGCCTGAAGCAATTGTGCACGCGTCGCACCGCCGGCGCCGCAACGGATCCGGGCCGCTTTGGCCAGGGTGGCGATCTCCGTCTGCGTGATCCCTTCGCGCTTGCGGATTGCTGCCATGGCTGCCTCCATGCGCGGGGCCGTCACCAAGAGCAGCGGGGCATGCATCGCGGGGGTGGTGAACATCAAGGTGCCCCGGGCACCCCAGCACCGGATGAGCGAGCCTTCGCCCAGCGCCGCATGGATCGTTCCCAGTGAGCTGCCAGGTAGCCTGACGCCCACGGCCCAACATGCCTGGGCAAGGTCCTGGGCCTGCATCATGCCAAGCGCACCGACCACCTGGGCCGGGGTGCTCGCCGGTACCTGGAGGGTGGATGCCGGGATCCCGGGCAGTAGTCCCTGGGCGGCCAGGCGCATGCGGGCCAGCCCAACGGGTGTCACGCTGCGGTGGAGTCTCTTCCCTGGCATTGTCCGACCCACGATCCCCTAGAGGGCGCAGCCGATCAAGAGCGGCTCGTGGTCCAGTTCGATGCCGAAGCGTCCCTGGACGCCGGCGCGCACGGCGCGCGCGATGGCCAGGATGTCGGCGCTGGAGGCATCCTGGCGGTTGGTGATGGCCAGGGTGTGTTTGGTGGACAGACTGGCCCGCCCTCCGGCCACCGTTTCCCCCTCGGTGCCGGGCAGCCCGTAGCCCTTGGCGAACCCGGCCCGGTCGATCAACCAGGCGGCCGAGAGCTTGACCATGCCCGGTTGGGCGACGGGGAAGTTCGGGGCGTCGGTCGGCAGCAGTGCAAGGACGGACTCGGGCACTATCGGGTTGGTGAAGAAGGACCCGGTCGAATAGGTGTCGCGGTCCCCGGCATCGAGCACCATCCCCTTGGAGGCGCGCAGGGCAAGCACCGTGGAGCGCACGCTTGCGGCCTCGGCGCGTTCCCCGGCTGACACACCCAGGGACCGGGCCAGTTCGGCGTAGCGGATCGGTGCGGAGAGGCCGCTGCGCTTCAACGCGAAGCTCACCGAGAGCACCACGTAGGCCGGTGAGCCGTTGGTGGTGCTGCGCTTGAGCAGCGAGTCGCGGTAGCCGAAGCCCAGCCCGGCATTGCCGAAGTAGGTGGTGAATCCCGTTTCACGCTCGTAGACCCTGGCCTCGAGCAGCGTGTGGGCGACCTCGGAGCCGTAGGCTCCAACGTTTTGCACCGGGGTGGCCCCGGCCGAACCGGGGATCCCGGAGAGTGCCTCGAGCCCACAGAGCCCGGCGGCCAGGCTCTGGGCCACGGCGTCGTCCCACGGGTGCCCGGCGGCGATGTCCACCCGCACACGTCCGTCGGAGAGCTCCTTGCCGATGGTGACGCCTTGGTTGGCGATCTGCAGCACCGTTCCGGGGTACCCCGCGTCGTCGATGACCAGGTTGGAGCCCCCGGCAATGATCAGCAGGTCCGCACCCGCGGCGTCGGCTGCGGAAACGGCGGCAACGATCTCGTCTTCGGTTCTTGCCCGCAGCAAGGTGGTGGCCGGGCCTCCCACGCCGGTGGTGGTCAGGGATGCCAGCATCTGGGTGTTCACTGTATTTTGCCTAACTTTCGTCTGTGCCGGTTGGTCGGGGTGCTGCCTTGGCCGGTGCTGCGGCCGGGGCGAGGAAGAAGGATGCGAGCACAAGGATACCCACGAATGCCAGAGCGTTGAGCAACCCCAGGTTATCGGCCAGCAGCCCCAACAGCGGCGGGCCGCCCAAAAACGCCCCGTAGCCGATGGTGGAGACCACCGATACGCGGGCCGCGGCGCGCAACGGGTCATCCGAGGCCGCACTCATCGCCACCGGGAAGCTCATGGCCACTCCCAATCCCCAGAACACCAGCGCGGCGAAGGCGGTATAGAGGTTCGGTCCGTAGACAAAGAGCATCAGCCCGGCCAGCGTGCTGGTGGCTGAGAGCCGGATGACCGCCACGCGTCCCAGGCGCTCCAGGACCCTGCCTCCGCCCATCCTGGCCACCGTCATGGCGGTGACAAAGATGCCGTAGCCGATGGCTCCCAGAGAGTTGATCGCGTCGTAGCCATCGGAGAGCGCCAGCGCCACCCAGTCCCCGGCGGCGCCCTCCGCCAGTGCCATGCCCAGCACCAGAGCGCCCAACACCAGGGTGCGTGGTTCGCGCCAGGCCGCGGCTAGCAACGACTTGTTCGAGTGCCCGCTGCCGATGTTGGATGGATCTGCCCTGAAGACCCGGGTGCCGGCAAAGATCAGCACCAGCACCGCGGCTGCAACCACGGCGAAGTGCCAGGAAACCGGAACATCCAGGACCGCGCCCAAGGCCCCTGCTGCTGCACCCATGACGGTGCCCACGGAGAAGAAGCCATGTAACGCGGGCATGATGGAAACGCCCAGGGCCCGCTCCATGGCGGCACCCTGGACGTTGGCCGAGACGTTCCAAGAGGCGTTGCCCACGCCTTGGAGGCCCAGGGCGACACCGGTGAGCACCAGCGAATGCAGGCCCGCCGTGCTGAGTCCCACGGCGGCCAGCGACACCGTGGTCAACGTGGCGGCAAGCACCACGGTGCGCGTGGAGCCCAGGCGCATCACCAGGTATCCGGAGACCGAGACAGAGGCAAATGAGCCTGCCGTCATGCACAAGAGCAGCAACCCGACCTCGCCGTGGCTCAGCCCCAGGGCATCGCGCACCGCCGGCAACCGGGAGACCAGGGTGGAAAGGACCAGCCCCGAGGCAAGGTAGAGCGCGATGACGCCGTTGCGCCACGGCACGATTGCGGGATCCGCCCGCTTGGCGCCTCCGCGGGGCCGCCCGGCGGCGCCGGGCACCTCTTTCAGAGTTGCACCACGGCCTGGGCCTTGACGAGCACCTTGGTGCCCTGGACGCTGACCGTCAGGTCTACGCGTGCGGTGCGAGCTTGCGCATCAAGGGCGCCGATGGCGCCGCTGACCTCGATGGCCGTGCCGGGGTCATCTGAGGGGTTTGATCCTGCCGGATCGGCCACCGGGACCGGCTTGGTGAAGCGGGTCTGGTAGTCGATGACGGCACCGGGATCCTGCGCCCAGTCACAGACCAGTTGGACCGCGGCCCCCATGGTGAACATGCCGTGGGCAATGACCCCGGGCAGGCCGACCTCGGTGGCGAAGCGCTCGTTCCAGTGGATGGGGTTGAAGTCCCCCGAGGCACCGGCGTAGGCCACCAGGTCCCCACGGTTCACCTGGATGGTGGTGGTCCCGATTTTTTGTCCCTTTTCCAGGGTGTCGAAGTCAATCACGGACTTTCCTCTCCTCGTACCAAGATCGAGGACACGGTGGTTGCGACCTTGTCCCCGTGGACCGTGCTGATTTCGGCGCGGGTGCTGATCATTGCTCCGCCGCCCATGGCACGCACGGAGTCCACATGCAGCTCGGCCAGCAGCTCGTCCCCGGCAATGATCGCACGGTGGTGGGTGAAGCGTTGGTCCGCGTGGACCACACGGGAGAAGTCGATTCCGCTGGCCGGGTCCGAGACCAGGAGCCCGTCGGCTCGCTGGGCAACGATGATGGCGAAGGTCGGCGGGGCCAGCAGGTCCTTGTGGCCCAGCTCGGCGGCCGCTTCAAGGTCGTAGTGGGCCCGGTGGGTGGCCTTGAGTGCCGCGGCGAATTCGCGGATCTTCTCGCGGCCCACCACATAGGGTTCCTGGGTCGGGTAGATCCGGCCCGCCAACTCGGGGTTGATGCTCATCTGTTCTGCCGCTCCTTGCGTGGGGTCAGTGATCTTGCCAAAGGGGATACCGGGCGCAGGCACCGCCCGACGGGTGCCTGTGCCCGCTATGCGGTGTCGTCGGGGGTACGTTTTACACGTTTGGGGGCCTTGGGCCTGATCAGCCCCTGGGAGACGCGCCAGGCGCGGGCGTCGCGGGTGCGCACCACCATCCCGATCATGTGGGACACCAGCCCGATGCCGATGATGCCCAACGCGGTGTACATCAACGCGAGGTTGTGGGTGTTGGCACCGATGAGGGCCAAGATGATGCCCGTACCGGAAACCACGATCGAACCGAGCGCCAGTTTCTTGTACAGTCCGGAAGAAGCTTCCCAGGGGGTATTGGTCATGGTCCAATCCTAATTCAGCACGGCAAATCGGTTTAGAAGAGGGCGGACTGCACCGGCGGCGGCGCCGTGGCATGCTCACCAATCACGATCTTGCGCCCCTTGAGCAATGCGGCGTTGGCCACGAATATCTCTGGTTGCCCGCCAAGCCGGACGCCAAGCACCTGCCCGGAGACGGAGCTCACGGAAAAGCCGTGCTCCCCCTCGCCCAGCTTCCCGGGATAGGGCTGCAGTGCCTGGGCGTCGAATCCGGCCAACAGTCCAAGGCCCTGATCCGGCGGTGACCACGTTTCGCACGAGACCCTGGATCCGGCCAGCAGCTCGGGGTCCAGCCCGGTGAGCATCCCACGCACACCGGTGGCCTCATCGGCGTTGCGTGCATCGAGCTGCTTGGTGCTCTCGTGGTTTTCCAGCAGCCCGCGTACCTTGGAGTTGGCACGCACCTGTTGGGTGAAGCCCAGTTCGCTGGTGACCAGGTCTTCGAGGATGCGCACGGCTGCCCCGTCGGGGCACCACGCCACGTAGCGGGCACTGAGTGCACCTTGCTCGGCAAGCCGGCGCCACTTGCTGGGTTCCGCTGCCGTGCCGACCTTCGTGGTCCCCTGGGCAAAGGTGGCAATGTAGAGCCAATGCGGTTGGGCCAGGTAGTCGCGCAGGCCGGATCCGGCCCTGCCCGAGCGGTGGAAATCATGCATGGGGCGTGATTCATCTGCGGCAACGCAGTCCGGACATTGCGTGCCGCTGCTCAGAAGTGCCTGTGCCCTGCACGGCACGTGGGTGCGGTGGGACTTGTCATGGATGAGCTGGTGGCCCAGGCACCAGCGGCCGGTCACCACGGTGAAACCCAGCCCGGTGCCGGGCTCCAGGAGCACATCGTGCTCGCGCTGCCCGGAATCCTCGAGGGCCAGGTACGGGGTTCCGGGGGCCGAAGGCCACCTGATCCCGCGGCAGAGCAAGGCAGTGGTGCCCACCTTAACCGTGCAGTGCCCCGGCCACCGCCGCGGTGGCATGAAGCCATGCACGGCGCGTCGCCGGACGCAGGGCCTCGAAGCGGATCTGACCCTTGACCAGTGCTGCGTCGTAGGGCACGGTCACCACGGAGCGGGCCAGCCGGCCGAAACCCTGGGCAATGCGCTCGAGCTGTTCATTGTTTCCGTGCGGCTGGTGCTGGGAGACGATCACCACGGAGTTCTTGGCAAGCTCGGCGTAGTGTCCCCCTCGCTTGGCCAGTGCCTCGAGAAGCAGTGCTCCGGCCTCGGCGTGTTCCTCCACGGTGGTGCTCGCGATGACCAGCTGGTCGGTGTGGTCAATCATGCGCATCCAGCGTTCTGCCGATTCGTCGTTGCCCGAGTCCACGATGGTCAAGGCAAAGAACCGTGACACGATGCCGTGCAGTTCATCGAAGTCAGCGGCATTGACGAACTGCTCACTGGCCAGCAACGTGGGATCGGTACGCAGCACGCTGTAGCAATCCTCGGGCTGGTAGTGCGTGTATTCGTGGATGACAGGGTCCCCGACCTTGACGTCCTTCAGGCGCGGGGCGGCTTCGAGCAGGTCCATGGAATGGGCGCTGTGCGGTCCTTGGACGGTGCGCCATCCCAGGGTTCCGCGGGTTCCGTTGTTGTCCCAGACCAGAACCGGGTCACCGGTGTCCCTGCCGAAAACCGCTGAGAGCAGCACGGCAGTGGGTGTCTTGTTCGCTCCGCCCTTGCCGTTGACCACCGAGATCGTCTTGGGTTCGCTTAACCGCGTTCCAACGGTCCGGCGCCACTTGCGTTCCTCGACTTCCTCGACGGAGGGTTTCATGTTGAATCCAAGGCGCGCGAGGAAACCGCGGAAACCGCGTTCGGCCCTTACCGCTGTTTCTTCCTCGGGGCGAAGGAACGTATCGCGTGTGCCGGTCGCGGGGTTCATTTCCCGGAACGCCTGGCGGCGTCCTTCGGGTGTGGACAGGTCCTCGGCAGCTGCGCCGTCGGAGGCCTTCTTCGTCGGTTCCGGCGCGGGAGCAGTGGCGTTGGCTGCAGGCTTTGCTCCGGTGGGCTTCGCTGGATCCTTGGGCGGGGTCGGCTTTGCAGTCACCGCTTCGCTGGCCACGGCCTTGGGTTCCGCCGGCTTCTTCGAATCAGCGACCGGGGCCGGTTTCGTGGCCACGGTGGGATTCGCCACGGCTTTGGGTTCCGCCGGCTTCTTGGAATCAGCGACGGGTGCCGGCTTCGCGACAGGCTTGCCGGGCGCTGGTGCGGCCGGCTTGGCCGGTGCTGCGGTTTGCTTGGTACCCGGGGTGTCGGCAGGCTTCACTTTCGGCTCAGAGGGCTTTGTCGTTGCTGCCGGTTTCGTTGCCGGTGCGGGCTTTGAAGCTGCAGGCTTCGGAGCCGGGACGGCGTTGTCCGTCTTGGCCGGGGCTGCAGTCGAGCCGGGCTTGGCTGCCGGGGCTACGGGCTTGGCGCTCGAAGTAGCCGGTGCTGCCGGCTTCGGGGCGTTCGCCGCGGTAGGGGCTTGCCCCTTGGCTGGCGCGGGCTTGGAATCCGATGCCTTCGGCGCCGCCGGCTTGGCCTCGACCTTCGGACCGGGGGTGGGAGTCGCCGCGGTAGCAGCCGCCGCGGGGGCGTTCACGCTCTTGGGCGCGGCGTCCTTCGACGGCGCCGCGTTCTCCTTCGCGGAGGTGGGCTTGAGCACGCCCTGTGCATCGGGAGCCGGTTTGCCCTGTGGCTTCACTGAGTCTTCGCTCGACGCTGCGTTGTTCCGCGGCGCGTGCTTCGCGCTTCCGGAGGAAGCAGCTGGCTTGGCCCCTGCACCTTGGGCTGCACGGTCCTCTGCCTGCTTGCCCTTGGCATCTCCGCTGGAAGCCGGGGTCGGGGAACCCGTCGCACCGGATTCGGGAACCGCATCGAACTCATCGGCGCCCTGAGGCGTTTCCGAGTTCTTCTTGGCTTCGTCTTTGGCCTTTTCCTGGATAGCCAGCTCTGCTTGGCGGGCTCGCCGCAGAGAGGCACGGGTCGGGAATTCCTTGTTGAAGTCCGCGTTGGGCATGTGCTTCGTCCTCTCCTGAAGGTTCATAGTCTTCGTGAACGAATGACCCCATCGCACCCGGTTTCCAGGCCAGGCACAGATGCCAGCGGTTTTCGCACTTCGCCCATCTTATCGGGCAACCCACGTGAACCGCTTGATTGAGTCGGATTGATCACGGTTGGCGGGAAAGTAGGAAAATGGTATAGGTCCTCGCTAGCCTAGATGAGAGGAAGCGTGTACTGACCTTTTTCGGTGCCCTCGGACCATGGACGAACAGGATTTCTCTTGGACTTTATCTCCACCGCATTGGATGCGATTAATGCATTCATCATTGACGCGGCAGGAAACCCCCTTTCGTACTTGATGATCTTTCTCTTTTGCGCGATTGATGGGTTCTTCCCACCTGTCCCCAGTGAATCCCTGGTTGTGGCGCTCGCTTCCCTGGTGCCGTCCCAAGGGATTCCGAACCCCTGGATCCTGGGCACGGTTGCCGGCCTTGGAGCTTTCGTGGGTGACAACGTCGCCTATATCCTGGGTCGCGCCATAGGAACCGACAGGTTCTCCTGGATGCGCCGCAAAAGGTTCCAGCATGCTTTCGCCTGGGCCGGATATGAATTGCGGCTTCGTCCCGTGTCCCTGATCCTGGTTGCCCGGTTCATTCCCATTGGTCGTGTCGCGGTGAACCTGGTCGCCGGGGCCTCGAAGTTCAATCACCGGACATTCGTCATCCTGACGTGTTTTTCCAGTGTCGCCTGGGCTGCTTACTCCGTGCTCATCGGCATGCTGGCCGGGCAGTGGTTCGAGAATCACCAATTGCTGGGAATGGTGATCGCCGTGACCGTGGCCATCGCGCTGGGTTTCGTGATCGACCGCATCGTTTCGCGGCTAAGCGGAAACACCTCGTTGCGAAAGTAGCAACGGCTGCGGGCAAATAAAAACCGCGGTTGAACCTGATTACCCAGGTTCAACCGCGGTTTTTCTCTCCGAGCCCCCCATCGGAATCGATCCGATGACCTCGTTCTTACCAAGAACGCGCTCTACCACTGAGCTAGGGGGGCAACGAGAAAATACTCTACCCAATGATCGACGTAAAATGCACATCGAGGCGCACCGGCATGACCAACGACACAAGTCCCCATCGCGTCGCGGGGATTGCCCGGCGGCGAAAGCCGGTCATCCGCGGGAGGGGGTACGGCGGCGGACGGAGAAATCTCGGCTTGCTCCCCGCTGCGCAGGGACTACGTTTGGGTCGGTTTGCGCCGACTGGCCTTGAGCAGCTCGAAGCCAATGGGCAACACGGAGATCAACACAATAACGATGAAAATGATGTCGATGTTCTCACCGACCCAAGCATACTGGCCCAACCAGAAGCCCAGCATGGTGACCCCGACGCCCCAAAGCAGCGCGCCCATCAGGTTGAAGAGCAAGAAAAAGCGGTAGTGCATGTGGGCGACACCGGCAATGACTGGGACAAATGTCCTGACAATGGGGACGAATCTGGCAAGCACCACTGCCCTGCCGCCAAAGCGTTCGAAGAAGGCATGGGCCTTCTGGACATATTCCTGGCGAAAGAACCGCGAATCGGGTCTGTTGAAAATGGGCGGTCCGGCCTTGCGGCCGATCAGGTACCCGACCTGGTCCCCGGCGAACGCCGAAATGAAGATCAGCACGGCAAACAGCGGCAGGCTGACATCCAGGGCGCCAGTGGCAACCAACAGTCCTGCAGTGAAAAGCATGGAATCCCCGGGCAGGAAGAAACCCACCAAAAGGCCTGTTTCGACAAACACGATTCCGCAAATCAGCAAGATGGCCCACGGGCCCAATGCGGGGTTCCGAAGGAAAACATCGGGATTCAGCCAGTCCGGAAGGAAGCTTGCGGAAACAGGTTGAACCGCCAGAGCAGCAAGGGTTGCTTGGACACTAGAAAATGACATCACTGCATCACCATATGACAGCCATCGAGGCATCATGATCTTTGGCTGGCCAAACGGATCGGTTTCATGGCCAACCCGCCGTATCCACAAAACCGTGAATTCAGCCCCTACGCTCTTAAACACTCCCCCAACCGACGTATTTCCTCGGAACGAGATATGGCATTCATCGAACCACCTTCCTCCTGAGGCGATCGATCCCAACGCGGGAACGAGGGTGGTTCAGCCGTTGTTTCCGACCACCGGTGCAAGTGGCAGCTGCCCGGGACCACTGCCTGTGCACATATGCTTTTGCCAAAAATGCTGGCTTGTGTCACAAAGTGGATCTATGGTAAGCCCATGGGAACCGGCAACGTGGCCACTACGCGCACCTCCAGCCTACGGTCGGCGGTGGCGTTGCACGGCGCCATGGCGGTCACCGGCCTGATCATGGTGCTTTTTCTGTTGGCACACATGTACGGCAACCTCAAGATCTTCAAGGGCGGCGAAGCCTTCGACGGCTACTCGGAGTATTTGAGGGAGATCGGTGAACCCCTCCTGCCCTATGCCGGTGCACTGTGGATCCTGAGGGTGGTGCTGCTGGCCAGCGTCCTGATCCACATCTTCTCGGCGATCACCCTGTGGCACCGCTCGAGGTTTGCCACGCAGGGCAGGGGCAGCCGAAGGTACCAGAGCACGAAGAACCGACGCGGTGTCCAACGCAGCTATGCCTCCTTCACGATGCGCTGGGGCGGCGTCGTCATAGGCCTGTTCGTGATTTACCACATCCTGAATCTGAGCGCTGACGTCATTGCCCCGGGCGGCACCTCTCCAAGCCCGTACCAGCGCATGATCAACAACTTCTCCATCTGGTGGGTCGTGCTGTCCTACGTGATCGCCTTGGCCGCGCTTGGCTTCCATTTGCGCCACGGGATCTGGAGCGCCTTCGCATCGTTGGGGGCAAATTCCTCCCCGGCCCGCAGGCGCTTGCTCAACCAGCTTGCCACCGTGGTTTCATTGCTGATCCTGGTGGGCTTCCTGATTCCGCCATTGGCTATTTTCGCAGGATGGGTGTCGCAATGACCGAGTTTTACGAGGCCGGGGAACCGCTGCAGGACACCAAGGCTCCCTCGGGACCGATCCAGGGCCAATGGGAGGCACGGCGCTTTGGCGTTGGCCTGATCAACCCCACCAACCGTCGCCAGCGCACGGTCATCGTGGTGGGCACCGGATTGGCCGGAGCCTCCGCGGCCGCCACCATGGGCGAAGCCGGGTACCAGGTCAAGAGCTTCTGCTACCAGGACAGCCCGCGCCGGGCCCACAGCATCGCCGCCCAGGGCGGGATCAACGCGGCGAAGAACTACCGCAACGACGGGGACAGCGTTCGTCGGCTGTTCTACGACACCGTCAAGGGCGGGGACTACCGCTCGCGTGAGTCCAACACGTATCGCCTCGCACAGATCAGCACCTCGATCATTGACCAATGCGTCGCCCAAGGTGTGCCCTTCGCCCGCGAATACGGAGGGCAGCTGGACACCCGGTCATTTGGCGGGGTCCAGGTGTCGCGGACCTTCTACGCAAGGGGCCAGACCGGCCAACAGCTGCTGCTCGGCGCCTACCAAGCCCTTGAACGCCAAGTCGCGGCGGGGTCCGTTCAAGTGCACACGCGCCATGAAATGCTCGACCTCATTGTCATCGACGGCAAGGCGCGGGGCATGGTGGTCCGCGACATGGTCACCGGCGAGCTCGAGACGCACCTGGCGGACGTCGTGGTGCTTGCCTCCGGCGGATACGGAAACGTCTACTACCTCTCCACCAACGCCATGGGATGCAACACCACGGCCATCTGGCGTGCGCATCGCAAGGGTGCGCTTTTTGCCAATCCATGTTTTACCCAGATCCACCCGACGTGCATCCCGGTCAGCGGGGAGCACCAGTCGAAACTGACCTTGATGAGCGAATCTCTGCGCAATGACGGACGCATCTGGGTACCTTTGAAGGCCGGGGACGACCGCAACCCGCGCCAGATTCCCGAGGAGGAGCGGGATTACTACCTTGAGCGCCAGTATCCTGCCTTCGGCAACCTTGTCCCCCGTGACGTGGCCTCACGCGCCGCCAAGAACCAGTGCGATGCCGGGCACGGGGTGGGGCCGGCAGGACGCGGCGTCTATCTTGATTTCGCCGACGCAATCTCCCGTCTGGGTCGGCATGTGATCGAGGAAAAATACGGCAACCTCTTCGACATGTACCAAAAGATCACCGCGGAGGACCCCTACGAGGTCCCGATGCGTATCTACCCCGCCGTGCACTACACGATGGGCGGACTGTGGGTCGACTATGACCTGGAGAGCTCCATCCCCGGCTTGTTCGTCATCGGCGAGGCCAACTTCTCCGACCACGGCGCCAACCGCTTGGGAGCCAGCGCGCTGATGCAGGGCCTGGCGGACGGGTACTTTGTCCTGCCCAACACCATCAGCGACTACCTGTCCAAGAATCCTGCCGATGCGGGCCTCGATGCCTCCCACCCGGAGGCGCTCAAGGCCCTGGAGGTGGTCCGCGGACGCATCAACACGTTGTTGGGCATCAATGGTGGGCGGACCGTCGATTCGTTCCACAAGGAACTCGGCAGCATCGTCTGGGAGTACTGCGGGATGGAACGCAACGCCGAGGGCCTGAGACATGCAGTGGGGCTCATCCGTGGGCTCAAGGACGAGTTTTGGGCGGACGTCAAGGTTACCGGCGAGAACGAGGAACTGAACCAGGCACTGGAACGCGCCGGCCGCGTCGCGGATTTCTTCGAACTGGCCGAGCTGATGTGCATCGACGCGCTCCACCGCCAGGAGTCCTGTGGCAGCCACTTCCGCACCGAGAGCCAAACCGAGGAAGGCGAAGCACTGCGCGACGATGAAAACTACGCGTATGTCGCCGCCTGGGAATTCACCGGCGAGGGCTCCCCGCCACGGCTGCGCAAGGAAAACCTCGAGTACGAGAACATCGAGCTGGCCCAGAGGAGCTACAAATGAACATCACCCTGCGGATCTGGCGCCAGAAGGACCGCGCCGCGTCCGGCGCGATGGCCAGCTACGGCATCGAGGAGATCTCCCCCGACATGTCTTTTTTGGAAATGCTCGACGTGCTCAATGACCGGCTGACCGAATCCGGGGATGATCCCGTCGCCTTTGACCACGACTGCCGCGAAGGCATCTGCGGTGCGTGCAGCCTGGTCATCAACGGCATCGCCCACGGTCCCGAGGCCTTGACCACCGCATGCCAGCTCTACATGCGCCACTTCAACGACGGCGACACCATCGACATAGAACCGTGGAGATCAACGGCGTTCCCGATCCTCAGGGACCTCATCGTGGATCGAAGCGCCCTGGACCGGATCATCCAGGCAGGAGGTTTCATCAGCGCACCGACCGGGGCAGCACCGGATGCAGCCTCAACATTGATCCCCAAGGTCGACGCCGACGCGGCCTTTGACGCCTCTGCCTGCATCGGATGCGGGGCCTGCGTCGCGGCCTGCCCAAACGGTTCAGCCATGCTCTTCACCGGTGCTAAGGCAAACCACCTCGGCTTGCTGCCCCAAGGCCAGCCGGAGCGTCATTCCCGGGCGTTGGACATGATCGCCCAGCACGATGCCGAGGGATTCGGCGGTTGCACGCAAATCGGCGAATGCACGGCCGTTTGCCCCGCCGGAATCTCATTGGACAAGATATCTTTCCTCAACGCGGACCTGCTCTCCGCCCTGTGGGACAAGGACAAGAAGGACTGAGTCTTGGCGCCGTGCACCAACGCGTTTCCAGAGGCGGGCCGGGGCATCCTTAACGACAGAACCCGTCTTGCAAGCAAGACGGGTTCTGTGTCTGTAGCGGCTCCGGGACTCGATCCCGGGACCTCACGATTATGAGTCGTGCGCTCTAACCAGCTGAGCTAAGCCGCCACGAATGGTAAAACCCGCTCCGCGCCTTGTTCTCTCGCGAGCAGACTTCGGTGCGGGCCATTCCATTGCGAGCCCCCCATCGGAATCGATCCGATGACCTCGTTCTTACCAAGAACGCGCTCTACCACTGAGCTAGGGGGGCAACGAGTAAGAACTCTACCAGCAATCTTGAACCCTGTGAAATCGGGATATGCCTTTGTGATTGACGGCACAAAACCTGCTGAACACAGCTTGTCAGGGCCTCATTCACGACGCCTTTGGGTGACCGGGATCATGAAGTCTTACCGCTTTGCCGCAAGCCGGCAAAAAGATCACCGGGACCAGAGGTCCTTCGGCGGGCACCGATGCCACCGCCCGGGCAACTGCGACAGGATTTCTGCGCCATCGCCGGGCACATCCACGCCGGCGCTGGGGGGCCCAGCCCCCTCCACCTTCTGTCGAAGCTTCGCCCATGGGGTTGCCCTGGCATTTATCACCGAGCAGGCATCGACATCCAAGGCGGCACCACAGCATTCCACCAAGGCCCCCGCCACCCCTGCCCACGGCGCGAAACGTCCTGGAGGTCCACCGTGGTCCATGGGCGTCTTGGGGCCGCCCTGGGGTCATCGCCGCGGTTCCCGCCACCAACCGGTAGCTTCCCCGGGCACCGTGGAGGGAAGACGGGTCCACCGCCGGCGGGTGATAGGTGCCGATTGTCGCGTTGGTACCCCCGCAATCGGGCCCGACGCCGGCTGGCCGCCATCCTCCCTCGTTGCCCAACCCGCAGGCCCCCGACTGACCTCACGGCACGCATCCGCCGCATCATCCTTAGGCGGGCACGCGCAGCAACACGCGTGGACCAAAGAGCTTAGGCGCCCCGCCCACGAACACCTCGCCCGGCAGCATCCGGGCGTCAGACTCGCGTCCGTGCTCGGCATCCAACAGGCTCCGGCTCCTTGGTTCCAGGGATGCCGGCGCGTCATGGACCGGTGGTCCGACGCCCATGCTTCCAATGCATGGAAACGAAGATGGGCCCGAGGCCTTAAAGCAAGTACCCCCAAAGGGCAGTGCCTCTTGCCTTTTTTTGGAAGAGGCACCCCGTCCGGGGGTACTTGGTAGAGCTAGTGCTTAGTAATCGCGACGGCGCGGGCCGCCGGTGGTGCGTGGCTTGCGTGAGGAGCCGCCGAAGCCACGCTCCGACGAGCCCTGGCCGCCACGGTATCCACCGCGGTCGCCGCCGGAGTCGCCACGGCCGCCTTCGGAGGAACCCTCACGACGGTCGTTGCCGCCGCGGTATCCGCCGCCGCCACCCTGGCCGCCGCGGTATCCGCCGCCACCGCCCTGGCCGCCACGGTATCCGCCGCCGCCCTGTCCGCCGCGGCCGGCTTCGCGGTCATCGTTGCGTTCGCTGCGCGGGCTGCGTCCGTTGTCCAGCTCGAGGTGGATCAGTTCGCCACCGATGCGGGTGCGTGAAAGCGAGTTCTTCTGGTCCGAGGAAAGATCCGCTGGAAGCTCCACCAAGGTGTGGTCGGCACGGATGTCGATGCCACCGATCTGTGCGGAGGTCAGGCCACCCTCGTTGGCCAGTGCGCCAACGATGGAACCGGGCATGACGCGCTGGCGACGCCCCACCGCGATGCGGTAGGTGGCGTTGCCCTCGGTCAGTGAACGTGTCGGGCCACGGGAGCCGAAGCCGTCACGGCCGCCCTTGGCCATGCGTGCCTGCTTGGCCGGCGGGGTCGGCATTTCCTGCATGAGCAGCGAGCGGCCTCCCTGTGCCATGTGGGCCAGGGCTGCTGCGATCTCGACCTCGTCGATTTCTTCGTTCTCGGCGGAGAACTTCTGCACCAGGTTGCGGAAGACCGTCAGGTCCTGCGAGGAGATGGTCTCACCGATCTTATCGGCGAACTTGGCCAGGCGCTTGTCGTTGACTGCATCGACGCTGGGCAGGTGCATGAGTTCCACGGTCTGGCGGGTGGCCTTCTCGATGGCACGGAGCAGGTACTTCTCACGCGGGGTCATGAACAGGATCGCGTCGCCCTTGCGCCCTGCACGGCCGGTGCGCCCGATGCGGTGCACGTAGGACTCGGTGTCGTGCGGGATGTCGTAGTTGATCACGTGGGACACGCGCTCAACGTCGAGGCCACGGGCTGCAACGTCGGTGGCGACGAGGATGTCGATCTTGCCGTCGCGCAGGTTCTCGATGGTGCGCTCGCGCTGCTGCTGCGGGATGTCGCCGTTGATGGCGGCGGCGGTGAAGCCACGGGCCTTGAGCTTGTCGGCGAGGTCCTCGGTGGCCATCTTGGTGCGCACGAACGCGATGACCCCTTCGAAGGGCTCGGACTCCAGGATGCGGGTCACGGCGTCGAGCTTGTGGGCTCCCATGACCTGGACGTAGCGCTGGCGGATGTTCGGTTCGGTCGTGGTGTTTGACTTGACCGAGATTTCCTGTGGGTCGCGCAGGTACCGCTTGGAGATGCGGCGGATCGAGGAAGGCATGGTGGCCGAGAAGAGCACAACCTGCTTTTCCGCCGGGGTGGCTTCAAGGATCTTGTCGACCTCTTCGGCGAAGCCCATGCGCAACATTTCATCGGCCTCGTCCAGGACCACGTACTGCAGGTCCGAGAGGTCCAAGGAGCCCTTGTTGATGTGGTCGATGACGCGGCCCGGGGTGCCGACGACAACCTGGGCGCCGCGGCGAAGGCCTGCAAGCTGCGGGCCGTAGGGGGATCCGCCGTACACGGGAAGGACGGTGAAGTCTCCCATGTGCTTGGCGTAGGAGGTGAAGGCCTCGGCTACCTGGAGCGCAAGCTCACGGGTCGGGGCAAGGACCAGGACCTGGGTCTTGCGGGCGGTGCCGTTCAGATCGGCCAGTTCGGCCATCTTGGACAGGGCGGGAAGGGCAAACGCTGCGGTCTTGCCGGTGCCGGTCTGTGCGACGCCGACGACGTCGCGTCCTTCGAGCAGCAGCGGGATGGTTGCCGCCTGGATCGGGGAGGGCTTTTCGTAGCCCAGGTCGGAGACGGCGGCCAGGACGCGGCCGTCGAGGCCCAGGTCGGTGAAGAGGATCGAGTCGTCTTCGGTCTTGGTTTCGGCGGTGGGCTGGTTTTCGGGCATGTCGGAAGACAAGGAGAATTACCTCATTCATAGGGGCGGAATAGACCCCGTATCAACGAGGTTCCGCAGCACAATCGGACGCAATCACTTTGGTCCGGCGACTCCCCTATGAAAGGAACAACCCGCATCGTTGGCGGGCTCACACACGACGAGCTTCTGCCTCAAAAATTGGGCAGAATGCGAGGGAAGCCGGAAACAGTGAACACTTTATCTTATCGTCTCGTGCACAACTTGGGTTACTTAATCCCGGTGAGCTTGCGCACAGATGCGTCGCTACACACTATGATGTGCCGTCAGGACGCACGTTGGCTAGCGCCGTTGCGGTTCAGTGCCTGGTTTCGGCGGCGGATTCGGGCAACGTGCGCAGGACCTTGTCCGGTATGCCCTGGCCGCTGCGTTCGCGATGCTCCAGCAGCAATTGCGCCTGCTCGTAGGTGGGGCCGCGGAAGACATCGCGGATCCGCACCCCGTGCCCTGGCCGCGAGAGCACCGCGAGCTCATCGCCCGCATGGATTTTTCCCGGACGGATGACCTTCAAGAAGCAGCCGATGTCCGCCCTTTCGGTGAAACGGGCGACCAGGTCCGCCTCTTCCAGGTGCCTGGCGAAGGTTGAACATGGGATCCTGGGGCAAGTGACCTCAACGATGACGCGGGAGCCAAGTTGCCAGCGCTCCCCCACCACCGCATCGGAGGTCTCGACGCCGGAGACCCGAAGGTTTTCCCCGAACAGCCCGGCAGGGATCTCCCGGCCCAGCTCCTTGCCCCAGCGTTCGGCCTCCGCACTGCAATAGGCGTAGAGCGCCTGGTCGTAGCCGCCGTGGTGCTCGCGGTCCACCTGCACATCGGCATACAGGCCGATCTTGCGCACCTTGACCGGTCCTTCCAGCGGACGCTTGTCGATCGCCGTGATTCCCACGGCGCCGGCATCCGGCTTCAGCGCGTGCACGACACACACCGCTTCCAGCCTGCCAATAGCGACGGGGGTGCTCTGGTCTTGGTCGATGTCAGCGGAAAGGCCCATGGGCTCGATCCTAGGCCAGGGACAGGAAAAGTTTTTCCAGCTTGTCCCGGTCAAGCTGCGCGGAACCCGGTTCCTTGGCCTCGGCGAGCATGCAGGATTCCAGGCCGCTGGCAATGATGCTGAATCCCGCACGGTCCATGGCTTTGGACGCCGCCGAAAGCTGGGTGATCACATCGGAGCATTCGCGGCCTTCCTCGATCATGCGGATCACTGCGGCCAGTTGGCCTTGGGCACGCTTAAGCCTGTTGAGTACCGGCTTCAATTCGATCGGGTCAAGTTCCATACCCACCAGAATATACCCCGTAGGGTACTTTTGCCGCCCTGCCGGCAACCGCCGCGGCCGTGGGATGAATCCCCCGTGGCTCATTCATCGGGTAATCTGCGGTGCATGGAGCAGCTTCAAAGCACACCGGTGCGAACCACGTGAAAACACCCAGGGCCATCCTGCCGGCATCGTTGCGCACCGCCCGGTGGTGGTGGGTCGCGACCGCCGCCTCGGCATTGGCGTTCGCCGGCGGCTTCTTCCTCAACGCCATCTCCCGGCCCGCCAACGAGGCGCCCGGGTTCTGGGGCGCCGGCATCGCGCTTCTCGGGCTGGGCCTGGTCATCGGGTACTTCACCTTCCAGCTGTGGCGTTCAATGCTTGCCGGCCGCATCTCGCTGACTTGGTGCGGAATCATCGTGGGGATCCCGTTGATGACCCGCGGGGTGCGCGTGGGCATCTTCGGTGCGCTGTTGCTCATCGGCGTTGCACTGCTCTGGAGCCCGGGAACCATCAAGTACTTTGCCCCGCAGGCCAAGGAGGCACGGGCGAAGCGTCGTACACAGCGACAACTCGAAAAGAACCGCAACGCCGGCTGAGCCGAAGTGCTGCCCGCGAACCCGTGGGCAGGGGCGATGAATCGTGAAAGAGTGCATCAATGAGTACTTTTGCCATTACCAATGCACATGTCGTCCCGATCATCGGGGAGCGATTCACCGGCACCGTCCTTGTCAAGGACGGTTCCATCGCCGCTTTGGGTGCCGGGACCGAGCTGCCTAAAGGCACCAAAACCATCGATGCCGGTGGCCAGTGGCTGCTGCCGGGTTTCATCGACGCACACGTCCACCTGGGCATGCATCCCGAGGGCGAGTCATCCTCAAGCACCGACGTGAACGAGATGACCGACCCCAACATGGCCGCGGTGCGCGCCATCGATGCCATCGACCCCTTCGATCCAGGGTTCGACGATGCGCTGGCCGGCGGGGTGACCACCGTGAACGTGAACCCCGGATCCGGGAACCCGATCGGCGGGCAGGCCGCGGCGATACACACCCATGGGCGCTACATCGACGAGATGGTGCTGCGCGCCCCCAGCGGCATCAAGTCCGCGCTCGGGGAGAACCCCAAGCGCATCTACGGCGCCAAGGACAAGACGCCCTCCACCCGGCTGGGAACCGCGATGGTGATCCGTCAGGCGTTCATCGAGGCGCAGAACTACATGGCCGCCAACGACCCGAACAAGCGCGATGCGAAGCTCGAGGCCCTGGCCATGGTGCTACGCCGCGAGATCCCGTGGCGCCAGCACGCCCACCGCACCGACGACGTGGCGACCGCGCTGCGCCTGGCGCAGGAATTCGGCTACGACCTGGTTCTTGACCACGGCACCGAAGCCCACGTGATCGCCGACGTGGTTGCCAAGCGCAACATCCCGGTGCTGATCGGCCCGTTGTTCACCACCAAGTCCAAGGTGGAGCTGCGTGGACGATCGCTGGCCAACCCGCGCCGGCTGGCAGAGGCCGGGGTCGAGATCTCGATCATCACCGACCACCCGGTGATCCCCATCAACTTCCTCATCCTCCAATGCACCCTGGCGGTGAAGGAAGGCCTTGACCCTCTCACGGCGCTGGAATCGATCACGATCAACCCCGCACGGGTGCTTGGCCTTGCCGATCGCATGGGCTCCCTTGAGGTCGGCAAGGACGCGGACATGGTGCTCTGGAGCGGGGATCCGCTGGATGCGATGTCCCGGGCCATGCGCGTCTGGATCTCCGGGACCCAGGTCATGGAATACGACGCGTCAACCCGCACCCCGGTGGTTATCTCCCGCAAGGTCGTCCCGGAATAGGCGAAGCGAACACCTGGTACAGGGCGGCGCCCGGGGGGTTTCTACCCCCGGGCGCCGCTCTGTCCGTTTCACGAGGTTGCCGTNCGCAGCAGGTTCACCGGGACCGCCAGCTCGGTGCCCTTCACCGAGGCGTGGGTCATCTCCGAGGGGTAGTTCATCAGCGATTCGATGGCGCCCAGGGATTCGGCAAGGGTGAAGACCCTGGTCGACTCGGCAACGGTGCGAGCCGCATCCTCCCCGCCGCTGAACTGCACCGAGACCATGCCCCCGAAGTCACTCATCTGGGACTTGGCCAGCTCGTGCTGGGGGTGGGATTCCAGCCCGGGGTAGTGCACGGCCTCGACCTCGGGGCGTCCTTGGAGCCAGCGGGCCACGGCCATCGCGTTTTCCGAATGGGTGCGCATCCGCACGCCCAGGGTCTTGAGCCCGCGTGTTGTCAAAAACGCGTCCATGGGCCCGGAAACCGCTCCCACGGCGAACTGGATGAAGCCGATGGCCTCGGCAAGCACCGGGTCATTGAGGACGACCGCTCCGCCAACCACGTCCGAGTGCCCGCCGATGTACTTGGTGGTGGAGTGGATCACCACGTCCGCGCCGAGGTCCAGTGGTTGCTGCAGCGCCGGGGAGGCGAAGGTGTTGTCCACCACCAGCAGTGCACCGGCTTCGTGGGTGATCTTGGCGATCGCCCTGATATCGGAAATGCGCATCATCGGGTTCGAGGGGCTCTCCACCCACACCAGCTTGGTCTGGTTGGCTTCGACCGCATCCTTCAGCGCCGCATGGTCGCCCATGTCCACGGGGGTGTTGCCAATGCCCCAACCACCGAGCACGCGGGAGATCAGCCGGTAGGTCCCTCCGTAGGCATCGTTGCCCAGCACGATGTGGTCCCCGGGTTCGGCCAGGGCCCGGATTACCGAGTCCTCGGCGGCAAGGCCCGAGGAAAACGAGTAGGCGTGGGTGCCGTTCTCGACGGCGGCCAGCTGTTCCTGCAACGCATCACGCGTGGGGTTTCCGCCGCGGCCGTATTCATAGCCGGCGCGCAGGTTGCCGATGCCGTCCTGGGCATAGGTGGAGGAGAAATGCAGCGGTGGGACCACGGCGCCGGTGCGCGGTTCGAATCCCTGTCCGGCATGGACGGCTCGGGTGTTGAAACCTTGGGTGTTCTCGGTCATGGGTGGCACCTTTCTTAGGTGGTGAGGTAGGTCAGCAGGTCTTGGCGCGTGATCACACCGACAGCGGCCCCGTCGTCGGTGACCAGCAAGGCATCGTGGTCACAGAGCTGTTCGTTGGCACGGTCAATGGACTCGTGGATCCCGATCAGCGGCAGCGGTGCGGTGCCCAGCGGTCCGACGGGGTCCGTGAGGGAGATTTCATTGCGGAACAGCTTCCCGGTCAAGGTGCGCTCGTCGATGTAGCCGCACACCTCGCCCAGCCGCACCGGAGGCTCGGCGGAAAGGACCGGCAGTGCCGAAACGTCGTATTGGCCCATGATGCCAATCGCATCCCGGACCGATTCGTTGGGGTGGGTGTGGATGAGCTCCGGAAGCTCGGCGGGCTTGGTGGCCAGCAATTGCCCAACGGTTGCCGCTGCATCATCACGCATGAAGCCATAGGAACGCATCCACTTGTCATTGAAGATCTTGCCCAGGTAGCCGCGCCCTCCATCGGGGGCGATTACCACCACCAGCGCGTCGGCGGGCAGGTCGCGGGCGAGCCGCAGCGCCGCGGCAACAGCCATGCCCGAGGAGCCCCCCAGGAGCAGGCCTTCCTCCTGGGCCAGGCGCCTGGTCATTTCGAATGCTTCGGCGTCGTCAACGGCCATGACCTCGTCGGGGACACCGGGGTCGTAGTTCCCGGGCCACATGTCCTCTCCGACTCCCTCAACAAAGTAGGGGCGGCCTGTACCCCCGGAATACACCGAGCCGTCGGGGTCCACCGCGATGACCTTGACCGGTCCGCCGGCGCGGTCCGCCGAAACCGTCTTCAGGTAGCGTCCGGTGCCGGTGATCGTGCCCCCGGTTCCGGCACCGATGACCACATGGCTCAGCGTGCCGTCGGTGTCCTCCCAGATCTCCGGGCCCGTTGACTCGTAGTGGCTCTCGGGTGCGGCGGAGTTGGAGAACTGGTCGGGTTTGTAAGCCCCCGGGATCTCGCGCACCAGCCTGTCCGAAACGCCGTAGTAGGACTCGGGCGAATCGGGGGCCACGGCAGTGGGTGTCACCACGACCTGGGCACCGTAGGCCCGCAGCACATCGCGTTTTTCCTCCCCGACCTTGTCTGGGGTCACAAAGATCGTCTTGTAGCCCTTGAGCTGGCCGACCATGGCGAGCCCGACCCCGGTGTTGCCGCTGGTTGGTTCCACGATGGTGCCCCCTGGTTGCAGCTGACCACTGGCTTCGGCGTTCTCCACCATCTTCAGGGCAATGCGGTCCTTGATGGAACCACCTGGATTCAAGTATTCAAGCTTCACCAGCACCGTGGCCTTGATGCCGGCGGTGACCGAGTTGAGCTTGACCAACGGGGTGTTCCCGATCAGGTCCATCACTGTGTGCGCATACTTCATGGCGCCACTCTACCGGCGGGCATCGACATTGCTGTGGCGGTTCGTCGTGAATCGTCATGCGCGGAAAAAAGAGCTCCGGTGAGAGTATGGAGCCATGGCCTATTCCACAGCAAACGCACTGCCGAAAAGCGATGCGCAAGCCTCTTGGACGCCGCACGGGCCGTATTCGTTGCGCCAGTCGCTGGGCATCTTGCAACGCGGTGCCGGGGATCCCACGGCACGCATCAAGGATTCCAATGCCTGGCTGTGTTTCAACACCCCATCGGGGGCGGTCACGCTGCTGGTTACATGCTCGGGTGCCCATCAGCCCGAGGTCCGCCTCAACGCGTGGGGCCCTGGCGCCGACCACGCTGTGGAGCGGGGATTGCATCTGGTGGGAGCCTACGACGATTGGGGCACCTTCGACGCCCCGGAGACTTCGGTGCTGCTGCATCCCACGGTGTCCAGGAGCCGGAAGTTCAACAGGGGCTTGCGGCTGCCATCCACCGGCCGTGTTTTTGATGCACTGTTGCCGGCGATCCTGGAGCAAAAGGTCACCATCATCGAGGCGAATTTTGCATGGCGCTACCTATGCAAGGCAGCGGGAGGCCTTGCGCCCGGGCCCGCGCCGGAAGGCATGTATCTGCCGCCGTCACCGGTTGCTGTGCGTACCCTGCAGCCGTGGCAGTGGCATCAGGCCCGTGTGGATGCCAGCCGTTCGTCGACCGCACTGCGGGCCGCCGCGGCCGCTCCCGCACTTGAGCGCTGGGCATTGCTGGAGCTGGGGGCCACGCGGGAGAACGTCAGGGGGGTCGGGACATTGGCCGCGGCACTCGAATCGATTCCCGGAATCGGACCCTGGACAGTTGCCGAGGTGCTCCAGCGCACCCATGGGGCAGCCGACCACGTATCGGTCGGCGACTACCACCTTGCGGCCTTTGTCGGTCAGGTACTCACCGGCGCGAGGGTCGATGACTCCGGAATGCTCGAGCTATTGGCCCCGTTCAGCGGAAACCGCCAACGCGTTGTGCGCCTCATCAGCCTCTCCGGGCACCGCAAGCAGGCCTTTGGCCCACGGGTTGCACCCATGGACCACCGCCGCCGTTAAGCGAGGGAGGAACCTACTTCGCCTGGGATTCCTGCTCAGCGATTTGTGCGTGGACCTGCTCCATGTCGATTCCCTTGACGGCCACCACGAGGTCATCAAGTTGCGAGGCGTTCATCGCCCCGGGCTGTGAGAACACCAGCACCTGGTCGCGGAATGCCATCAAGGTCGGGATCGAGGTGATGTTTGCCGCCCGCGCCAGACCCTGCTCGGCTTCGGTATCGACCTTCGCGAATTTAACCTCCGGGTATTTCTCGGAGGTATCGTCGTAGATCGGGGCAAACTGGCGGCAAGGTCCGCACCATGCAGCCCAGAAATCTACGAAGACAATGCTATTTTCTTCCAACGTCGTCGTGAACTCAGACTCGGTGATATTGATAGTAGCCATGCACCAACGGTACCGCGTGATTGCTGGCTCACCGCAGTCGGCGTCTTTTGTGCTCCTGCTCACTTACACCGACCAGCCGATATCCGGGTACTTATCCACAGGTTGGGCAGCACCGGCCAACGATGGCGGACACGGTCGTAAGCTCAAGGCAAACCTCGTTCACGTCCAGACCGCACGGGAGGCAGCCTTCGCCACAACCACCAGTGCGAACCCGCGAATCGTTGCCCACCGGGTTCCTCCAGCCAGCCCCGCTCCCCTGCGTGGGAGCACCGGTTTCATGGATATCAGGAAGGACGCATCGGGACCAGGTCCGTCAGGACCGGCAAATAGGGCCGATGCCACCACGGACATGACACGTTGTACATTGCTGCTGATCACCTCCGGAGAATCCGGGCGCAAGGCCTTGTCTGAGGGAATGCTGTTGGCGGAGAGCTACGTCGAAGCACTTCCCTTGGACTTGACCATTGTTGAATCCACTCCGTTCGCTCTCGCTCCCGCAAAGCGGATCCAGGAACGGGTGTCTTTCCCGGTAGCACTGGAGGATACTACGGCTGCTGCCACGGCCGTTGGCCAGTTGCAGGCGATTTGGAACGGCAGGCGGTGGCTCACTCCGGGCTCATGTCCTGCGAAGCCGCCAGAGGACAACGGTGCCACCGAATGGCAGTGGGCCCACTATCACGCGGTGTTGGAAGCCCCGGATGATTCGATCATGTTGCTTTGGGACATTTACGTGGTGCCGGTGATTGAGCACATGGCCGCGTGAAGTTCCGCTGATTGAGTAGCCCTGCCCCTGTCCGTATCCGCGGTCCGGGGATCGGGGACCGGGGGGCGTTCTTCCCCTGGATCCCCAGACACCGTTAGACACGAAAAAGCCCGTGTCCAAATCCTTGGATTTGGACACGGGCTTCGTTCATTCGGTGGCAGATACTGGATTCGAACCAGTGAAGGCGTTGCCAGCTGATTTACAGTCAGCCCCCTTTGGCCACTCGGGTAATCTGCCGAATGTTCTCTTCGGAACGAGTAGAAACTCTACCTGAATTATTCCCAAGAATAAAATCGGGGTATCGCCACCGGAAAAAACCCCCGATTTTCGGGCACTTGCTGCACCCCGGTACTCTTGAAGACAAAGCCCAAATTCCCTATCCAAGGAGGCTCACATGGCGAGCGATTCAACGTTCGATGTTGTCAGCAAGGTCGACAGCCAAGAAGTATCCAACGCATTGAACCAGGCGCAGAAGGAAATTGCCCAGCGCTACGATTTCAAGGGCATTGGCGCTGAAGTCGACTTCAGCGGCGAGAAGATCCTGATGAAGGCGAACTCCGAGGAGCGAGTCAAGGCCGTTCTGGATGTCTTGCAGGCCAAACTGGTCCGCCGAAACATCTCCCTGAAGTCCTTGGACGCAGGGGAGCCATTTGCCTCGGGCAAGGAATACCGGATCGAGGCATCGATCGTCGAAGGCATCGCGCAGGATGTTGCCAAGAAGATCAACAAGTTGATTCGTGACGAAGCCCCCAAGGGCGTGAAGTCCACGATCCAGGGCGACGAGCTACGCGTCTCCTCGAAGTCCCGCGACGACCTGCAGGACACCATGGGCCTGCTGCGCACCTTCGAGGATGCAGACCTGCAGTTTGTGAACTTCCGCTAAGCGATTCTCGTTTCAGGAGCTGCACGACCAAAGCAGGAGGGGATGCCAAGACCGATTCAGGCCTTGGCATCCCCTCCTGCTTCATGCCATCTACGTGGCGTGTCGCCGGGGCTCAGGCGAACAGGGATTCGCCCAGGTATCCGCCCTGGCTGATTCCTGGCGGGACGGCAAACAGCCCGGATCCCGTGTGCTTGAGATACTCCTGCAGCGCATCATTCTTGGCCATGTTGTTCTGCATCGGCACGAAGTGCGTGCGGGGATCCACAACGAAGGCGATGAAGAACAATCCCGCATCCAAGCGGCCCAGGCCATCGGAGCCGTCGGTGTAGTTGAAGCCACGGCGCAGCATCTGGACCCCGTTGTTGGCTGAGGGGTGGGCCAGTGCCACGTGCGAGTCAACCGGCATGACAGGTCCGCCCCGGCCTGGCATGGCAAAGTCAGGCTCGGAGAATTCCTCGCCGCCGGACAAAGGTGCGCCCTCGCGTTTGGTGCGGCCGATGATGTTCTCCTGGTCGCTCAGGGGTGAGCGGTCCCAGGTTTCCATGTGCATGCGTATACGGCGAGCCACCAGGTAGCTGCCGCCATTCATCCAGGACTGCTCACCCGTGGCTTCTCTGACCCATACATGTTCGTCCAGGCCCTTTTGTTCCTCGGCCTTCAGGTTTGAGGTCCCGTCCTTGAAGCCGAAGAGGTTTCTGGGTGTCATTTGGCTGGTGGACGTCGAGGAGGTCCGGCCAAAGCCGATTTGCGACCACCGCACCCGGGCCTTGCCGAAGGCGATGCGAATCAGGTTTCGCACCGCATGGACGGCGACCTGCGGATCATCCGCGCAGGCCTGGATCACGATATCCCCACCGCTGCGGGATTCCTCCAACGCATCCCCGGGAAAATGCGGCAAATCGGCCAAGGCGTCGGGGATCTTGCCGTCGAGCCCGAATCGCGGCCCGTCCGCATTTTCAAAGAGGCTTCGGCCGAAGCCAATGGTGACACTGAGGTGGCTGGCAGAGAGCCCAATCGCTTCCCCGGTGTCCTCCGGAGGGGCATCATAGTGCCCGCCGGTCGCCCCGAACTCGCCCACGTCTTCTCCGCGCATCAGTTGTTCAATCGCTGCCGTCCAGTCCTTGAGCAGGGAGATGAGTTCCTCCCGGCTGTCGACGGTGACGTCGAAGGCGGCGATGTGCATGCGGTCCTGCATGGGTGTGGCAATTCCTGCCTGGTGTTCCCCGTAAAACGCCACGACATCGCTGCTCGGCGCTTCCTGGGCCTGCGCCGCGAACGCCCCATGCCCCAAGGCTCCAGCGGCAATCCC
Source organism: Paeniglutamicibacter antarcticus (assembly GCF_039544305.1). Lineage (NCBI taxonomy): Bacteria > Bacillati > Actinomycetota > Actinomycetes > Micrococcales > Micrococcaceae > Paeniglutamicibacter > Paeniglutamicibacter antarcticus. The sequence continues at coordinate 142,292 of NZ_BAABLK010000034.1, forward strand.
AAGCCCACCGGCCCCGGCGGCAACCAGCAGCGTACGGCGGCTGGGCACGGCAGCGGAGCCCCCGTCCGACGCCTTGGGATTCCCCGGCGCTTTTGCTTTGCTTGCTTTTCGGTTGCCAAACATGTTTCCTACTTCACTACGGCGGCGGTCAGCTTGGACAGCGGTTCTGCGAGCGCGTCAACAGCAGTGCTCAGTTCCTGCACCTGGGCTTCGTCCAGTTCGTCATAAAACACGAAACCGTCACCCTTCTTGTGCTGGTCCAGCAACTTTTGCAGCGAATCAAAGTTTTTCTGCAACGTGGCGTCCAGTTCCTGGTCCGAATCGGCCAACAACGGCTTGAGGTCTTCATAGGCAATGCGGGCACCGTCAACGTTGGCCTGGAAATCCCAAAGGTCGGTGTGCGACCAGATCTCTTCTTCTCCGGTGACCTTGCCAGTGGCGACCTCGTCAAGGAGTTCCTTGGCCCCGTTGGCGAGCTGGTCCGGGGTAAAGGTCATATCCCGGGTGCGTGAATACAGTTCGTCGGTATCCGATACCATCTGTGTCACCAAGGCTGCCCGCGCATCCTTGCTCATGGCCTTGTATCCGTTGGCCGGTGGCCACAGTTCCTTTTCGGCACGGTGCCAGCCCGTCCAGTCCTGCCCTTTTTCCAAGTCCGCTTCGCGCGCATCAAGGATGGGGTCCAGATCGCCGAAGGACTCGGCGATGGGTTCGATGCGTTCCCAGTGCATACGCACGCTTGGATACAGTTCCTGGGCCTTCGCCGTGTCGCCGGCGGCGAACGCGTCAGCGAAGTCCTTGGTCCCGGTCACCAGCTGTTCGGTCTGGTCCTTGACGTAAGCCGCGTAGAGCGTGGTTGCCGTCTCCTGCTTTTCTGAACGGTCGGCGCCGACGCTTTGGCCGGCCGGTGCTGCGCCCAGTGCGAGGTCTGCGCGGATGCCGTCCCCCACCATTCCGGGTTTGCAGGCCGTGATGTAGTCACCCTCGGGTGCCATCACCACCAAGTCGCGGCTTAGCCCCGGACCGATGTTCTCCACCTCGCCAATGATCCGCAGGCCGTCTTGGGCCAGCAGGTAGAACTCGGTGACTTGGCTGCCTTCATTCTTGACCGTGAACTTCACTGTCCCGCCTGGCGCCGAGGTGCTTGAGAGCTTGCAGGCATCTGCAGTACTGGTGACCTGGATGGCACCGTCCCCTTGGGCTTGCGGGGTGTTGGTGGTGCAACCGGTAAGTCCCATGGCTGCCACGGAGAGTGCAGCTGTGGCGTAAAGGGGGCTGGCAAGTTTCATGAAGGTCCTTATACGTGAACTTGAGGGAGACGACGGAAAATTAGGTTCAGGTGGAAACAGGTTCGGCAGCCACGGGCACCGATTTGGCAATCCGGAGCGCCTGGACGCGGAGGAAGTAGATGGTGCCCACCGAGGCTACGTAGAGGGTCCAGGTGATGGCCTCGAGCCAAGTGGTGGCCGGCGAGAAATTGAAGACGCCCTTGAGCAGGGTGCCGATGATGCTTCCGGGGGCAATGATGTGCGATACATCGAATGCCAGGTTGTGAAGGCCAGGCAGGATCCCGGCTTCCTGTAGATCATGGATCCCGTAGGCAAGGACCCCGCCGGCGACTACGATCAGCGCGGCACCGGTCCAGGTGAAGAACTTGGAGAGGTTGATCCGCAACACCCCGCGGTGCAGCAATGCACCGAGCGCTACGGCGACCAGGATCCCCAATGTTGCACCAAGCAACGGCTCCCAGGTTTCCCCGGTGGCTCGTGTGGCTGCCCAAAGGAACAACGCTGTTTCCAGGCCTTCGCGGCCCACGGCCAAGGCAGCGACAAGCACCAGGGCCCATCCCGAGCCTTCCGCCGCTTGATCGACCTTGCCGCGGAGATCACTGGCGAGGGTCTTGGAGGCGCTGGCCATCCAGAACACCATCCAGGTAACGAATCCGACGGCGATGATCGACAGTCCCCCGCCAATTGCTTCCTGGGCTTCGAAGGTCAGTCCGCGTGGTCCGAAGGTCAGCAGTGCACCGAAGCCCAGCGACACGGCGACGGCCAACCCGACACCGGCGAATATTCTCGGCAGCAACCAGGCGCGTCCGCTTTTGCGGACATAGGCCAGCAGCAAGACAACGACGAGTACTGCTTCGAGGCCTTCGCGAAGGCCGATCAGGAAGTTACCGGTCATATCAGGGGACTGCCTCCGTGGTTCAGTGCCAGCCGGCGAGATGCCTGCGGGACAGGGCCATCAGGGTTAGGCGTGACTGCGACGAATAGGCCACAGACCTATCACCTAATGAGATTACTACCGACTTAGCTGGTGCCGCAAACCGAAATCGGTGCCCTTTCCGGACCGGCCTCTCCGCCATGACCCCCAGGAACGACACAAATATACGCTCACTAGGCGCTATGGAACACGAAGCCAATTCGTCATTGGTTCCTTTTCCAGGAGTCGATCCAGCATGCGGACTGTGTGTCGTGCGGCTCCAGGTCATGGCCGGATACGGCAAACGGCCCCGAACCGTTTGTCCGGGGCCGTGCTTATGGTGCTTGCGGGTCGCTGCAGAGGGTTAGTGCCCCAGGGATTGTCCGGCCATCTTCTCCAGCCGGGCTACCCTGTCATCCATCGGAGGGTGGGTGGAAAAGAGCTTTTTTGCTCCACCGGCGAACGGGTTGGCGATCATCAGGTGTGAGGTATTCACCAGGCTCTGGTCGTCGTTGGAAAGCGGTGCACGTTGCACCCCGTTTTCGAGCTTGCGCAGGGCCGAAGCCAGCGCCAGCGGATCGCTGGTCAGCTTTGCCCCATCCTCGTCCGCGTCGTATTCACGCGTGCGGCTGATGGCCATCTGGATGACGGTTGATGCCAGCGGTGCAAGCAGCGCCATGGCGATCATCGCCAGGGGATTGGCATTGCGCCGGCCCCCGCCGAAGAAGAGCATGAATTGTGCCACGGAGGTGATGACACCGGCCACGGCCGCTGCCACCGAGGAGGTCAGGATGTCGCGGTTGTAGACGTGCATGAGCTCGTGCCCGAGAACCCCACGCAACTCGCGCTCGTTCAGCAGCTGAAGAATGCCCTCGGTGCAGCACACCGCGGCGTTCTTCGGGTTGCGGCCCGTGGCAAACGCGTTGGGGGCCGACGTGGGCGAGACGTAGAGTCGCGGCATCGGCTCTTGGGCGGTAATCGAGAGTTCACTCACGATCCGGTACATGGCAGGCTGCTCGGCCTCGGTGACCGGGTAGGCCTTCATCGAACGGATCGCCAGCTTGTCACTGTTCCAGTAACCGTAGGCAGTAGTGCCCAAACCGATAAGCGCAAAGATCCAAATGAAGCTGCTGCTCCCGGTTCCCGAAGCCAACAATGCGCCAAGGCCCAACAGCAGTGCGAACAGTCCACCGAGCAATCCCGCCGTCTTCAGTCCGTTGTTGTGATTGTGCACTGCAGTTCTCTCCTCGATATCCGCTCCGGGTCTTCCGGGGCCATTATGCCCTCATTCTACGTAAACCGGCTGTGTGTTGACTTTGTTCCGGCTGGATCCCGACTCTCAGGAAACCGGGTGCCTGGAGTCGTAGCGCAAGAAGCCAGGCTCCCAGCGCATGAGTGCCGCTGCGACCAGGATGCACGCGATTCCGCCGGCCAGCAGCGTCCATCCCTCGCCGAGACCCGCGGCCACGGTGCCCGATAGCATTTCCCCAAGTCTTGGCCCACCGGCGACCACCACGATGAAGACGCCCTGCAGCCGTCCGCGGAGGTGGTCCGGTGTGGCCGTTTGCAGGATCGTGGTGCGGAAGACCGAGGAAATGGCATCCGCGACACCTGCAAGGGCCATGCAACCGGCCGCGGGCCAGATCCATGCGCCCGCCGAACCGTCGGCCGGGGCCGGAGCCCGGGATGCGAGGATCACGACCACCCCGAAGAGTCCGATGCTCGCTCCCCACACGCTGACGCAAGCAAAGACCGCGACGCCCTGGCGGTGGATGCGTCCCACGGGACCGGAGAAGGTTCCTGCCAGAAAGGCCCCCATCGCTGTTGCCGCCAGCAGCAGACCCATGGTCAGCTCTCCCCCGCCGATCAGCACCGCTCCGATGGCAGGCAACAGTGCCCGCGGCGCCGCTAGGACCATGGCCGCCATGTCGATCAGGAAAGTCATGCGGACGTTGGGCTGGGTTGCCAGGAACCGGAAACCTTCGATGACCGACTTCAGCCCCGCCTTTGCGGGGGTTCCCTCGGGCGGCAGCGGCGGGAGCTTGTAGACGGACCAGACTGCGGCGCCGTAGGTGAGTACGTCCAGGGAGTAGGTCCAGCCGAACCCGATCTGTGCGACGAGCAGTCCACCGAGCAGCGGACCGACCATTTGGGCAATACCGAAGGTGACCATGTTCAACGAATTGGCGGCCGGCAAAAGCTTCAGGCCCACGATCGCCGGAATGATGGCGCCGCGGGTGGGCTGGTTGATCCCGCCTGCTGCGGAGTGCAGGGCCACCAGCCCGTAGAGCAGCCAGACGTTGTCCACCCCCAGCCAGGCCTGGGCCGCGATGGCCGCGGTTGCCGCCCACAGCAGTACTGCGGAGCCGAGCGCAACCTTGCGGCGGTCGTGCGCATCGGCGATGGACCCGCCATAAAGACCGGTCAGCACCAGCGGGACAAGCGCAAACGCACCGAGCAGACCAACATGGAGGCTGGAACCGGTCAGTGCATAGACCTCGAGGCTGACGGCAACCAAGGTGAATTGCCCACCCACGGCGGAGAGGGCATTGCCGATCCACAGCCGCTTGAATGCGGGGCTTTCGCGTATGGGTGTCAGGTCAGCAAGGAGTCGGGGCACCCACCGAGTTTAGCCAGTGGAGGCACACCAAGGCATTCCTTATCTTGACATATTCAAAATAAGGGGGTGGAATGGGTCACATGGATTATTCGGCACAGATGCGAGATCTCGGCTTGCGGGTTACCCGCGGCCGCCTTGCCGTGCTTGATGTCCTTGATGCGAACCCGCATTCCTCGGCAGAGAGAGTCATCGAGCACGTTCATCGTGCATTGCCCGATGTTTCCATCCAGTCCGTGTACAACGTGCTCAATGATCTGACCGATCAGGGAATGCTGCGCCGTTTTACCCCTCCGCATTCCGCGGCTCTCTATGAGACCCGCGTCAATGACAACCACCATCACGCCATATGCACCGGCTGTGGCCGGATCGAAGACGTCGAATGCGCGGTGGGCCATGCCCCCTGCCTGACACCGTCGGAGAACCATGGCATGGAAATCCAGATTGCTGACGTCCTATACCAGGGCGTCTGTGAAGGCTGCAGGAAATCCGGTGCCGCCTAGGCGGCACCGTTGATCCGGCAGTTGAGTTACCAACCCCACATTATGAAGGAGAGTCTCTTGAGCGAGAACTTCACCACCACCCAGAGCGGTGCTCCCGTTGCCAGCGATGCCCATTCGCTGACCGTCGGCGCCGACGGCGTCACAGCACTCCACGACCGCTACCTCGTTGAGAAGCTTGCCTCGTTCAACCGCGAGCGCGTCCCGGAGCGCAACCCGCACGCCAAGGGCGGCGGAGCCTTCGGTGAGCTGGTCATCACCGAAGATGTTTCGAAGTACACCTGTGCAGCGGTCTTCCAGCCGGGCGCCAAGTCCGAGACGCTGGCACGCTTCTCCTCCGTTGCCGGCGAGCAGGGGTCCCCCGACACCTGGCGCGACGTGCGTGGCTTCGCACTTCGCTTCTACTCCACCGAGGGCAACTACGACATCGTGGGCAACAACACCCCGGTGTTCTTCATCCGCGACGGTCTCAAGTTCCCGGACTTCATCCACTCGCAGAAGCGCATGGGCGCCTCCGGGCTGCGCAACGCAGACATGCAGTGGGACTTCTGGACGCACTCCCCCGAGTCCGCCCACCAAGTCACCTACCTCATGGGCGACCGCGGCCTGCCGACCACGTGGCGTGAAATGAACGGCTACGGTTCGCACACCTACCAGTGGATCAATGCCGAAGGCGAGCGCTTCTGGGTGCAGTACCACTTCATGTCCCGCCAAGGCGTGAAGAACATGAGCAACGAGGAAGCCGAAAAGCTTGCCGGCTCGGACGCTGACCACTACCGTCGCGACCTGTTCGAGAACATCGAAGAGGGCAACTTCCCGACCTGGGACGTCAAAGTCCAGATCATGCCCTACGAAGAGGGCAAGACCTACCGCTTCAACCCGTTCGACATCACCAAGACCTGGTCGCACAAGGATTACCCGTTGATCCCGGTTGGCCACTTCACGCTGAACCGCAACCCGCAGAACTTCTTCGCCGAGATCGAGCAGGCTGCCTTCTCCCCGTCGAACATGGTTCCGGGCACCGACATCAGCCCCGACAAGATGCTGATGGCCCGCGTGTTCTCCTACCCGGATGCCCAGCGCAACCGCATCGGCACCAACTACAACCAGCTGCCGGTCAACCAGCCGCACGCAGCCACGGTGAAGACCTACATGCACGAAGGTGCCATGCAGTACCACTTCAACGATGCTGAAGCACGCGTTTACACCCCGAACTCCTTCGGTGGCCCGGCTGCAGCGCCGGAACGCGCAGTTGAAGGTGGCTGGGAGTCCGACGGCGAGCTGGTTCGCTCAGCAGCGACCCTGCGCTCCGAGGACGACGACTTCGGTCAGCCAGGTACCCTGTACCGCGAGGTCTACAGCGCAGAGTCCAAGGCGCGCTTCCACGCAACCCTTCTGGGCCAGTGCCAGGGCATCAGCATCGAGTCCATCCGTGAAGGTTTCTTCCAGTACTGGAGTAACGTCGATGCAAACCTCGGCCAGCTGCTGCGCGACAACTACGCAGCCAGCGTTGCAGGCGCCACCGACGGTGGACTCGAAAATGCAAGCAGCCTCGTCTAACCAACCGCTGAACCACTGAACCACCGGTTCTGACAAAAGTCCGGCCGGGCTCCCCTTTGCGGGAAGCCCGGCCGGACTTTTTGTTGATCGCCCGTGGTTGCCCTCGGGCCAGTATCCCGCCGCCAAGTAACGCATCAACATCGAACATGCACGCCCCGCGGCACGATCCGTGTTTGAGATGACGGGACCTGCTTCAGGCCAACGGGCCAGAGCCCCCAACCGAGTCGGTGAAGCATCGGAAAAGGCAAAAACAAGGGCCCGGGTCTTCCGCTGCTTCGCAAAAAAATCGGACCCTTGCGGCTGCTGATTTAGCCTCGGGAAATCCGGACCATTTCCTCGCGCTCAACGACCTTCACCCGGGGACGGTCCACCGGGCCCTTTGAGGTCTGCGTCGGGGTGTTCGTGGCTCCAAGGGAGATCTCATGCTCATCGAGCTTCTTCCAGCCGTCCCAGGTTGTGTACTCGACTCCCCTGGATTCCAGCAATTCGATGATCGCGTCCTCGCTGGGGTGCAGGGCCACGGGCAGCGACAGCCGGTCCTCGAGAAGGTTTCCGATCGTTTCCAGGGCATCTCCCTTGGTATGGCCGATCAGGCCTACCGGACCGCGCTTGATCCAGCCGGTGGTGTAGAGACCAGGGACGTGGGTGCCTTCGGCGTCGAGCACCCGGCCACCCTCGTTGGGAATGATCCCGCGCTTTGCATCAAATTCAAGCTCGGCCAGCTCTGAGCCAAGGTAGCCGACAGCCCGGTACACGGCCTGGACCGGGTAGTCAACGAACTCCCCGGTCCCCCGTGCGCCGCCGTTGCCGTCAAGCTCCTGGCGTTCGAATTTGATCCCAACGACCTTGCCGTCTTCGCCGATCACCTCGACGGGGTTATGCAGGAAGTGCAGGTGCAGGCGCCGCGAGGCGCCGGTGTCCTGCTCCTCGACGATCCAGTTGGTCAGCGTGTTGACCATGGTCTTGACTTGGTTGTTGGACTTGATCAATTCATCCGAGGCCTCGTCGAATTCGAAATCCTCGGGGTAGAGAACAATGTCAACGTCACGGCTGTGGCTCAGTTCGCGAAGCTCAAGCGGCGTGAACTTCACCTGCGCCGGTCCGCGACGGCCGAAGATATGGACGTCGGTGACGGGGGAATCCTTCAGGCCCTCAAACACGTTGTCCGGGATCTCGGTGATGAGCATGTCCTCGGCGTGCTTGGAAAGCACCCGTGCCACGTCCAGGGCGACGTTCCCGTTGCCCAGCACAGCGACTTCCTTAGCCTCAAGCGGCCAGGTCCGGGGCACATCGGGCTGGCCGTCGTACCAGGACACGAAATCGGCGGCACCAAAAGAGCCCTCAAGTTCGATGCCCGGAAGCTCGATGTTGGCGTCCTTGACCGCTCCGGTGGCAAAGATGACGGCGTCGTACATGTCGCGGATATCGGTGAGCGTCAGGTCGCGGCCGTAGGTCACGTTTCCCAGGAAGCGAATGTCCCCGCGATCCAGGACCTTGTGCAGGGCCTTGACGATTCCCTTGATCCGCGGATGATCCGGCGCCACACCGTATCGAATCAGACCGTAGGGAGCGGGGTAGGAATCCAGCAGGTCGATGCTGACCTCGAACTCCCGCTCAGCCTTAGTGAGGATGTCGGCAGCATAGACGCCAGCTGGACCCGCCCCGATAATCGCGACTCGGAGCGGACGTACTGCTGAATCGGACACGAGATGGTTCCTTCCGGAGGATGATCACTGGACCGCGCAAATAGCGCACACCAAGCTAGTCTAATTGGCGTCGGCCGGCAAACGTGAACGAGTGTGGCCATGCTCACGTTCCTGGCGCTCCGGTCCGCGAACCGACAGGAGAAAAACGCGATCCACCGATCTTGCCAGTCAACGACAAAATCGGACCCGGGATATGCTCACACCATGGGGCGGAAAACGTCCACGGCACAACACCAAAAACCAATGGTACCCGCGAGCAGCCCGAACCAACGCTTGACCCGACCCCTTCGGGCCCGAGTGCCTGGCGAACAGGGGCTCCCCGAGCAGCAACCACGCACGTACGTACGAGTGAGCAGAATATGACCCAAACGCAGTCCACCACATCCACCAAGGCGAGCGAACCTTCGGCCGAAAGCACTCGTGGCTTGGTCCAGGGGCTGGGCGCCTATGGCCTGTGGGGATTGATGCCACTGTATTTCCTGACCGTCTCCTTGGCCTCCCCGTGGGAAATCGTTGCCAGCCGGATCGTCTTCTCGCTGGTCTTCTGCATGATCCTGCTGAGCCTCACACGGAACTGGAACAGCTTCCTGGCACTGGGCCGGGACCGCAAAGCTGTGGTCCGCCTATCGGTCGCCTCGGTCTTCATCTCGATCAACTGGCTGACATACACCTACGCCGTGCTCAATGGCCACGCGGCGGAAGCCGCACTGGGATACTTCATCAACCCGTTGGTTTCTATTGCGTTGGGCGTGATCTTCCTGAAGGAAAAGTTGCGCACCCTGCAGTGGGTGGCCATTGGTTTCGGACTGGCAGCCGTCATCACCCTCACATTCGCCTATGGAAACGTCCCCTACATCGCACTGACCCTGGCTTTTTCCTTCGGTCTGTACGGCTTCGTGAAGAACCTCGTGGGCCGCACCGCCACGGCGCTGACATCCCTGAGCATGGAAACCGCTATTCTCACGATCCCGGCGCTGGGGTTCCTGGCATGGCTGGTGGCCTCGAACAAGGACACGGTGCTTTCGGCCGGTCCCGGGCACTTCTGGCTGCTGGCCGCCAGCGGCATCATCACCGCGGTGCCGCTGCTGCTCTTTGGGGCCGCTGCGCGTCGCCTGCCCCTGACCACGCTTGGCACCTTGCAGTTCCTGGCCCCCATCCTGCAGTTCATCGTGGCGATGGTCGTCTTCAAGGAGCCCATGCCACCAGAGAGGTTGATCGGCTTTTCGCTGGTCTGGGTCGCGGTCATCATCTTGAGCATCGACATGATCCGCCAGCCGCACAGGATCACTCCCGTCAGGGCCTCCTGACCAGGCCTTCCCCAAGACGGTGTATCCGGTGCCCGGGCACGTTCCGGAAACGGAACGGCGCGCCGGGTTTCCAAGCTGTCAATACAGCTCGGGAACCCGGCCCGCCGTTGCTCGAGGTTGCCTACGCGTTGGCGCGGATGGCCCCTTCGAGCACTTCGAAGGCCTCGGCAAGCAGCTCATCACTGATGACCAGTGGTGGCAGCAGGCGGATGACGTTGCCGTAGGTGCCGCAGGTAAGGATCAGCACCCCGGCCGCCAGGCAGTCAGCGGCGATCTTCTTGGTGACCTCCATGTCCGGTTCCGTGCCGCCGGCCTTGACGATCTCGATGGCAACCATGGCACCGCGGCCACGGATATCGCCAATGATCGAGACCTCGGATTGCATCGTGGACATGCGGAGGAAGAACTGCTCACCGATTTCCCGGGCACGAGCCGAAAGGTCCTGCTCCTGCATGAACTTGATGGTTTCCAGGGCGGCGGCAACGGCAACGGGGTTGCCGCCAAAGGTGCCACCCAGGCCACCGGGGTGGACCGTGTCCAGCAACTCTGCCCGGCCCACGATGCCCGATAGCGGCATGCCACCGGCAATCCCCTTGGCCACGGTGATGATGTCCGGGGTGATTCCTTCGAGGTCCGAAGCGAACCAGGCTCCGGAGCGGCAGAAGCCGGTCTGGACCTCGTCTGCGACGAAGACGATGCCTTGCTCCTTGGCCCACTCGGCGATCCTGGGCAGGAATCCGGCGGCAGGGACGATGAAGCCGCCCTCGCCCTGGATCGGTTCGATGATGATGGCTGCGATCTGGTCGCCGCCAATCTGCTTCTCCATGGCCAGGATGGCACGCTCGGCGGCTTCCTTGCCCGAGATGTTCGGGTTTTCCTCACGGAACGGGTAGCTCATCGGCATGCGGTAGATTTCCGGGGCCAACGGGCCGAATCCGCGCTTGTAGGGCGCGGCCTTGGCTGTCAGGCCCATGGTGAGGTTGGTGCGGCCGTGGTAGGCGTGGTCGAAGGCCACGATGGCCTGGCGTCCCGTGGCCACACGCGCCACCTTGATGGCGTTCTCCACGGCCTCGGAACCCGAGTTGAACAAGACCGCCTTCTTGGCATGGGTCCCCGGGGTGATCTCGGCAAGCTTTTCGGCAAGCTCAACATAACCCTCATAGGGGGTCACCATGAAGCAGGTGTGGGTGAAGCGGGCGGCCTGTGCGGCAATGGCTGCGGCGACTCTTTCATTGGAGGCGCCGACGGAAGTCACGGCAATGCCCGACCCCAAATCGATGATCGAGTTGCCATCGACGTCGACGATCACTGCGCCGTCGGCATCCGCGACGTAGACGGGCAGTGATGAAGCAACGCCCAGGGCCACCGCGTTGGTGCGTCGCTCAGCCAGCTTCACCGATTTGGGTCCGGGAAATGCGCCGTTGATCTGTCGTTTTTGTTCAATGCGATAGGTAATGTTCATGAACTTTCAGTCCTTCCCGGACCTGGCGCTCCCCGATTGCTCCCCGACCGGCTTCCATGGCGGTGGGGGCACGGGTCAACCCGGCGATTTGGTGGTGTGTACTTCCCGGTAGCCTATGCCGCTGCCGCGGGTGGGCGCCAGTGGGATCGGCACAGCCAGCGAGCAAAGCTGCGGTGCAATTGCACAGAGGAATACGCTGCCGTCCCGGGTGGCTTCCCACCCGGGAACGAGGGCGGGCCCGCACCCCGGAAACTATTCCGGGGCACGGGCCCGCCAAGGATTTCGCTACGAAACGTTCAGAGTTCCGGTGCGATCTCCTCCGGGAGGTTTCCCTCGTCTTCGGGGTGCCGGGACAGGTTGACCAAGGCGAGCGCCAGCCCGCCCCAGATGATCAACAGGGAAATGATCAGCATGGTGATGGCGATGGGTGTCATCGTGTTGCCTCCTCGTCTTCAATTTCATGTTCTTCGCGTGCGACGATTTCCGCATATTCCGGATCGTCGACCTTGGACTTGCTGCTCCATGGGATCAGGGTCAGGATGATTGCACCAACCACTAGTGCACCGGCCATTCCCCAACCGAATACGGCCAGGAAGTCCAACGGGTAGCCCTCGTAGGGTTCCTTGATCTTGGCAACAAACTCGTTGTAGAGCATGAAGGCCAGGACCAACGGGGACACGACACCAACGAGGATCATCCAGGTCTTGCGCATCTTGATCGTCGAATACCTGTTCAGGTGAGCGGAAAGCACGGGGAGCTTGCGGAAGACCCATGAAATCAGGACCACGGCGACCAATGCCCCGGCAAGGATGCCGAAACTGTTCACGAAAGCATCGAAGGTGTCCAGCAGTTGCAGGCCGGTCACCGTCGGGAACAGCACGATGGAGATCAGCGAGACCGGGATGCAAACGGCGAGCGAGGACTTGACGCGGTTCCAGCCCGACTTGTCCTGCACCGCGGCCACGATGACCTCGAGGATCGAGATCAACGAGGTGATCCCGGCGAAGACCAACGTGCCAAAGAACAACACGCCTAGCACCGCCCCGAACGGCGCTTCGGAGACGATGGTCGGGAAGGTGATGAATGCCAGCCCGATGCCAGCCCCGGCCACCTCGTCGACAGCGGTTCCGGCGCTCTGGGCCATGAAGCCCAGGGCGGCGAAAACACCGATGCCGGCAAGGATCTCGAACCCCGAGTTGGCGAAGGCCACGACCATGCCCGAACCGGTCAAATCGGTCTTGCGCTTGAGGTAGGAGGAGTAGGTCACCATGATTCCGAAGGCCACCGAGAGGGAGAAGAAGATGTGTCCATAGGCAGCAGCCCATACAAGCGGGTCGCCCAAGGCCTCCCAGTTCGGGGTGAAGAACGCGTTCAATCCATCCATCGCACCGGGCAGGAACAGCGACTGCACCACGAGCAGCACGAACATGACGATCAGCAGCGGCAGGAAAATGCCGTTGGCCCGTGAGATTCCCCTGCGCACGCCCGCAACCATGATCGCGATGATCACGATCCAGACGACAAGCAGTGGCCAGAAAACCGCGGGAACGTAGTCGAAGCTGATCCCCGGGACATCGGCGACCTGCAGGAAGTCCTTGAGCAAGAAGGTCTCGGCGTCATCGCCCCAGGCCTTGGTGACCGAGAACCAGGTGAACATGGCGGCCCACGCGATGATCAGCGCGTAGTAGATGGCGATGATGAAGCAGACCAGCACCTGCCACCAGCCCAGGACCTCCGCGCCGCGGTGCAGTCGGCGGTAGGCAAGCGGGGCGGATCCGCGGAAATTGTGCCCGACGGCGTAGTCGAGGAAAAGCAGCGGGATGCCGGCGCTTAGCAGCGCGGCAAGGTACGGGATAAGGAAGGCGCCGCCACCGTTGTCGTAAGCGATGTAGGGGAAGCGCCAGATGTTCCCCAGGCCGACGGCGGAGCCGATGGCCGAGAGGATGAAGAGTTTCCGAGTAGAAAATGTCTCTCTACTGGCCAGAGTCGGTTTTCCGGCTGGAGCTGAAGATGGAGTGGTCATGCACCCACGTTAACCCAGATGTGACCCCCGCTATAGGAGTTCACGGCCCTCTTCTGCCGTTTCCACCATAAATGACCGTGCGGATGCACAACATATTGGATAGTATTAGTGCATGGCCATCACACTTTCGAAACTACTCGAGTCCCGCTCCCTGGCACTGAGGGCACTTACCGGTATCTGCGGCGCGGGAAACAAACCCATCGAATGGGCGGCCGTCACCGAAATGCGCGATCCCTCCCCCTTTCTCACCGGCGAGGAAATCGTCCTCACCACCGGCGTCCGCCACAACACCATCGCCAACCAGGAAGCGTTCGTGGCAACTGTCCACGGAGCCGGTGCGCTGGCCTTGGGCTATGGCACGGGGCTAAGCCACCGCAGCGTTCCCGCTGCCGTCATCCGCAAGGCCACGGAACTGGGCCTGCCGGTGTTCGAGGTACCGTACGAGACCCCCTTCGTTGCCATCACCAAGCTGATCGCCGACGCACTGAACGACGACCACCTCAAGCGCCTCGAGCAACTCCTTCAAGGCCACCAGCAGCTGGCCTCCACGCTGCTTACCGGTGGTTTGCGCTCCATGCTGCGAGAGCTCTCCCGGATGCTGGGCACCGCGGTGGTGCTGACCCAGTTCGGGGCCCGCGTCCACGGGCCCGAGCTGGGCGAAGAGAACTGGCACAAGGTACCCATCGCCACCGGCCTGAAGGATAAATGCACGCTGTACATTGCCGAGCCCTACGATCACGACGGACTGGTCCACTACGCCCAGGGGCTGATCGGGCTGGAGCTTGCCAACCAGGCCCGGCTACGCGAATCCACACGGCTGGTCGCCGGCCAAGCCTTCTCGGACCTGATGGCCGGCACGCTCAAGGGCGCCGAGGCCGACGCCCGGCTGCTGGGTATCGGGGTTGTTCCCGGCAAGGCCCACTCGGTCGTGCTGGTGGCCGGTTCCCAGGGGCAGGAAAAGGCTCTGCGCACCCTGCCCATTCCACCGCAATTCGAGCACATCGTCTCGGCGATCGTTGAGGATCGGCTGGCCTTGGTCGTGGCACTGAACGACGGCAGTGCTGTTGCCTCAGCCATCGACAGCTATCTCCAAGGTGGGGGAATCAGCGCCAGCGTGGGATTCGGCGGCGGGTACACCCAGCCCAACGGGCTGCGCTGGAGCTTCTTCGAAGCCGTCGAGGCGCTGCGTCACGGCGAACGGATCAACACCCCTTCGAAGCTCTCGCTGACCTCCTTGCTGCTCGCGGCCCGAGATGTCCCGTTGCAGGCACTTGCCCACGAAGCGTTGGATCCGCTGCAGGCGTTCGACAAGAAGCACGCAGCTGAGTTGGTTCTCACCTTGCGCAACTACCTGGAACTCGACGGAAGCGTCGGTGCCGTAGCCGGGGCCCGGGGACTGCACCGGAACACCGTGCGTTACCGATTGCAGCAAATCAGTGAGCTTTCCGGCTATGACCCTACGAAAACCGCCGATCGGGTCCAATTGTGGCTGGCGTTGACCGCCATGGACCTGAACTGAGCCAGTGGCCGATAGTATGGATGCATGGCTGAAATGTTCCTTGAGAAGTTCCGTTCGTTGGTTCCGCAATACCTCGAGGACGAGTGGCAAGTTCAAGACGGGCTGAGCGAGTCCGAGATCGAAGAGGCCCTGTCCGAGGTCGGCTCCCCCATCCCGCTGGTGTTGCACGAGTTCTACCTTGCGCTGGGCGGTTGCGAGGACATGATGGAGGCGTACCACTACTTCTTTGACCCCGACGAACTCGAAGTCGAGGATGGCTACCTCTTGTTCCTTGAGGACGAAGAGGAAAAGTACGTGTGGGGCATCCGCGTCGACCAGCTCGAGGTCCCGGACCCGATTGTCTACCGCCGGCAAAACGCCCGTGCGATCTGGAAAAGCGAGGAAGGAACCTTCAGCGAATACGTCCTGGACATGTTCAGCTGGGTTTTTGACGAGCTTTCCCCCGAACTCACCAACTAACGCATCGCGCATGGGCCAATTGTGGACATCGCATGCGCCACCGGGCTACCGGTGCCCGTTCTGTGAACTGCTACGCGCAGGAGAGCTCTCCGAGGGCAACCTCTGCGTGGCCTCGGACCTGATCTACCGTACCGAGCAGGTTGCCGTCATCATGGCCTGCGACGGGTTCGGCCCCCATGGCGGCCATGCCATGGTCATCCCGGTGGAGCACCATGAGGCCCTCTACGACTTGCCTGATGATGTCGCTTTCCGGATCATGCTCGAGACCAGGCGAATCGCCCTGGCCATGAAGCAGGCATGGAACCCGGAGGGGACCAGCACCCGGCAGCACAACGAACCTGCCGGAAACCAACACGTCTGGCACTACCACCAGCACGTCTTCCCCCGCTTTTCCGGGGACAATCTCTACGGGCGCCTACGCCACCGCGTCTCGATTGAGGAGCGCGCGGAAAAGGCCGCCCAGTTGCGGGCGGCCCTGGCCGAAGCGGATCTCTGGGCTTGAGCCCTGCAAGGTGCCTGGCCTCCCGGCCGTCGTGCGATAGTGCCGTCTAAAGCTCGCGGGTAACCACTGCGTCGGCGAAGGCAACCAGTGCTTCCTTGACGGTTCCCTCCGGCAACGGCGCCAGGGCTTCGATGGCGGAATCTGCCCAGTGCCGGGCCACATCCCAGGCCTGGTTCGTCGCGGGGTTCCCTGCAACGGCTTCCACGGCGCGGGCCAGGTCCTCATCTGCGCTCAAGTCGCCGTCAACCAGCTCCAGCACCGAAGCGGCCGACTCGTCTCCGGCGGCGGCTGCATCGCGCATCAACAGGATCGGCAGCGTCGGAACACCTTCACGAAGATCGGTTCCCGGTGTCTTGCCGGAATGGACCTGCGCCCCGGTGACATCAATGACGTCGTCCGCGACCTGGAACGCGACGCCGACCTTCTCACCGTATGAACGCAGCACCTCGACGTACTGCTCCACCCCGCTGAAGAGTGCGCCGAACGCGCCGGAGGTGGCAATCAGTGACGCGGTCTTGTCGGCGATCACGTTCAGGTGGTGCTCGATCGGATCGTCGCCCTCGCGCGGGCCCACCGATTCGTGCAGCTGTCCCAGGCAAAGCCTTTCAAAGGTGTGCGCCTGGATCGACACTGCCTCGGGGCCCAGTTCGGAACCGAGCACGGAGGCGCGGGCAAAGATCAGGTCACCGGTGAGGATCGCCACCGAATTGCCCCAGACCTCGTGGGCCGTCGGTGCCCCGCGGCGCAACGGCGCCGAATCCATGACGTCGTCGTGGTAGAGCGTGGCCAAGTGGGTCAACTCCACGATGGCAGCGGCCTTGATGACTTCCTTGGTCACCCCGTTGCCCAGCAGCGAGGTGAGGATCACCAGCAATGGTCGGATGCGCTTGCCCCCGGCCTCGATCAGGTGGCGGCTGGTGGCATCGATGAGCGGATCGGAATTGGCGATGGCATCGCGCAAGAGCTTCTCGACCTTCGCCAGTCCGGTGGCGATGGCAGGGCCGAACTCGGGGTCCAGGGCGATCTTGCCGAAGCCACCGGGAAGGTTGACCGCGGCTGCCAGCACGCTGGTTTCCGGGTTCAAATCAAGGGAGTCATGCACACCGTGTCCGGCAGCTGTCCAGTTGGTCTGGGAATCAGTCACTGTTCTAAGACTTACAATCTCTCGACGGTCGGTTCCAGCCGCGGCACGTTGGCCGATTCTGGTTGCTGGCGGGATGTTACCAGCTGCTCAAGTACTTGGTTCACTCTATCGCCATTCGGCGTGCGAGCCGCCTTTGTGCCCGGAACATGGCAGGTCGGAGACCCGGCGCCCCGGACGAATACCACTTCTAGGCCAACGGCTTGGTGGCCCGGTGGACGGCCACGATGCCTCCGGAGAGGTTGCGGTAGCGGCACGATTCCCAACCGGCTTCCTCGATCCACGCGGCCAGCCTGTCCTGATTGGGCCAGGCACGGATGGATTCGGCGAGGTAAACGTACGCGGTGGGGTTCGAGGAGAGCTTCTTGGCCACCGGCGGCAGCGCGCGCATCAGGTATTCGGTGTACACGGTGCGGAACGGGGCAAAAGCGGGGTGGGAGAACTCGGCGATGACCAGTGTCCCGCCGGGCTTGGTGACGCGCAGCATCTCTGCCAGCGCCTGCTTGGGATCGGTGACGTTGCGCAGTCCGTAGCTGATGGTGGAGGCATCGAAACTGTTATCGGCGAAGGGGAGGTTGGTAGCATCCCCGGCAACGAAGTCGATGTCCGGGCGGCGGCGCTTGCCGACCTTGAGCATGCCCTGGGAGAAATCGCACGCCACGACGCCGATACCGGCGTCCGCATAGGGTTCCGATGAAGTGCCGGTTCCGGCGGCCAGGTCAAGGACCCGTTGGCCACGCTTGGCACCCACCGCGTCGACGACGATCTTTCTCCAGCGCCGGGTCTGGCCCAGCGAAAGGACGTCATTCATCACGTCGTAACGCGCGGCAACATCATCAAACATGGCTTGGACTTCTTCGGGGCGCTTTTCCAGCGATGCACGGCTCACCTTCCCATTGTCGCAAAGTTCGGCGGCAAGGAGAAAACGTCCGGGTTGCGCAGTACCAGTGAGCGGCACCACTGGAGCGCCCACCCCATGTTTCCCGGCGGTAAGCTGGGCAGATCATGACTTCCCAACTTTCCGACGCCGTGGGCGCCCAGGCCGCGGGTGCTATCCCGCAGCTGCGTTCAATCACCATCCAGCGACCGGCCATGAGCGAGCACGGGCTGCTCGATTACCTCACCCGCGACGATTCCCTGGTGTGGTCGCGCCACGGTCAGGGAACCATCGGTTTTGGCCAGGTTGCCAGGTTTGACGCCTCGGGTCCCGAGCGCTTTGCCTTGGCCCACGCGTGGTGGGATGCCCTTGCCGAAGCCGCCGATGTCCAGGATCCACTAAAGGCCCCCGGTACGGGCCTGATCGCCTACGGCGCCTTCGCATTCTCCTTCAGCAGCACCTATTCCTCCCGACTCATCGTTCCCAGGATCGTGGTTGGCCGCAACGAGAACGCCAGCTGGATCACTTACACGGTCGCGGAGCCCGATGTCGTGTTGAGCGCGGATGCAGCCGAGGCGGAACTTGCCTCTTTGTTGGACGGGTACTCCCCGGAGCGCGAATTGGGCGTGGGCACCGACAAGCTGGTCGACGGCCAGATATCCGAGACGGACTACAAGGATGCCGTGCGCAAGGGCATCTCGATCATCGATTCCGGGGCCGTGACCAAACTCGTGCTGGCCCGGGATGCCGTTGCCGAACTCGGCACCCCGATCGCCGTCGCGCAGGTTTTGCGTCAACTCGCTCTTCGCTACAACGACTGCTGGACGTATTCGGTGGACGGGCTGATCGGTGCCACACCGGAAATGCTGGTCCGGGTACGCGGGGACGTGGCCGAGGCCCGGGTCCTGGCCGGGACACTGGACCGGGAAACGGCGCCGCGCGGAGATTCGCGCTATGCGCACCGCATGCTGCTCGAGGACGAGAAGCAACGTCACGAACACCAGCTGGCCATCGACTCGCTCACCGACCAACTCGGGCCGCTGGCTTCTGGCATGGAAGCACCCGAGGAGCCATTCGTCCTGGAACTGCCCAACGTCTGGCATCTGGCATCGGATGTGAAGGCGTCCCTGGCTGCCCGCGCCGACGGTTCGGTACCCAGCGTGCTGGACCTGGTCGAGGTCTTCCACCCCACCGCCGCGGTGTGCGGCACACCCACCAAGGAAGCCGGTCGGATCCTGCGCGAGCTTGAAGGCATGGACCGCGGACCCTATGCCGG
Source organism: Paeniglutamicibacter antarcticus (assembly GCF_039544305.1). Classification (NCBI taxonomy): domain Bacteria; kingdom Bacillati; phylum Actinomycetota; class Actinomycetes; order Micrococcales; family Micrococcaceae; genus Paeniglutamicibacter; species Paeniglutamicibacter antarcticus. The sequence goes on from NZ_BAABLK010000034.1 coordinate 161,443, forward strand.
GCCCGTCGGCTGGATAGATACGCGAGGCAACGGTGAGTTTGGCATTGCCCTGCGTGGTGGCGTGATCGAGTCCCCAACCTCCGTCAGGCTCTACGCCGGCTGCGGGATCGTTGCCGCGTCCGAGCCGGCGGCCGAGCTCGCCGAATCGTGGGCGAAGATGCGCCCCATGCGCGAGGCCCTGGGAATTTAGCTGTTTCGGTCTCCCAGCTGGGAAGACCCCGCCAGAGTACAACAATTGCACAACGAGCCTTGTTTACCCACAGAAAAAGAATGTAGCCTGTGAGGCATATCTCAAAAGGTCTGCAACTTCCGGTTAGAATGAATTTCAACGCAAACCTTGCGAGCGATCACCTAGAGAAGGATCACACTCCATGCGGATTTCATCCACCGTGCTCAAGTCCTTGGCCGTTGCGGCTGTAGGCACACTCGCACTCACCTCCTGTGGCGGCAGCGACGCCCCCGCCGCGTCGGAGGACCCCAACGCGGTCAAGCTCATCAACGACGGTAAGTTCACGGTCTGCTCGGACATTCCGTACGAGCCCTTCGAATTCGTCAAGGACGGCAAGAACGTCGGCTTCGACATGGATATCGCCGCCGAAATCTCCAAGGACCTGGACGCGGAGCTCACCGTGGTCGTGGCGAGCTTCGATTCGATTCAGTCGGGCCTTTTCAAGACCCAGTGCGACGCGGCGATTTCCTCGGTTTCCATTACCGATGAGCGCAAGGGAAACATGGATTTCTCCACCCCTTACATGGATGACGATCTGACCTTGGTTGCCAAGGAAGGCTCGGGCATCACCGATGTCGAATCCGCAAAGGGCAAGAAGGTCGGTGTACAGCAGGCGACCACCGGATCCAAGTTCGCTAAGGAAAACGGTTTGGTCCCGGTGGAGTACGACACCGGCAACGACCAGGTCATGTCACTGAAGAGCGGCCAGACCGTGGCTTCGTTGGGCAACCAGTCAATCCTGGGCTACGCCATCAAGAACGAACCAACGCTCAAGCGCGTCGAGGACTTCAAGTCTGGCGAGCAGCTCGGCGTTGCCGTGGCCAAGGGAAACACCGCCCTGCTGGAAAAGGTCAACGGAACCCTCAAGCGCATCACCGATGACGGCACATTGAAGAAGTTCTCGGACACCTGGTTTGGCGCCATCGAGTAATCACTTCAGCATAATTTGATGCAAGTATTCAGGTGAGGCCTGGCTCCCGATCGGAACCGGGCCTCACCCAATTTTAGGGAAGGCTTAGAACTCATGGCCATGACACCACGTCGCCGAGCTCGCATAAGCAGAATCGTTCAGATTGTCATTTTCGTCGGTGCCATTGCCGCGTTTTTGCTCACTGCCAACTGGAGTGTCATCAATGCGACGTTCTTCAACTTCGAAAAGCTCGGGCCGATGTTCCCCGGGCTCATCACCGTTGGCCTGAAGAACACCCTGTACTACACGGTCCTGTCGTTCGCTTTCGGCTTGACCCTCGGGCTGATCCTGGCGCTGATGAAAACGGCAAGTTTCGGACCATACCGTTGGCTGGCCACCGGATTCATCGAGTTCTTCCGCGGCGTTCCCGCCATCCTGGTGCTCATCACCTTCGGTTTCGGCGTCCCCACCGCGTTCCCCGGGGTGCTCTGGCCGCAGCCGGTGACCGTCATGGTGGCCCTGGGGCTCGTGTCCTCGGCATACATCGCCGAAACCCTGCGTGCCGGCCTGCAGGCCGTCCCGGTGGGACAGGTCGAAGCAGCACGCTCACTGGGCATGCCGGCGTGGCGCGCCATGATCACCATCGTGATCCCGCAGGCCTTCAAGATCGTGCTGCCGCCGTTGACCAACGAGGTCATCTTGCTCACCAAGGATTCCTCACTCGCATTCATCCTTGGGGCCATGGCCACGCAGTTCGAACTGACCAAGTTCGGCCGCGACGGCGTGATCAGCCTCGGGGCCGGAATCACCCCGCTGATCGTGGCCGGCGCATTCTACCTCGTCATCACCATTCCGTTGAGCTTGGTCGCTCGCAAGTTTGAATCGCGCACGGCGCGGACGAATCGATAGGCAGAAGAGTCATGAACGAGAATACGAACCACACCACAGCCTTCAAGGCTGCCGGAGTCTCCATCGTCGGGCTGCACAAGTCCTATGGCGACAACGAGGTGCTCAAGGGCATCGACCTCGAGGTAAAACCCGGCGAGGTGGTCTGCTTGATCGGTCCCTCGGGCTCGGGCAAGTCGACGCTGCTTCGGTGCGTCAACCTCTTGGAACAGCCCAATGCCGGAGTCATCCACGTGGGTGGTTTTGAAACCACCGATCTAGACGTGGACCTGGACAAGATGCGCCAAAAGGTCGGAATGGTCTTCCAGCAATTCAACCTGTTCCCGCACCTGACCGTCACCCAAAACTGCACCATTGCGCAGACCAAGGTGCTCAAGCGGCCGGCGGCGCAAGCGCGTGAAGTGGCCCAGAAGAACCTCACACGCGTCGGCCTTGAAGACTTCGGCGATCGCTTTCCGGACCAGCTTTCCGGTGGGCAGCAGCAACGCGTGGCCATTGCCCGGGCGCTGTCCATGGACCCGACGCTGATGCTCTTTGACGAGCCAACCTCGGCGCTTGACCCGGAAACCGTTGGCGAGGTCCTTGCCATCATGCGCTCGTTGGCCAAAGCCGGCATGACCATGCTGGTGGTCACCCACGAGATGTCCTTCGCCAAGGAGGTCGCGGACCGCGTGATCTTCATGGACGGTGGAGTCGTCGTCGAAGAGGGCCCCGCCAAGGAGATCATCGGCAATCCCCAACAGCCACGCACCCAGGACTTCCTCAGGCGCGTGCTTGATCCCACGCACGTGGACATCACCGACTAGGCACGGGCTTTCCCGGCGGCGAAGGGCGGTTTCCATCCCGGGATGGAAACCGCCCTTCGTTCGTTAGCTGTCTTTGAAAAACCTGCGGCGTTCTCGATCTCGGAACCCTCCGGCCAGCCCAGTTCGTTGACGAGCCCAGCGATTTCACTATGCATGGCACGCAGGCCCGCACGTGGCACAGCCACCTCGATAATCCGCCTGGTACCAGGAACCTGCAGGGCGGACCTGAGTCCATCGAGGGTCTCCACCCTCCGGTGTTCCCAGCCGTAGGCAGCGGCCAATGGCGCGATGTCCACGTGGTGGGGCGTGCCGAAGAGCCGTTCGACAGCGCTCCCGTACCTTCCGGATTCCTCAACAGCACCATGTTCAAGGGTGCAGAAGATGGCACCGCCGGCATCGTTGAGCACCACTATGTCCATTTCGGGCTCGCGTTCGCCCTCCCCGATGAGCAGGGAACCCACATCGTGAAGGAACGTCACGTCTCCCACCAAAAGCGTGGTCTTGCTGCCTGCACGTGCTTGGGCAATGCCCGTGGCCGTGGCCACGGTGCCATCGATTCCGGCCAACCCGCGATTGGCGTAAACCGTTGCACCGGGTTGGCCCGCTGGCTGTCCGCAGAGATCGGCATCGCGGATCACATTGGAGGATCCAAGGACCAGGTTCCCGTGGGCTTGCGCCCATACCTCCTTGGCCACCAACGGGCCATTGAGTCCTCCGTGATTGGTGATGGCTTCTTCGATGACTCTCCGGGCATGTGTCCCCAGGCGCCGCCACTGCCCCAGCCAGTTCTCGGGCGGGGTTCCGGCGAATTCCACCAATGCTGCCGGATCGCTGATGGGTTCTTCGCCTCTGCAGCCGGGTTTGAACCATGGGGCGGGTACCGGTGCCCATAGCGCCGACTTGATGTTGGCATTGGCCAGCAGCAATGCCACGGGTCGGCTCAAGGTTGGCCGGCCGAATAGAACCACACGTTCAATGCGGGCCATGTGCTTGGAAAGCAATGTCCGGTACGGACCGATGGCGTTGGGCCCGTATCGCGCGTTGGAGCTCGGTTCCGCGAAGAGCGGCAGCCCCGACGCCCGGGCAAAGTCCTCTGCTTCCGGACCTGCATCATGTCCGGCAACCACGACGGTTCGATATTCGGAGAGTGCTTCGTAGTTCCTCCATCCCGGATCCGTGCGTGATTCGCGCGATGCCGGCGGAGAGGAGACGTTGGCGCCGAAGTTCGGCAGTTTATCATCGGTTCCGGGAACCAGCGGGTCCCGGAACGCTACGTTGATCTGCACCGGGCCGGGGGCCACTTCATTGGATCCGTTCGCCGATTTCAATGCATCGGTGACTAGGGGGCCCGGGTTGGTTCCCGCAGGGATGTCGACGCTGCCACGAACGTGAACTCCGAACAGGCCGATTTGGTTGGTTGTCTGGTTGGCCCCGGTTCCATGCAATTCGCTGGGCCTGTCGGCCGATAGCACCAGCAGTCTTGCTCCAACGTGGTTGGCTTCCATGACCGCTGGTAGCAGCTCCCCCACCGCGGTGCCCGAGGTGGTGACCACGGGTACCGGAGCGCCACTGGCCAGGCTCAGACCAAGTGCGGTGAACCCGGCACCGCGCTCGTCGATGCGCACGTGCAGGCGGATCGCTCCGGTCGCTTCGGCCTCGGCCAGTGCGTACGCCAACGGCGCGCTGCGCGAGCCGGGGCATATCACCACCTCACGCACCCCCTGGAGCTGCAGGGCAGCCAGCAGCAGGCGGGCAACATCCATGGAGGAGATTTCGGTAGTGGAATCAGGTGGCATGTCTTCCATCCTAATTCCGCTCCGGAGAAGAACGGTTTCGCGGCTACCCCTGGACAGCCGCTGGCGCGTCGGCGCAAGCTAGGTCGTGGGCCGCCATCACTTCCTGGACCCACGTCCCTTGGTATCGGTGAAGACCTGGACCACCGATGGCCGTGGCCCATATACCTCGCCGCGCTTGGTTTTTCCTGCCGTCTTTACGTAGTCGGGAAAGAAGGATATCGGCTCGTTGAACGTGCCGCCTTCTCCGGGGTGCTGGACCGACACGAATACCGAGCCGTCGCGATCGTGGACCAGGGGCCCGCATGTCTCGGCGCCCGCCGGGACGGCCAGGAACTGCTCGACCTTTCCTCGCTCCTCTCCATTCAGCGTCACCTTGTGCAGCGCGTCGCAGTACCCGATGGTGCCGGGCTGGCCGTCGGTGGAGATCCAGAGGTTTCCCTTGGAATCGAAAGCAAGGTTGTCCGGGCAGGAGATGGGTGAGACCTTTTCCTTGGGGTACCCCGAGAAGTAGGTGCTCTTATCCGTGGCGGGATCCCCGGCGACAAGCAGGATGTTCCACGAGAATTCGGTGGCCGTCGCGTCGTTGTTTCGTTCGGTCAGTTCGATGACGTGGCCGTCGCGGTTGCGGGTTCGCGGGTTCGCCTCGTCCACGCTGGCCTTGCCCGCGGTGTTTCGTTGCGTGTTGTTGGTCAGGGCGATGTAGAGCTTGCCAGTCACCGGGCTCGGCTCCACATCCTCCGGCCGGTCCATTTTGGTGGCGCCGGCCTTGTCACCGGCCAAGCGCGTGTAGATAAGCACCTCCTCCACACTCATGCCCTGGATCATGGAGGCTCCGTCTTTCACCAGCGGCAGCCATGTCCCGGTACCGTCAAACGAACCGTCGGCAGGTACCGCGGCCGAACCGTCGATCTCGGGGGCCGGGGAGTTTCCCGAGAACCTGGCGACGTAGAGGTCTCCCGCCGAGAGCAGTGTCATGTTGTGCCTGCGGTCCCCGCGACGGTACTTCTTGGCGGAAACGAACTTGTAGACGTAGTCGAATCGCTCGTCATCCCCCGAGTAGGCAACCACGCGCTTGTCATCGGCAATCCGGACGTTGGCGCCCTCATGCTTGAAACGACCCAGCGCAGTGTGCTTCACCGGAACCGAGTCGGGATTCTGCGGATCGATCTCCACGATCCAGCCGAAACGGTTGGCCTCGTTCTTGTACCCCGGGTTGCGCGCGGAGAACCGCGCATCCACATCCTCCCAGCCGCGCTCGGTCGCTTCATCGGCAATACCGTAGCGGGCATCGGTTGCGGACCCGGTGCCGCGGAAGTATTGGTTGAAGTTCTCCTCGCCCGAGAGCACTGTTCCCCAGGGCGTGGTTCCTCCGGCGCAGTTGTTCAAGGTGCCAAGCACCTTGCGCCCGGTGGGATCGGAAGTGGTCTGCAGCAACGCGGATCCTGCGGCGGGGCCATCAATGGCAAATACCGTGGTGGCTGTGATCCGACGGTTGCGCTCTCCTCCGCGGATGTAGGACCACGGCCCACCGCTCTTTGCGCGCTTGACCTCGACCACGGAAAACCCGTGCGCGGCCATGGCGATCCTCGCGGCCTCCGCCTTGTTCGCCTCGAACCACTGCGGGTCGAACATCAAATCCTCGTTGGTGTACTCGTGGTTGGCCACCAGCACGCCCGAGCGCCCCGAGTACTTGTCCACGATGACGTTCAGGTAGTCGTTGTTGTAACCGAACTGCCCTGCTTGGCGCTTGGCGCTCTGCTTGGCGATGTTGAACTTCGGTGCGTGGTTGAACAGCGGGTCCCCCCAGCGGATGATCGGGGCCCAGTCGTAGCCTTCGGGGACCGTCATCGCATCACGGTTCCGCGGTACCGGGGCGATGGCGGTAAAACGCAGCTTGCTTCCACCGTTGGGGGCGATGATGGTGTCCGCATGGGCCACCGGTGCGGAGCGGGTGTCCACGCCAATGACCAAGGCCGCTGAAGCGGCCGCGCCGATTCCCAAAATGCTTCGACGGCTTAGTGCGGTGTCGGCGATGTCGCGGAAGTAGGTGTTCGTGCTGGTGTTGCACACGTCCTTGGCACAGGCGTTCCCGCACTTGAAGTGACAGGTGGCCGCATCGCGGTTTCCCCGGGTGTGTCCGAGCATGGGCAGGAAGGTGCGGGTGAGGCTCATTGTTTTCTCCGTGCAACGCTGGTGGATGTTTGGCTTCGATCCCAGCGTTGCAGCCACCGGTGAGCATCTGGAGGCTACAGGGTTAACGGCCGGCTAACACGCGGTGACCATCCTGCCAGACAGGGAGAGCCTGATTAGTGGAGTCCATTTACGTGGGCACGCGGGGTATCCGCCCACACCGAGCCGTCGTAGGAAGTGACGCGGACCAGCTTCAAGCTGTGGTCTTCCCAGCCAGCTTTGCCCATCATGTCGAAGGCGAGAGAACTGAGGTACTTCTCTTCCCAGTTGTTGCTCGATACCCTAACCACCAGAACCCCCTCTTCGGGCGAAGACCAGGAGTCAATGTTTCTGTGCGGAGTGCCTTCCAGGAAGCCTGCGAAGCTCGCAGCTCCGTAGCCGTTTAGGAAGTGGTTGATCTGGGTGTCCGCCCAGGCTTGCGAGAGGTCCTCAGCCGAGGCTTCTTTAATCGCCGTCTCTACAGCGGGTGGGCTGTAGATCTGGGGTAGGGAACTCTCAGACACGCATCCGGTGAGCGCCAGGACCAGCAGGGCGACGGTAGCTACTTTCTTCATGATTCCTCCAAGGAGTTTAGGTTGAGTCTATGCAGGTGGGACCGAGGTTGTCCCAATGGTGTCCCACTGGGACAAGTGCGGGACGGGTCTAAGGTACTCACGGGGAGGGATCTAAGGATCTTGAACGGAACGCCCAGGTGCAGGCTTGCTTGGCCCCCATTGCCGCCGTGCTGAAAATGACCTGCCCCGTATAGGTCAACACCAATAGCCGACCCCCGAAACGAGGGCCAGCGAAGGTATGTCATGGCTAGAGGCTGATCAAAACGTCGAGTCACGGTTGCCGCCAGTTCGGCTTGATTCTTTGCCTGGACTCACTGGGTTACGACGGGTGAGTGGAAACGACGCGAGCCAGGGACCCGGAAACGGGCACAGGGGAAATCGTTGTGTCCGCATCCCAACCCCCGCAAACGGGCACACGGGCACACGGTCACACGGAAGATGTGCCCGTTGGGGAGTGGTGAGGTCCAGAAGAGGCCAGTGAAGAGGGTGGGGAGGGCGCAGGCGAGTAGGGCGTGCCGATGCAGGACGCGTAGAACACCCGTTGCATGGTCACTTGGATAGCGCGCTTCGTGCAGTGGCCTCGACTTCACGCGTCACGATGCCCTACGCATCGAACAGCGCTGACGGCGGGAGGTCCACATCAGTGGCGGCGACGAGCAGGTCGGTGTATGTTGTGTCCGGGGTGGTGAGTTCGGGGCGCTTTCGCAGGAATCCAACGGCGGAGGCCTTCACAGGCGCGGCGGGTGCGGGCTCGATGACAACAAGATTGTCAGAGCTACGTGGGGTTGCCGTGGGGGGTCCGTCGATGACGACGGGGGCCGAATCGGGTGAAATGTGCGGAGATTTCCGGGGCATCGGCCACGGTGCCAGTCTCGCCGTATGGAAATACCTTCACGTGCGTGCCGGGTGTGAAGGTATGGTTGCTCACGTAATCACTCCTGTAAGCGGTTATCATGGCCCAGGGTTTTTCCGCACCGCCGGGGCACTTATCTATTAGAGAATATTTGGCTCTCCTGAGGTAAATGTGGGTGCCGTCATTTCTGGTATGGGAGCCGAGTGGTGACCGGTCCGCAGGCGAGCATGATTACTGCCAAGGCAGCCTCCGGCCAATGGAACCCGTAGGAACGTCGGGTCATGGATCTGGTCTTGTTGTTCAGGCCCTCATGCTTGCCATTCGAGTGACCGCTTGGTATATGCCCTCCATATGCCCGCGTATAGTCGCTGCGGCCTCCATGAACGGGGCCAAGGCACTGGCGGTCGCGGCATCGCACCAGTGGCTGATCATGCCCATGACATCCTCGTGATCCAGGTCCCCGGCGAAGACTTCCCGCAGGGATTCTTTCAGTAGGTAGGCTTCCCAAAGTTCTCCTTTGTCGGCGCGCATACGTTTCAGGGTGGCATGCTGGGCATCGTTGAGCTTTCTGGGGTTTTTCAGCAGTGCCCAGGGGTTCCCCTTGTACCTCTTGGCGAAGGATTTATCGGGTAGTTCCCGGGTCTTTTGCCAGAAGGCACGACGGACGGTTTCCAGGGCGTTGGAGGCCAGCTGGACACAGTGGAACGGGTCAATGCAGATGGCGGCCTTCGGCGCGTTGGCCTTCACGGATTTGATGAACGCAGCTCCGAGGTCCATGCTGACCGCCTCGATGTTTTTGGGTGTTTTCGAGGCCGATTTCCTTGAAGAATTTATTCAGGGCAGCGGCGTTTTTGTTCTTACCCCGGGGATTTACGCCACCTGATCAACAGGCCCGTGCATGCTTCGGCCAAGGGCCACTTCCGGGTAGGACAGGTCCTACGGATTGCCCCAAGCCGTCCTTGGGCATTGGATGCAGGAGGCCACAGGGGCTTCCATCACCCATTGCCCTGGAGGTGGCTCATGGTTCCCTGCACAGTGAGTAAGCCATGGGATCCACCCCTCGGGTCCTAGCCCATTTTCCGCAGCAATTCGCGGTGGCATTCAGCCAGGCGTCGGTGCCACCAAGATCGGCGCTCGGCACTGACGGCATGGCTGCGCAGCAGGGAAGGGTCGGGAGTGATCGCTCGTAATTGAAGCTCTCCACCCACCGCGAGGAACCGGTCCGTGGTGATGTCAGAGGAAAAGAGGGAGCCCGTGGCAAGCCCGCACGCGTAGGGCAACGCGGGTAGTGCTGCCGCCAGTGCGGCGCCTTGGCGCAGGCCTATGGAGGTGTCCAGAGCCGAGGACACCACGGCCGGCAAACCAGCGTCGCGAACGATCTCCAGAGCCCGGCGCACCCCGCCCAAGGGCTGCGCCTTGATTACGATCAAGTCAGCGGCCTGCGCACGCGCGACAGCCAGTGGGTCCGACTCCTTGCGCACAGACTCGTCCGCGGCGATCAGCACCCCGAGGCCGCGCCGTGCCACTTCCTGCCGAACCCGTGCCAGCCCGTCGATGCCGTCAACCGGCTGCTCGGCGTATTGCAGCCGGTATTCCGCCAAGGCTTCAAGCCCGGCCATGGCCTCGTCGTGGTTCCACCCGGCGTTGGCGTCGATGCGGATGGCGGCCTCAGGGAACAGCCGGCGCACCTCAGCCACCCGGGCCACGTCCTGGGCAAGGTCCTGGCCTTGTTCCGCGACCTTGACCTTGATCGTGTGGGCAGCGTCGTAGGACGACAGGATCCCGGCAACTCTCCCGGGGTCGACAGCCGGCAGCGTTGCGTTGACGGGCACGGAAGTGCGTACCGGGTCGGGGTATCCCTCCCAGGAAGCTTCAATGGCCGCACGCAACCAAGCGGCGGCCTCTGCAGGACCGTATTCGAGGAACGGGGAGAATTCGCCCCAGCCGGCGGGCCCTTCGAGAAGCAACGCCTCGCGATGGCGCACTGCACGGAATTGGACGTTCATGGGCAAGGTGACTACATGTGAGGCGTCGATGAGCTCGGCAAGATCGGGCAGTTGGTTCATGGTTTCCAGCCTATCGGTGCCGGCAGCGGCCACTGGCACGTGCGTGCGGCGCTCAGCCCGGGAACGCGGCATCAATGGCTGCCTGCCACAGCGCGGTGTTCGTCTGCGCATCGGCTCCGGCACCGAAGTCGTGAATGGAAACCCCGAGGGGAGCACCGAAGACGTTGCGGCCAAAGATCCGCACCAACGCGTCCTGTGTACGCAGTCCGACGAAGTTCTCGTTGCGGAAGTCCACGGTGATCCGGCTGCTCCCGCGTCCGGGCAGCTCAAGGTCCAACACCGAGCCTTCCACTTCGTCGTTGATCCCCAGCGCCGAGAGCCAGGTTGCAAGAGCATCCGGGGCCGTCGAGGCGCCGGGCCCTTGGATGTCACTGAAAGCCACCGGTTTCCCGTCGAAATGGCGCAGGTACTGCCCCAGGGTGTGCAGGTAGAACACCGTGTGCTTCGAGGCCCCGTCGTACTGGTTGTTCCAGTCCTCGACGAATATCCCTGAGTGGACATAGCGCATTGCGGTCCCGTTCCCTTGCGGGGAAAGTACATGTTCGACTTGGTTGAACCAGCCCTCGGGCCCGTCCATGCGGGTCACCAGGTGCGTGGGGTACTCATCAACGACGCGCACGGCCGGCCATTGGTCGGTGGGGAACATCCAGCCGGCCGTGGCCGTGGTGACGGCTTCCCAAATGCGTTCCGGGGTGCTGTCGATCTTTAGTTCTTCGACAATCTCAAATTCCTTGCTCATGGCGTGCCTTCCTTCAGCGTGGGGTGCATGGCTACGACCAGGCGATGGGCACGGCCGGAGACGGCATTCTTGTCGTGGTATTTTGCTCCAAGCTCGGCAACGGCGAGTCCGAGGTCACGGCTGAACGCTGCACGTTCGTGGGCGTTGGCGAATACCAGATCTGCATCGATGGAAAAGGTCCCGAACGTCCTGCCTGTCTTGCGCGCGCCGAGGATCAGGGAACCTACTTCCCGCATCGTCCGTGCGGCCAAGGCGAGCAGCCAGGTCGCGGAGAATTCGCTCTTCATGGATTCGGGTGCCGGGCTTAGCGCCGCAATGCTCGTGGGCGAAATCATGTAGGAGGCTGCCGTCGCCTGCATGAGTCTCTCGGTCATGATTCCCTTGCGCCGCAGCTCCACTTCGGTCACAAGTCCGAGTCCGGCCATCTGGTTGAGGTGGTAGGTGATTTTCTGACGAGGGATCTCCAGCCTGTTCGCCAACATGCTTGCCGAGGCAGGCTCGTGGAGTTCGAGCAGCAGGCGCTGGCGCATGGGGTCCAACGCTGCTGCGGCAGCGCGCGGATCTTCAATCACTTCGAGGTCCAACATGGCCCAAGCATCCTATTGACAAATTTATTTGTCAATAGGTGGTTTAGGTCCTCGGGCCTTGCCGGATCGATCCCGCACCCCTGCCATGGAGCGAGGAACTAGTAGGAGAAGGGCCACGTTCAAGGCACCTCACCGGCATTGTGTGGAATCCTATTGTCAATGAGCTTTTCCTCCAAGCAATCGCCAAGCCGCGCCCCGGGCCGATCCCTCGTACCTTGGTATGCGGCACTTGTGTTCTTGGCTGCCCTCTTTTGGGCCTGCTACAGGTTTTTCATTCACACCAAGCTCGGGCAGTGGATCGATGAGGCGGCTCTTCTGGGCGGGGAAACGTTCCTGAAGGCAGACAAGACCCGAGGTCCTGCCCTGGCTTTCTTGGACTACATGCCAGTCGTATCGGCGTTGCTGGCCGGCGTATTTATCCTCATCGCCGTACTGCGCAGGCGCGACGTGCTGCAACCAGCTGTGGCCGGGGCGCTTTTGCTCGGTGCCACCGGGTCCACCCAGTTGTTCAAGCACGTCGTGTTGGATCGACCCGACTTAAACATTTCCGGGGCCTCGATGAACTCGTTCCCCTCGGGGCACACGACCTTTGCCGCGGCGGCGATGGCCGCAATCTTCATCGTCGTACCCGTGGCGAAACGGCCTCTGGTGGCCCTGCTGGGCTGGTTGTACGCCGCCATCGCCGGGGCATCGACCTTGGTGCTCAGCTGGCACCGCCCCAGCGATGTGATTGGCGCCTACTTGGTCGTTGCCTGGTGGAGCGTGCTGGCCGGGCTGTTTCTGCGACATGCACACGGCAACGACCCTGACCGGGCTGGGACGGCTTCGGGCCCCCGCCCCGTGTCGCAGATGCTCCTGCGGTTCTTGGCAGCCACAGGTGCCTTGGCAGCGGCCGGGGCCCTGGCCTTGGCGGCAGTAATGCCGCACCCGACGATCGGGACCCTGCAGAAGGCACCCTTGCTGGTGTTCCTGGCCGTGGGCCTGGTCCTGATTATTGGCATGGCCATGGCAACCGGTTTGGTCGTCTACGAACTGTTTTCCCGTTATGGGGCACCCATTCGCCGGCGGTTGGTTCGGGGAATGAAGTAGCCAAAGAGCCCTGCACCCAGCAGTGAGATCCCGCTGATCATCCATACCCCGGCGCCCAGGGTTGCCACGGCAACAAGGGTCGCAAGCAACACCGGTCCTGCCATCGACCCGGTGTCCGAAAGCAGCCTCCACAATCCCAGGAACTTGGGACGGCCCGCCACCGGGGAATAGTCGGCGCCCAGCGTCATCACGATGCCCGAACCGATGCCGTTGCCGAATCCCAGCAGCATTGCCACCGCCAGCATCGTGGCGAAACCGTGGGTCAACGGCAACAGGAACAAGGCCACGGACATCACGGCCATGCACGGCACCGCCACCCAGACCCGGCCCCGGGTGTCCATGACCTTGCCCGCGGGATAGAAGATGAGCATGTCGATGGCGCCCGAGAACCCGTAGATCAGCGAAATGGTCGCCGCGTCCAGCCCGATGTTCTCGCCCCACAGGGGAAGGACGACCTGGCGGGTGGAGCGGACCGCAGAAATGCACACGATGCCCAACCCGATCCCGAGAAGGATCCTCCACTGGTCCTTGGCAATGCTCCACATCGAGCCCCCTGCACGATTCTGGCCGGCCTCCACGGGTGCTCGGGCCGTCAGGTCCGGGATCCATAGGCACACCACCATCGATACCGCCATCGCCACCATGCCCACCCAGTAGGCTCCCGCGATACCCAGCCAGTTCATGGCCAAGGTGGCGGCAAAGGGTCCGATGAACACCCCGATGCGCATGACCCCGCCGAGGCTCGACATCGCCCGGGCCCTGAATTGCAGCGGGACGGCCTCTGCCAGGTAGGTCTGCCTGGCCAGGTTGAAGACGGCGCCGGCCATGCCCAACATGGTGACACCCACGGCAAACAGGCCGAGGTTCGAGGGGATGATACCCAGGACCATCCCCAGCGATGCCCATCCGGCAGCTGCCACCATGGCGATGCGTTCACCGAACCTCGTGGTCAGCACGGCAGCGGGAATATTCGAGATCAGCGAACCTACACCGACCAAGGTGACGACAAGAGCGGCGGTCGCCACCGAGGCTCCGCGGCCCAGCGCGGAAAGGGCGATGATCGGGGTCACTGCGCCCAGCCCCAAGCCGTAGAGCAGGGAGGGTGAGTACACTTTCACGGCCATCGTGCGCAGGCTGAAAGGTTGCTCGCTCATGTTTTCATCCTACGCAACCGGCTACGGCATGCCTTGGCGCAGCCTTTGCAGGAAGATGGCTGATTGTTCGGCCCCGTAGGGAAGCTGACCAAGCTGGTCCGCCGTCGCATCGAAGCTCCCGCTTGGCCATGAGTCCACGAATCCTTGGCCGCAGGCGATCGCCGCACGCATTTCACGATGTTGACGGCAGATGAAGTCCCTGTCGACCACGTTCCCGTGGCCTGGCACCACCATGTCATCTTCGGCGCATTCCTGTTCGAGCCGTCCCAACAGCTCGGCCCATCGGTATGGGTCCGCATCCTCGAAGTTGGGTGGCCCGCCTTGTTCGACCAGGTCACCGGTGAACAAGACCCGGCCGCGGCGCACGAGCAGGTCTCCTGGGGTGTGGCCCGGCCCCAGGCCAAAGGCCTCGACGCTGAGGTTTCCCAGGTCAATGGTGATGCCTGCTCCCGACACGATTTCCTGCGGGACGACGAGGTTCGTGAACTCGCCTTGGCCCAACGCCATTTCGGGTTCCAGAAAGCGCACTAGTTCGCGTTCGGCATGGCCGTGGACTCGAAGGTGCTCCGTTGCCTCCGCACTGGCGTAGAAGTCCTCCACGCCCCGGGCTGCGAAATAGGCATTCCCGAAAACATGGTCTCCGTGGGCGTGGGTGTTGATAACAAGCAGTGGCAGGTCGGTGATCCCTCGGATGGCCCTATACAGGCCGGCTGCTTCCCGGGGACCCGAGCCGGTGTCGATCACTGCTGCTCGTTCCGTTCCCACCACCAAACCCGTGTTCATGGAGAATCCATGGTTGACCAGTCGCCAGCAACGCTGGCCCAGTTCTTCCACGACGGGGATCGAGGGTTGCATCAGGTGCTCCACCTCTCCCCTTGTCCCGCTACCGGCTTGTCCACAAGAACATTCTGCATGAAGCGGCCATCCCTCGGGGCCAGCCTCGCTGGGTTCAGGGCAGGTGGGGCAGAACGGTGTCAGACGGAAGTGATCTTGATCTTGCCGAAGGGCACTGTCTCATCCACGTATGCCTGCTCGGAGTGGCCGCTGAGTCCGCGGATGTGCACACCGTATAGTCCCTCGACGATGGACTCGCGGAAGATCGGCATGATCGATTCCACGTGGAGCTCGTCCTTGCCTTCAAGGTACTGCGCGTATTCAACAGGTAGTTTGTCCATGCCCTCAGGATAGATCGACAAGCCTGCTGGCCATAGGGGCGAGAGGGTACTTCCAAAAGTCTCCCTCTCCTTACCCAGGGATGCTCGCAGTCCGCCCCGGCTCAAGTGCGCTTCAAGCCTCCGAGGTCTCCAGGCGCTCGGGCCCGTGTTGTCCTGCCAATCCTGGCCGCCACTGACAGATCTGCTGCCCTGCAGCCAATCAGACTCCTCATCAGGCCCCCAACCACGCAGATGAAGCCGCACACGCCATATTATCCACCCATGGTTTTCAGCAGAAACTGGCGTCTATGCGTGGGCATTCGTCACATCTGGTACCACCAAGATGCTCAGTTCAATCCGTTCCACGAAAGAACGTTCACTGGGACAGCGGAACTAGACATACGCAAGCTGTGGCGTTGCAGCAACTTTGGTTGACAAAAATGTATGTAGCAACGTAGGTTGACAGTATGAAGTCTTTGCAAATCGCCGCAGTGGCAGCCGACACCAGCGACCCGAGGGCGGGGCTGCGGGCAGTGGCTTCGTTGCGCGTGCTCGCGGACACTTTGGAGCTTCGGCAGGTCGAGGCAGCGCTGCGTTCAGGCATGAACTGGCAGGACATTGCTGACGCGCTTGGAGTGACACGGCAGGCCGCTCACAAGAAGCACTCCAAACGAATTGACCCCACGATCCCGACCCTCAGGAGGAACGGATGAACAAGCTCGTTCGCGCTGCTCAGACTAGTCAATCTCTCTCGCTTGCCGCCATGGAAGAAGCCTCTCGGCGCGGCCTTCGGGAAGCAGACATCGAGCACCTGTTCCTGGCCCTCGTTATTAATGACCAATCCGCCGGACGCGCGCTTCGCAGCATAGGTATTGACCTTAAAGCTGCCCGCCACGCGGTTGAAGAACAACACGAAGCGCAACTTGCGTCGCTCGGCATCGCGCCCTCATTCCCCGAGGCCGGACGGATCGTGTTCCACGAAACGGACGGGTATGAATGGAGTCCTCGCGCTCTTGATCTGATCACCAAATCCAATGGTAAAAACAAGACGGGCGACGCCGCTGCAGTATTGCGAGAGCTGGTCGCAGAGCCCAGTGGTTTGATTGCCGAAATCCTAGACCGGCTAGGTACGACGCCCGACGCTCTGCGCAAGCAGCTCGACACACCTGCAGAGAAGACCAGGCCTGTCCCAGCAAAGGTGAAGGGTCGGATCTCGGCTTCGTCGGAGACGTTCGTTTCCGCACCGATGGAAAAGGTGTGGGAGTTCCTCGCAGACCCGACACGCATTCCCGAGTGGGAACCTAGTATCGGTTCCATCGAACACAGCGGACAGGAAGCGTCGCGAGGTCCGATCTGGCAGGGTCTGGCGCCCATAAGTCACCCAGATGGGAGGCCGGTGAAGATAAAGGCCCAGTTTCGCCGCCGCAGCATTGAACTCGTCACAGCGCACCGGCAGCAAAGGATTGCGTGGAGTTTCGCGCATCCCGACGTCGCCCAAGATAGTTCGGTTCTGACCGAGTTCGCCTTGGTGAACACAAGCGGTGGTACCCAGATCCAGATCACTAAGTCATGGTCTCGACGCCATGGTTGGCGGAGTCTCGTGGCATGGCCGTTACGACCCCTCCAGAGATTCCTCGGGTGGATCACCCTGTTCCAGACTGGCAGCGCGATCAGTCGAGCATTTCGCTAACCTCAGGGGCGAGAATCAACGGACCCATTTGAAGCAGCGGCAGGCACCCAAGCCGAGAAAAGCCGACGCGGAGAGCTGGGACTCATAGCCACACGTCATCGAGTTCCGCTGTGGATCGTGCCCGCAACAGGAACCGTACAGGAACCGGAAGGTCTGCTCAGGCGAATTGGACGGCGGGAGCACGCATTGAAACAGTCGGGTTGTCGCGGATGGCGGATTACCGGAGCCCTTGTTTATGCCAATCGGTGTGCAACTGTTGCGCATCGTAAGACACCAACGCTCCGCATCGCTCACAGACCGGCATGTTCCCTGCCCTCGTATTGGCACGGAAACCGCTAGCAATGGTTGTTTTGTCCAACCCGAAGTACTTCTGGACCCGAATCATTGAATTCATTTCCTGACCCTATGGCATGTCTCCGCTATACGCCCAAGTCGGGATTTTCGTTTCTGCCCCACCTTGTCGTGAATGGTGTTGTGTTTCTGCGAGCACAGATACCCTCGCGGGGCAAACCACGACTCTGAGCCCGGATCAGTCGATGCTCCGAAGATGGTTCGTCCCGATAGCCGGTCGATAGCCGGGCCCACTTGGGCCGAATTCTGGGTTTTGAGGTTTTGTGGCGCTGACGTTCCGGAAAGGAACGGTGTACGGAACGTAGTCGCGAAGCCAGGACTACTCCACGATCTGGGTCATGGCGCGCAGGGCACCGACGTGACCGACATAGGCTTTGCGGCCATCGCTGGTCAGCGCAACTCTAATATGAGATCGCCCTGCTTTGGTGAAGCGTTCGACATCGAGGTAACCTGCGTCTGTTAGTTGTTTGAGGTGCTTGCTCAGTACTGAATCCGCAACTCCGAGTGAGTCGCGGAGCTGGGCAAATTCGGCCCACTGAAGCGGGGCCAGGCTCGCACAGATTCGTAATCGAACCGGGGCATGAATCAAGTCGTCGAACTTCGCAGGATTACAGGGGGCGCTCATTGGCGTCCTTGAGTCGATTCTTTATCGTCGCTGACCGCATTCGGGAGATGCAGAACCCAAGAATTGTGAATACGACGAGCCACTTCGCGGCACCTTCACCCCAAGATTCCGCTTCCCAAAAGCGACTGAACTGCATGACCAGGCCAAACAGGAGGCCGTATCCTATGTAGGGTCCAGAGTGGCTCAGCACGGTTCGTGCCTTGGGACGGTTTCGCATCAACAAGTAGTACCAAAGACCCAGGGGAATGAGGAGCGTGAACAAGCCAAGAATCATTGGCCATGAGACCACGTCGAGCAGTGTGATGACGGTCGTCAAAAGTGCCAGCAACGTGAACATGAAGCTGCGGGGAGCTTCCGTGGAGCCCACCATGGCAGTTGAGGCGCCGTCGATTTCGGCCAGCATTTCACGGGGATCAAAATCTTCTGAGCTTCGCTTGTTCTCGGTCACGACTTCCTCGCTTTCCGTTAGGGAAAGCGTGCTCTTTCCGGGACGGAAAGTCAAAAAGTAGGCAGTACGTCTCCTACTTGGCGTTCTTATGGGCGATCCATCGATCGAACTAGAAAGAGCGTCATAAATCTCCAAGAACTAAGCGTTCCACAAGAAGGTTCGTAACCGAACAGAACCTTCTCTGACTTGCTCCGTTGCAGACGATGAGTATCGATGATTCCATTTGACACGTCCGCTGGTCTGTCCGTGGAACGCCCCTGAAGCGGCAGGCTACTCCGATAGCTACAGATCGATGGATTCGCCGAAGTTCAAGAGCAAACCATCTGTTGCCACGGGCAATCACCGGCCCTCGGCGTCTTCATCAGCTATCCGTTGCAGCCACGGCCATGTTGCCAGGGAGGATTCGACCATGGCGTGGATTTCCGATCCAACCTTCCACAGCGTCTGCTGTCGCCACACCCACCAGGCTCGAATCTTACGAACCTGAAGCAGGAACGGACGTACCCACCCGGGAAATCGAGGCAGGGCCCACCCCGCCAGCTACGTCAATGCCCGGGCCACCGGACCATGCTGGTCAGATGGCCCGGGCATTGTCATGCTCAAGCGATGCGCTGCGCTGTTAGAGGTCCGCCAGCGCCGAGGCCGGGTTCTCCATGGCATCTGCAACGAAGCGCAGGAAGCCTGCCGCCGTGCCGCCGTCGCACACACGATGGTCGAACGCCAATGTCAGCTCGGTCATCTTGCGTACGGCAAGCTCACCGTCGACAACCCACGGTTTGTCGATGATCCGGCCAACACCCAGGATCGCAACCTCCGGGTAGTTGATGATGGCGGCAGACCCGTCAACACCAAAGACGCCGTAGTTGTTCAACGTGAACGTGCCGCTGGTGAGCTCGGCAACCGTTGCCTTGCCGGCGCGGGTGACCTCGGTCAACCGGGCGAGCTCGGCGTTGATGCCGCGTGCGCTGAGTTTCTGCGCGTTGCGGATGGCCGGAACCATCAGCCCGCGATCGGTCTGCGCCGCAATGCCCAGGTTGATGCCGTCGAACCCAACGATCTCGGATTCACCTTGGTCGTTGGTTTCAATGCGGCTGTTCAATGCTGGGTGCTTCTGCAGCCCGGCAACGACGAAGCGCGAAATGAACGCCAGCAGGCCCGGTGTGTTGTTCGGATCGCTCGCCTTCATGGCCGAACGCATCTGCAACAGGTTGGTGGCATCGACGTCGACCCACACGGTTGCCTCGGGGATCTCGCTGCGCGAGCGGGTCATCGCCTGGGCAATGGTCTTGCGCACGCCGTTGATTGGGGTCCGCGAAGCAACAGCCAGGCCCGAACGTGGATCAAGTATGCCGGTGACCGCGCCGGCCGACGGCGCTGCGGAAGCAGGCACCGGTGCCGATGGGGTCACTGGTGCCGCTGCCGGAGCAGCCGGGGCTGCGCTTCTGGCTGCGGCGGCCTCGACGTCGGCGCGCAGGATCAGCCCGCCGGCGCCGCTTCCGTTGAGCGTGGCGATGTCCACTCCGCGGTCCTTGGCCAGCTTGCGCACCAGCGGCGAGATGACCAACGGTGCACTGCGAGGCGTTGAAGCGGCTTCTTGGGCTGCCGGTGCCGGGGTGTTGCCGGCGCCGTTGCGCGGGCGACGCTTGCGCGCCTTGGCCGAGAGCCCCTCGGGGGTCCCATAGCCGATGAGCACGTTGCCCGAGCCTCCGCCTTCCGGGGCCTTGGCACCGGCTTGCTCTTCCTCGCGGTAGCTCTGCGCCACTTCGCGCACAGGTGTCGTTTCCTTGGGTTCCGGCGCCTTCTCGGGCGCGGAGCTGCCTTCTTCGACGACAGAGAACAACGGGGTGTCGACCAGCACCATTTCCCCGACGGCGCCGTGGAGTTCATGTACGGTTCCGGCGTAGGGGCTTGGCACCTCCACCATTGACTTGGCTGTTTCGACCTCCGCGATGGGCTGGTCAATGACGACGGTGTCGCCTACGGAGACAAGCCACTTCACCAGCTCGGCCTCGGTCAGTCCCTCACCCAGATCCGGCAACAAAAAGGTTTTCACGCTCATGCTCCTTCCTCCCATTGCAAGGCATCCACGGCATCCAGGATGCGGTCAACGGATGGCAAGTAGTACTTCTCAAGTTTCGGCGCCGCGTACGGGGTATCG
The DNA here is from genome assembly GCF_039544305.1 of Paeniglutamicibacter antarcticus. NCBI lineage: Bacteria > Bacillati > Actinomycetota > Actinomycetes > Micrococcales > Micrococcaceae > Paeniglutamicibacter > Paeniglutamicibacter antarcticus. The sequence goes on from NZ_BAABLK010000034.1 coordinate 181,748, forward strand.
AACCCGGTCACGCGCAGCACCGGTGCTGCCAAGGAGTGGAAGCACCGTTCCTGGATCCGGGCAACGATTTCCGAAGCCACCGAGGCGAATCCGGGGGCCTCGGCGATGACCACTGCCCGCCCGGTCTTGCGCACCGAGGCGCAGATCGTGGCGTCATCCAGCGGAACGATGGTGCGCACGTCGATGACTTCAATGCTGCGCCCTTCCAAGGCTGCTGCTTCCGCGGCGGCCATGGCAGTGGAAACGGAGGGACCGTAGGCAACCAACGTGGCGTCGGTGCCGGAGCGCGCGATGGCTGCCTTTCCTTCGGTCGGCGGAACGGCGTCGGTCTCGTGCGAAACACGCAACGCGTCGAGGTCGACCTGTTCCTTGGACCAGTAGAGCTTCTTGGGCTCCATGAAGATGACCGGATCCGGGGAATCGATGGCTTCGCGCAGCATTAGGTAGGCGTCGCGCACCGTGGCCGGGGTAAAGACCTTGAGTCCGGGGGTGTGCGCATAGATCGTCTCGGAGGAGTCACAGTGGTGCTCCACTCCCCCGACGCCGCCGGCGTAGGGGATGCGGATGACCATCGGCAGTTTCATCTTGCCCTTGGTGCGGTTGTGCATCTTGGCAACGTGCGAAGCGATTTGCTCGAAGGCCGGGTATGCGAAGGCATCGAACTGCATCTCGATGACCGGGCGCATGCCGTTCATCGCCATGCCGATGGCCATGCCGACGATGCCGGACTCCGCCAAGGGCGTGTCGAAGCAGCGTGAAGTGCCAAAACGCTTGGTCAGTCCGTCGGTGATGCGAAAGACTCCGCCCAGGACGCCGACGTCTTCACCGAAGACCAATACCGAGTCCTCAAGCGCCATGGCATCGGCCATCGCGGTGTTCAGTGCCTTGGCGAAGGTCACCGGCTTCAGGCCGGTGTCCGCGGTGCGTGCCGCAGCCTCGGCGGTTGCCGCGCTGACGTTGCCGTTCTCGGCCGAAGAAGTGGTTACGGTGGGGCTCATTTTGCGTCCTCCTCGCGGGCGAGTTCGTCGGCGAGCATTGCCGCCTGCTCGGTCATCTGGGTGGTGGGGGTCGAGTAAACGTAGGCGAAGAGCTCGGCTGGATCCGGGACGTTTTCCGAATTCATGCCATCGCGCAGTGTCTTGGCCACTGCCTCGGCGCTGGCGGTGATCCGTGCTTGGGTTTCCTCGGGCAGCAGTCCGGCCTCGTCAAGATAGGTGCGCATGCGGGTGACCGGGTCCTTGGCAATCCATTCCTGGACTTCGGCATCCTCGCGGTAACGGGTCGCGTCATCGGCGTTGGTATGCGCCTGCATGCGGTAGGTGTGTGCCTCGACCAGCAACGGGCCGTTGCCCTCGCGGGCCAAGCGCACGGCGCGGCCCAGCACCGAGAGCAGTGCCACCAGGTCGTTGCCGTCCACACGCTCGCCGGCCATGCCGTAGCCCACTGCCTTGTGGGCCAGCGACGGTGCGACGGACTGCTGGGAAAGCGGAACCGAGATCGCGTACTGGTTGTTCTGCACGAAGAAGATCACCGGGAGGTTGAAGACCGCGGCGAAGTTCAGGGCCTCGTGGAAGTCGCCCTCGGAGGTGGCGCCGTCGCCGCACATGGCGATCACGACGGTGTCCTCGCCACGCAGCTTCGCGGCGTGGGCCACGCCCACGGCATGGAGCAGCTGGGTGGTCAACGGTGTCGCCTGCGCGGAGACCTTGTACTGCTTCGGGTCGTAACCGCAGTGCCAGTCACCGCGGAAGCCGACCATGACCTCCATGGGGGCAACGCCCTTGGCCATGACGGCCACCGAGTCGCGGTAGGTCGGGAACATCCAGTCATTCTCACCCAGGCACAAGGCCGCGGCGACCTGGCAGGCTTCCTGTCCGTGGCTTGAGGGGTAGACGGCCATGCGTCCCTGACGCACCAGAGCGGAGTTCTGGTCGTTGACGCGCCGTCCGACGACCAGCTGCTCGTAGGCATCCACGAGGGCCCGGGGGCTTGGCAGCGGATACTCGTGACCGGGCTCGGCGCCTTGCTGCCCCGAGGGGTGCAACTTGCCGTTGACATCAAGCATATGGATTTCGGTCCGGGCCGGGAGCATGTAGTCCTCGGGGGTGATTCCGAATTTACTGCTCACCTGCTCGATTGCATCGCGTGGTTCGGTGCTAGTCACGGTTCACGCCTTTCTGGTGTCTTCGTCGGACGCAAACCACGGGGATCACCGGGCAGCGCGTCAGTTCTTATCTCAAGTATGGCTATTTTGGCGGTAATGTATCCAGCTTCGTAGAATATTCTGGAAAACTGTGCATGAGATTGCTATTCTTGTAGACAGATTGAAAATGTGACCATTACTACAAGATGGTTTCTAGACAAAGCAGAAAGCGACGTTTCCATGGAGACTCCCTCGGTTCGACTCGATGAGGTGGATCGGCGGATCCTGGAGGAACTGACCAAGGACGGACGTCAGTCAGTCACCACCGTTGCGCAGAAGGTCCACGTCTCACGGGCGCACGCATATTCCCGGATCAACAGGCTCCAGGACGAGGGTGTCATCACCCGTTACACCGCGGTCATCGACCCCCTGCGTGCCGGGCTGCGCGCCAGCGCATACGTCACCCTGAAATTGCGCCAGCACTCCTGGCGGGAACTGCGCGAACGCCTTGCTGCCATGAACGAAGTCCACCACATCGGGCTCGTCGGCGGGAACTTCGACGTGATCCTCTTGGTGCGCGCGCGTGACAACGTGGATCTGCGCCGGGTGATCTTTGAACAGATCCAAGCCATGCCGGGGGTGCTGGACACCCAGACGTTCCTGGTTTTCGAGGATGTCGATACGCGCTAGTTCCGCAGTTCGACCATAGGCTCGTGCCCATGGACCTAGCACTTCGGGTGCCTTGGTGAAGGAGACCCCGGTCGAATCAGCCCCTGTTCAATCCGACGGACCACCGCTCCCCGGGCAGCTCAGGCGTGTCCCAGGGTTCCCCGTCCTGCTGTTGTCCGTGGCCTTCGGGGCGGTAGCCTCGGGCATTTTGAACGTCGCGAACGATCTGGTGGCAATCTATGCGCTCGGGGCCAACGCGACCCAAATCGGAATGCTCAATGCCTCCGAATCCATGGCTTTCTTGTTCCTTGCCGTCCCCGCAGGCATCATGCTTGATCGGGTCAACCGGATCAAGACCATGATGTGGGCCCAGTTGGCTGCGGGGCTGTCGATATCCTCGGTACCGCTGGCGTGGATGCTGGGTGTGTTGAGCTATCCGCAACTGGTGTTCGTTTCGTTCTTTGTCGGTGCTGCGGGCATGCTTTGGGCCATGGGTGCCGGTTCGGCGATACCGGGCATGGTGGGACGCGGTTTGGCCTGCTCGGCCTTTGCACGCAAGGAAAGCGTCGACACCTCGGCGGGAATCATCTCCCCCGGGCTCGCCGGCATCCTGATTTCAGTGATCTCGGCACCATTCACGCTGTTCGTGGCCGCGGCGGCCAACCTGTTCGCCGCTGCCACGTTGTTGTGGGGCTTTCCTCAAACAGGATCCTCACCCGCACCCCACTCGCTACCGGCGACGCGGGTCGGCTTCAGGCGGTCCTTCGGGGAGGGGCTTCGGTTCACGCTCAAACACCCCACGATAAGAGCGCTGATTTCCTCTTCGGTGATGACGAACATGGGCCTGGCCTTTGGCTCGGCCCTGGAAACCCTGTTTTTCGTGAAAGTCCTTGGATTCACGCCACAGGTGATTGGCCTGGTCATTTCCACCATTGCCGTTGGCGGATTGCTGGGTTCCTTGGTGGTTCCGGTGCTTGTGGCGAAGCTGGGCGAATACCGGATACTGGCCTTTTCGATCCTTGGCCTGCCTCTGGTCGTGGCGCTCATGCCCTTGGCAGCGTTGGCCCCACTCGGAGCGCTGGCGATGGTGGTGTCCCATTCGGTGCTCTACAACGCGTTGATGGTCTCCTACAACGCAACCGCCTACGGACTGCTGGCAAGTTTTACCCCGGAGCACATGATGGGCCGTCAGCAGGGCTTCCGTTTAGTCTTCACCATGGGTCCGGTGCCGTTCCTTGGCATTGTCGGCGGCCTGTTGGGCGATGCCTTGGGCCTGCAGCAGGCCATGTGGATCTGGGTAGGCCTTACGGCCTTCTCCGCTTTGCCTTTGATCCCCTTGGTACGGCGCACGAACCGTCAAGAAGCCTAGCCGGTACCTTGCCCCGGAGATCCGGGCGCATAGGAAAACACACTGGTGAGCGGCTTGCCAAAGACCTGGGCAATGCGGAATGCGGTTTCAAGCGAGGGTGAATATTTTCCGTGTTCGATGGCAATGACGGTCTGCCGTGTGACCCCGATCCGTGCGGCAAGTTCCGCTTGGGTCATGTTCTCACTCGCACCCCTGAGTTCGCGCATGGAGTTGCCGATTTGTCCCCGGCTCACCACGCCCGCACACCGCTTCGATAACCGCGCAGCTGCACTACGGCACCGACAATGACTGAGAGTCCCAATCCAGCAAAAATGGTCGAAGCGATCCAAAAGTGCTCGGTCTCGTTGAAAGCCAAGGACAACACTATCGCCGAGGACAACAACAGGACTCGGAACTGGGCTTGGTCTGCGCGTCCAGTGATCTCCAGATCCCTCTCATCGGCCCCCACACCTTCACCACCACTGCTTTTCAGCAAAACCGCCCGCATCACCCACACGGGAACAGCCATGACGAAAACGCACGCGAGCATCTGAAGCGAGTAGTTTTGCTCGCCCACGACGCTGCCGGCCACGTTACAAAGCAGCACTACGGCGGCAAACGCCAGCATGCCAATTCCAGCGGAAACAACGGTCGTCCACGCCACTTTTTCTTCATCGGCCATGCTCATCAAATCCCAAAATGTAAAGAATACTTTACCTTGGAGTTTACCGATCGGACGGATGGATGGATGTAAATAATACTTGACATTCACGCGGTGGAAGGACCGCGTCGACACCCCGCGGATAGGTCCGCTTGGGCAGAAATCCCGGCACATCCCATCGCGAGTCAACGACGGCACATGTAGCTACATGTTCGTCCTCGCCGGAATCCGCGAAAAATTCCGCACGCAGAAACGGCGTCCCGCCATGGCAGGGACGCCGTTCAAAAACACCAGCAGAGAGCGTCTGTCTAGCCCTTGAAGGTGGGCTTGCGCTTTTCCTGGAATGCAAGGAAACCCTCGGCATAGTCCTCGGTAGCGCACAGATCGGCCTGCGCCTGGTTCTCGTCGGCCATCGACTCCCACAATCCCAGCCGGGCATCACGGATCTGGGCAACAAGTTCCTTCGAAGCGCGGAACGCCTCGGTGGCACCGGTGGCAACCTTGGCCACGATACGGCGCGTGTTCTCCAACAAGTCCTCGGCGTCCATGGCGCGGGAGAACAGGCCGGAGGCCACGGCGTCGGCACCGCTGATCAGCTCGGCGGTGTAAATCAAATCCAGTGTGCGGTGCGTTCCCAGCCGTTCGGTGAACAGCCAATGCCCTCCCGAATCCAAGGTCGCTCCAAGATTCGCAAAGGGCGAGCCGATCTTTGCATTCTCGGCGACGTAAACAACGTCGGTGGCAATGGCCAGGCCCAGGCCCACTCCGAGGCAACCGCCCTGGACGGCGGCGAAGGTCGGCGCCGGGAAGGATGACATCTTGGCCAGCAATGGCTGCACCTTGCCCCCGAGGTAGCCCATGACATCGTCGTCGGCGGGAACAACACCGGAGATATCACGTCCGGCACAGAAACCGCGGCCTTCCCCACGCAGCAACAGCGCACGGACCTCGCCGCTCTCCACGCCTTCGGCAGCCTTGTCGTAGGCAGCTGAGATTTCCTCCAGCGCAGCCTCGTTCAGCGCGTTCATTTTTTCCGGGGCGTTGAGGACGATCTCGGCTACGCCATCGGAAATGCTCAGTTCGATCATTTTGGTCCGTTCACTCAGGTTTTGCGGGACATATGCCAAGGATCCACCGGCAGCAGCCGATGGATCCTTGCCTTGGAGATAGTGCCTAGGCGTCGTAGTCGACCGAGACGCGCGCGGTGGTGGGGCGCGACTGGCAGGTGAGCACGTACCCCTTTTCAATTTCGTCCGGTTCCAGAGCGTAGTTCTCCTCCATCTCCACCGCACCTTCGATGACCTTGGCGCGGCAGGTGCCACACACTCCGCCTGCACAGGCGAAGGGAACATCCGGCCTAACCCGCAGTGCGGCGTTCAGGACGGTTTCGCGTGCGTTCACCGGGCTCTTGACCTCGCCTTGGAGGCCATCGAGCTTGAACTCGATCTGGTAGGTCTCATCGGACTCGTCGATGATGACGGGGCGTCCGATGTTGCCTTCGGGCCGATTGGGCTCACCGGTGGTGAACAGCTCGAAGCGGACCTTCTCCGGCGGAACCCCCTGGGCCGAGAGGTTATCGCGTACCAGCTGGACCAGTTCGAAGGGGCCGCAAAGGAACCATTCATCGACCTGGTCGGTGCGGATGATCGAGCCCAAGATCTTGCTCAGCTTCTCCGCGTCGATGCGTCCCGAGAGTAGCGGGGAGATCCGCTGTTCGCGCGAAAGCACGTGGTGCAGGGCAAAGCGTGCGGGATAGCGGTCCTTCAGGTCCGCGAGTTCCTCCAGGAACATCACGTCCATGGCTGCCTTGTTCGCGTAGATGAGGTCGAAGTGTACGTGGTCGTTGGCTGCCAGCACGGTACGGGCAATCGCCATCACCGGGGTGATGCCCGATCCGGCGGCCACGGCCACGAAGGTGTCCTCGTTTTCCACGTCGATCGACTCGGGATCGTTCATCCCGGTCATCTTGTGCTTGGAAATGAACCCGCCCGTGGGGCTCATGACATCCATGGTGTCCCCTGCCACCAGGGACTCGTTGGCCCAGGTGGAGAAGATGCCGCCGATGTCTCGCTTGATGGCCACGTGGATGGCCCCGGGGCTCGGCTCGGCACAAATCGAGTAGCTGCGGCGCAGCTCCACGACGTTGCCCTCGGCGTCCTCGAGTTCCTTGCGCAGGGCAACGTACTGTCCCGGCAGGTAGTCATATTGGCCCTGCAACTCCTCGGGGACCGCGAAGGTCACCTCGATGGCGTGGGCGGTGAGCCGTCGGACCTCGGCGACCGTGAGGGTGTGGAAGGTTGTCCGGCGCCGTCCCGGTACTTCGGCGTCAACGTCTTCGTTGTCGGGCAAAGCGGCAGTCGTGTCTGTCATGAGAGCACCTTGAAGTAGTCGAAGGGTTCCAGGCAGTCCTTGCATTGGTACATGGACTTGCACGCCGTGGAACCGAAACGGGAGAGTTCTTTGGTATTCAGCGAATGGCACTGCGGGCATTTCACTGCCATGCCCAGGGTCACCGGACCGCGGTGTCCGGTGCCCGTGGGCGGGGCAATGCCATAGGCTTCCAGCTTGGTCTTGCCCGGCTCGGTTATCCAGTCGGTTGTCCAAGCCGGAGAGAGGACAAGGTTGACCCGGACATTCTCGTATCCGGATTTCCTGAATTCGATTCCGAGGTCCTCGGTGATTGCATCCATCGCCGGGCAGCCGGAGTAGGTGGGGGTGATGGTGACAACCACGGTGTCACCCTCCATTTCCACGTCGCGCAGGATCCCGAGGTCCGCGATGGTGAGTACCGGGATCTCGGGGTCGGTGACGCGCGAGGCAATCTCGCGGAGTTCGATGGCGGTGGCAATCATGTCGTTTTGTCCTTTGCTTACCAGGTGGCGCCAGGATGCTTGCGCGCCAGGACCTGCATCTCGGCCAAGATGAAGCCAAGATGTTCGGAGTGCTCGCCGCGACGACCACGGGCCATCGCGAACGGAACGGTGGGGAGCTCGAGCTCGGCATCCTTCAACACCGAGGTGAATTCCTCTTCCCAAGCCGCATGCAACGAAGAAGGGGCTACGCCCACGTCGCCGAGCTGTGCGTGGAGTTCCTCGTCCTCGAAGATCTCCCCCACGTAGGGCCACAGGATGTCCAGCGCATGGCGCATGCGGCTGGCCGATTCCTCGGTGCCTAGGCCCAGTCGCAGGGTCCAGGCGATCGCGTGGTCGCGGTGGTAGTCGATTTCCTTGACTGCCTTGGCACTGATCGCCGCGATCGTCTCGTCGCTCGAATCCAGCAGTGCGGTGTAGAGCAGGTGCTGGTAGATCGAGGTGATCAGCTGGCGCATGATGGTCACCCCGAAGTCCCCATTGGGCTGTTCGAAGATATGCAGCGAACGGAAGTCCTCTTCCTCGCGGAAGTAGGCCAAGTCGTCCTCGGTCTTGTCCCACGCCAAGGCGGCATAGGAAAGGAAGGAGCGGGCATGGCCCAACTGGTCCAGGGCAATATTGCCCAGGGCAATGTCTTCCTCGAGTTCGGGTCCGCGGGAAATCCAGTGCGAGAGGCGCTGAGCCAGGATCAGGGCGTCATCGCCCAGTCGCATCGCGTACTGGGCAACCAGTTCGCTGGGCTTCCCCTGCTGGATGGCGATGTCCTCGGGGCGCAGTGCGTTGCCCGGGGTGACACGGGTTGCCGAGGCGGTGGAATCCCCGAAGCTGTCAAAGGTGTGGTCGGTCTTGTGTGCGCTCACAGGTGCTTCACGCCCTCGCTCTTGACGTAGTAGGTCGCGTGCCGGTAGTCCTTGCCCTGCGGGGATTCAAAGTACATCCCCTTGGCATCGGGGTCCGAGGCGATGATGTCGGTGCTTGCCACGACCCACAGGGAAATGCCTTCGTTGCGGCGTGTGTACAGGTCCCGTGCATTGCGCAGCGCCATCTCGGAATCCGGGGCGTGCAGCGAACCGGCGTGCACGTGCGAGAGCCCTCGGGAGGAACGAACGAATACTTCCCAGAGCGGCCAAGTGCCTTGTGTTTCGGTCATAACCTAAGCAACCTCAGTCTTTCGAGCCATCTTTGCCGCGTATGCTGCGGCAGCTTCGCGCACCCAGGCGCCTTCGTTGTGTGCATCGCGGCGCCGCTGCAGGCGTTGGGCGTTGCAGGGTCCGGCGCCGGCAATGACTGCCTTGAACTCGACCCAATCCAGGTCCATGTGGATCCAGCTGCCGGACTTCTCATCGAAGCGCAGCTCGGGATCCGGAAGCGTGAGGCCCAGGACCTTGACCTGCTCGGCGATCATGCCCACGAAGCGCTGGCGCAGTTCGTCGTTGGAGAAGCGCTTGATCTTCCACGCGGTGGACTGCGAGGAGTTCGGCGAATCCGAGTCCGGAGGACCGAACATCATCAGCGACGGGGCGTAGAAGCGGTTGACGGCGTCCTGCGCCATCTTCTTCTGGGCCTCGGTGCCGTTGGCCAGTTCCAGCAGGATCTCGAAGCCCTGGCGCTGGTGGAAGGATTCTTCCTTGCAGATGCGCACCATGGCACGGCCGTAGGGGCCGAAGGACGCACGGCACAGCGGAACCTGGTTGGCGATGGCTGCGCCATCGACCAGCCAGCCGATGGCACCCATGTCTGCCCAGGAGCGTGCCGGGTAGTTGAAGATCGAGGAGTACTTGGCCTTGCCGGACATCAACTGGTCGTTGAGCACGTCGCGGGGGGTGCCAAGGGTTTCGGTGCCCGAGTAGAGGTAGAGGCCGTGTCCGGCCTCGTCCTGCACCTTGGCCATCAAGATCGCCTTGCGCTTCAGCGACGGGGCCCTGGTGATCCAGTTCGCCTCGGGCTGCATCCCGATGATCTCGGAGTGCGCGTGCTGCGACATCTGCCGTGTCAGCGTCTTGCGGTATGCCTCGGGCATCCAGTCGCGCGGTTCGATGCGGGAATCGTCGGCAATGATCTGCTCGAATCGATCCTGTCCTGCTTGCTCCTCAGGAGAAAGAACTGCGGATAGCGATCCGCTGCCTTTTTGCTGTGCAGCCATAGTGCTCACCTCACTGTGACAAAGAATTATTTACTGACCGTTCGTTCAGGATATGCGGACGCACACCTTTCCGTCAATCACCGCGCCCCCGTAAGTCGCCGTCCTGAGGACCGGGGATGCTGCGGCGCCACCGGTCCGGCAGGGTGCGGAACCACAAGCCGGCAGCCATTCTCGCTACCGAAATAAACCTGTTGCCACGGCCGTGCACCAATCCTTCCAAGCGCATTTTGTCGTTTCAGGGTCCATAGCACGCCATTCTCGCCTAATACCACCGGGAAGTCACCGGGCGACATTGAGCTCCGGCTGACATTCATCGTGAGTAACAAAAGCGGTGAAGCAACCCCGCACATGACGAAGAAAGTCCTGGCATGCCAGCGTGTGACTGCCCCGTGGAAACTGCCGCGCAAACAGACACAGAATGGTTCATCCCCGGTGCCGGCCCCACGGGGTTCGGCCACCTGCTATTGACCGGCCGACGCCAATCCAGCATGGAGAACCAACGCATGATCAGCCTGAAGAACCTCACCAAAGTTTATGGACAGGGGGAAGAGTCCATCAAGGTCCTGGACAACTTGGACATCGATGTCGCTGCCGGCGAGATCCTTGCCGTCGTGGGCCCTTCGGGGGCAGGGAAATCCACCCTGGCCCAGTGCATCAACCTGCTTGAGCGCCCCACTTCCGGACAAATCATCGTCAACGGCGAAGACCTGGCACGCCTGCCCGAACGTAAGCTGCGCGTCGCCCGTCGCCGCATCGGCACCATCTTCCAGTCAGCCAGCCTGCTCTCGCGGAGGACCGCGGCCGAGAACATTGCCCTGCCCCTGCAGTACCTTGGCGTGACGCCGGCCGAGACCAAGTCGCGGGTCGGCGAGCTGCTGGAACGAGAGGGACTCTCTCACCGGGCCACGCACTACCCCTTCGAACTTTCCGGCGGCCAGCTCCAACGCGTGGGCATTGCTCGCGCATTGGCCTTGCGCCCGGCGGTGTTGCTCTCCGACGAGGCGACCTCCGGGCTGGATCCGGAGACCACCCGTTCGGTGGTCGCGCTGCTGCGCGAGCTGCGCGACGACTTGGACCTCGCGGTCGTATTCATCACCCATGAAATGGACACCGTGCTGCATGTCGCTGATTCCGCGGCCCGGCTCCATGCAGGACGCATCGCCGAACAGGGTTCCTTGCTGGAGCTGCTCACCGACCACGACTCGGTCCTCGGCCGTGCACTGCAGCCACGGCTCGCCTCGGCTCAGCCAGCGGACGGGACCCGCGCCTGGCAGGTGGGCTACGATTCACGATCCGTTCCCGCCGACTGGCTGCAACGCGTCTCGGCCGACCTGGGCGAGCCGGTTTCCCTGTTGGCGGCCACCATCCAAAGCATCAACGGAGCCAGCACCGGAAACGCCACCGTTGGACTCGGTGCTCCGGCACACCTGGCCGTGGCGGCCTTTGCCCGCCACGGCCTGCATGCAACACCCTTGGAAACAGGCATCGCCGACTTGGATCCCAAACCGGCTCTTCACGCACAGGAGGAACTCCAATGGGCCTGAGCATTCCTTCCGCGGTGGCGATCCACACACTTGCCGACACTCCCCTGACCGAATTACCGGAGTTGCTTGTCCCGGCACTCGGCGAGACCCTGGCAATGGTCGGGATCGTCATGCTGATCGTGGTGGCTCTGGGCACCCCGATCGCGGTTGCCTTGCACAACATGGCACCGGGAGGACTCTTCGAGCACGCTGGCACTTACACGGTGCTCAGCTGGATCGTGAACATCGGCCGGTCATTGCCGTTCCTGGTGCTGATGGCCGCGATCGTCCCGTTCACCCGGTTCGTCACCGGCACCAACATCGGAATTTCCGCAGCGGTGGTTCCCATGACGCTGGCCGGGATCCCGTTCTTTGCCCGGCTGGTGGAGAACTGCCTGCGCGATGTCCCCCGTTCGGTGACCGCTGCGGCACGCGCTTCCGGAGGATCCCCGCTGCAGATCATCCGCACCGCGCAACTGGGAGAAGCAGTGCCGGCGATCCTGGGCGGGCTGACCATCAACACCATTGCCATGATCGAGTACTCAGCCATTGCCGGGACCATCGGTGCCGGCGGCATCGGTTATGTCGCCGTCACCTACGGCTACCAGCGTTTCGACCAGACCGTCATGCTCGCCACTGTTTTGCTGCTGATCGCGATGGTCACCGTTGTCCAGCTCACCGGCGACGCGCTGGTGCGCACAACGACGCCGCACCTGCGCCGCCGCGCCTAGGATCCTGTTCTTACCCGCCACCTGACCCGCACGTTTCCCGCATTGTTTTTCCGCGTTCCCCACCGCATCGCTGCCGACCGAAAGGCCACCCACCTTCATGACTATCACCGACCCTCAAACCCAGACGGGGCCAGAGTCCCACGGTTTCACCCTGCACAAGAAAAAGAAGTGGCCCTGGGCCGTGGGCGTCATTTCCGTGGCCGCCGCCCTGACAACGGCCATCGCACTGAACGGCCACGCAGGCACCAAATCACCGAACAACGTCGCCGGTGCCACACTCACCGTGGTCACCGCCGAGGGAAACCACGCCGAGCAGGCGCTGGTGAACTTCGTGGCCGAAGAAATCGCACCCAAGTACGGCATCAAGGTGGCATTCAAGGGCCTGGCCGATTCGACAACACTGAACCGCGCGGTTTCCACCGGCGAGGTCGCCGGCACCATCTACCAGCACAAGCTCTGGCTCTCCCAGGTCCTTGAAGCCAACCCCGATTTCAAGCTCGAGGCAGCGACCCCCGTCTTCCGCTGGGGATTCGGGATCTGGAGCGAGAAGTACAAGTCCGTCGAGGAGATTCCCGACGGCGCCACCATTTCGCTCTACTCGGATCCAGCCAACGAGGCCCAGGGGCTGCACCTGCTCGAGCGCGCCGGGCTGATCAAGCTCGCCGACGGGGTGGACAAGTGGAAGGCCACGCAGAAAGATGTGGCCGAGAATCCCAAGGGCATCAAGTTCAAGTTGCTTGACTTCGCCGCGCAGTCGCGTTCCCTGCCGGATCTTGATGCCGCCGTTGGGTACACCGAGTATTACGTCGCGGCCAAGGTGCCGCTCGAGCAGCAGATCTTCGCCCCACCGGCACCCGACGAATTTGCCGGGCAGCTGACCGTGGCCACCGAATACCGCGACACCGAGAACGTCAAGAACCTCATCAAGGCCTTCCAGGACCCGGCCGTGCAGGAGTTCCTGCGAACCGATCCTTCGGCCAAGGACCTGCTGGTACCCATCGAGGCCAAGTAGCCCAAGACCGGAGGCCGTACGGTGCCCGGTAAAGCGATTTCAGGCTGTCTTGACCCAGATCTAGACGCCCGCCCGTGAATCGCGATGTAGATACGGTGGTGGAACCATCAGCCACCAAGCACGAAAACGTGGTCCACGCATAACAACCGCAAAGTTCGAGACCGAACCGTTCACCTGTCCCTCCTGCGTCTAGAAGATCGAGGGCGTTTCCGGCAAGCTTCCGGGGTAGAGAGCATCAACGTGATGTTCATTTCCAGCAAGGTCTAAGTCAACTACGACTCAATGCCCCCGAGCACCAAGAAGATCGCAAAGCCCATTTCCGGCCTTGGCAGCCCCGTGCTTTCCCAGAACCCCATATCTTGCCCCCGTCCGCGACCCCGGCTTGACGGCTTGAATCCCCCGTCGGCCGGGGTCGCGGCCCGCATGCGGGCGCCTCCACCGTGTCAGGGGCCCGAACCTTGCGCTGTTTGATGGTTGGATTGAAACCATGCACCAACACCATGTCCATCCCGGAGGCGAACGCGCGCTGGAACAACTTGTTGCCCGCGTTCCGCTCTTTGCCCAACTCTCGGATTCCGAGCTGGCCGAAGTCGCCAGACGGGTTGTTCCGCACAGCCACCCGCGCAACACCCAGCTTTACGGTGCAGGCGAACGCAACGCCAGCTTGATGATCATCCACAGCGGCCTGGTGAAGATATACCGGATCACCGCCGCAGGGCACGAACAAGTCATCAGGATCCTGGGTCCAGGGGATTTCCTGGGCGAGTCCACGTTCGTCGACCGTTCCGCCGCCGACCACTTCGCGGTGACACTGGAAAAGTCAGACATCTGTTCGCTGCAACACGATGACCTGCACGCTTACCTGTTGAGCTTTCCCAGCGTGGCCGTGAAGATGCTCGAGACTCTCTCCCGCCGCCTTGCGGTGACCGAGAACCAACTCAGCTCCATGGCAGGGGACGATGCAGACCACCGGGTGGCCGCCTACCTGCTGGCGGTATCCGCCTCGGACCAAACCGACCGCCTCCGGCTGCCGATCACCAAAAAGGACGTCGCATCCCTTCTGGGTTTGACCCCGGAAACCCTCAGCAGGAAGCTTGCGCACTTCGAGGATTCAGGCTGGATTTCCCTGCACCCCGCACGGGTGATCGAGCTGCACGACAAACCCGCGCTTTCCCTCCTCTAGCAGGAGCGCGCCGGCAGGTATCTCCACACCTCGGTGCCGGATCTTGACCGGAGCCGCTGATCATCGCCCTCGGGCTTCCCTGTAGCTTGCGCGCGGTGCCACGCTGTTTGCCACGGCAGTCTTGGCCGGGGTGCCCACGGCCATCCGCCCCTTCCTGCCCTGCACGCCAACGCCTTCGGAGTCGACCAGCTCGTCTCCCCATTACGCCCAACGTCGCCTCGATGATCCGGGAGCACGTCGAAGCCGAGGTCCTGGGGTTCCTGTTCATCATCGGTGCCTGGCTTGAAGCCCGGACCCTGGAATAGACCAAGCGGTCCTTTCGCGAGCCCGTCGAGGATACCCGGGAAGCCAAGGCCCGTGCCCAGCGCTTCCTTGACCTCTTTGCCATATCCACACCCCGGCCACCGTGGTGTTTTCTCTCTTCGCGCTGGCGTTCAGCCACAACGTCGAATTCGCACTGACCTTTCTGGGCATCGCCTGCCCCGGCGCATTAATCGGAGAGCAGCCGGGACTGGATAAGGTCCATGCCGAATTGATGCCCGCGGGCCAGGTCACGATCACGGCGAGGCTGAAGTCCGAAGTCCACAGGGCCGCGATGATCGGCGACGGGCTCAACGACGCTGCGGTCATCGCTACCGCCGATGTCGGCATGGCCATGGGCGTGGGCACCGACGTCTACATCCAGGGCGCCGATGTGATCCCGGTGGGCCACCACGTGGCCAATTGGTGCACTCGTGCTCGTTGCCCAAGGCAACGGGGCGCAACACGCATCAAAACACGTTCATCGCCGTGGGCACCGTGGTATTGCTGCTCGCCGGCGTCCTGCTGCAAAAGGTCCGCATGGCAACGGGAATGCTCGTCCACGAGATCGGCGTGACGATGGTCACTTTTCTACGCCGACCGCTTGGTCAAGTACCGCAACAAGAAGTCCGAGACAACCGGCCCCGTGAATCCACGGGCCATTTCCGGGGAGGGAGCACGACGAGACCTGGGGGTGAGCTGGAATCCGCACGGCGGCAACCCTCCGTGATCCCACGCACACCGGGCGGGAAAACGCGGGTTGGTTTGAGGAACTTTGCAGGTTGAGGCGGAATCATGGTGACCATGGTTAACCGCTCGATCCTTCTTCGCCTGCTTGGCGCCCTGGTGCTCCCGTTGGTCCTGGCAGGTTGCGGTGCTCCGTTAAGCGATAGCTGGGACGGGTACCGCACGGGCCCGGCAACCGAGCAGGGCTCCCCCACCAAGGCCCGGACGTCCCCCCGGGATGCCCCCGAGCCCCCCGGCCCCGACTGCAGCCTGGTCAAATGCGTTGCACTGACCTTTGACGACGGGCCCGGGACCTACACCGAGTCGCTGTTGGACCTCCTGGATGAACACCAGGCAAAGGCCACCTTCTTCCTCATCGGAGAAAACGTGGCCAAGCACCCCGGCGTCGTCCGCGATGAGCTGGACCGGGGCCACGAGCTGGGCAACCACACCTTCTCGCACCGGGACCTCACCAAGATGTCGCTGGCCGCGGCTCAGCGCGAGTTGCGCAAGACCGACGCGGCAATCAAAAAAGCCACCGGTGAAGAGCCGACCTTGATCCGGCCGCCCTTCGGCGCAATCCCTACGAGCTTGAAGAAGACGTTGGACGTGCCGGTGGCCCTGTGGAGCGTGGATACCCTGGACTGGCAGACCCGGGACACGAAAAAAACCGTCAAGGCCGCCGAGAAGGTGGAGCCCGGATCGATCGTGTTGATGCACGACATCCACGAATCCACCATCAAGGCCATGCCAAGGATCCTGACCGACCTCCAAGCCAAGGGCTACCACTTCGTCACCGTCAGCGAACTCATTTCCAAGCCCAAGCCCGGCATCGGCTACGGAACCGGGCAGCACCCGGCAACCAAGAACTAGCTACCCCACACTCTTCAAAGGCCAAGAAGCCCGCGTGGTTTCGCCCTATCCCCATCATTGGGTCGATAAAACCACGCGGGCTTCGGGTTCTCAGGAAATAGGCGTGGTTGCCCTAAAGCACCTTGGAGAGGAACTCCTGGGTGCGTTCCTGCTGCGGGTTGCCAAAGAGCTCCTCCGGGGAACCTGATTCGCACACGACGCCGTCGTCCATGAAGATCACCCTGTCGCCGATTTCCTTGGCGAAGCCCATCTCGTGGGTCACCAGGACCATCGTCATGCCTTCAGCAGCCAGGTCACGGATGACTTGGAGCACCTCGCCGACCATTTCGGGGTCAAGTGCGCTGGTGGCCTCGTCAAAGAGCATGATGCCCGGGTTCATGGCCAGCGCGCGGGCGATGGCCACGCGCTGCTTCTGCCCGCCCGAGAGCGATGCAGGACGCGCATTGGCTTTTTCCTCCAGCCCCACGCGAGCCAGGAGCTTGAGCGCCTGTTCGCGCGCATCGGATTTGTTCGCCTTCTTCGATTCCACCGGGGCCAGCATGATGTTCTCCAGCACCGACATGTGCGGGAAGAGATTGAAGTGCTGGAAGACCATGCCCACGTGGCGGCGGACCTCGTTGATGTCGACCTTGGGGTCGGTGACATCGAAGCCGTCGACCATCACCTGTCCCGCGGTGATCTCCTCGAGCTTGTTCAGGCAACGCAGCAGCGTGGATTTTCCCGAGCCCGAGGGCCCGATCACGCAGACGACCTCTCCCTCGGCGATCTCCACGTCGATGCCCTTGAGCACCTCGTTGGGACCGAAGGACTTGCGCAATCCGTTGACGGTGATCATGGATGGTTTTACTGTTTCAACGTGTGAGGCACTCACTTGTTGAACCTCCTATCGGCAAAGTTTGCCAGCTTGGTCAGGGCCATGATGGCAACGAAGTAGATGACGCCCACGATGAGCAGGGTCTCGGTGACGCGGAAGTTCGCCGCGTAGATCTGCTGGCCCTGGTAGAGCAGCTCGGCAAAGCCGATGGCCAGCAGCAGTGAGGAGTCCTTGAGCATGATGATCAGCTGGTTGATCAGCGAGGGGGTCATCATCTTGAAGGCCTGCGGAACCACGACCTTCTGCATCGACTTGCCGTAGCCAAGGCCCAGCGAACGCGAGGCCTCGAGCTGGCCCGGGTCCACCGACTGGATGCCGCCGCGGACGATTTCGGCGATGTACGCCGCGCCGTTCAGCGAGAGCGTCAGCACGCCGGCGACCCAGATATTGACCGTCTGGCCGATCAGCTGGGACAACCCGAAGTAGAAGAAGAACGCCCAAACCAGGATCGGGGTGCCGCGGAAGACGTTGACGAAGGTCGTCGCGATCCCGCGCACCACGATGTTGTGGGAGATCTTCATGAACCCGGCAAGCAGGCCAAGAACCATCGCGACCGCGAAGGAAATGGCGGTGACAAGGAGGGTGTTCCCAAGCCCGCTCATCAGTGCCGGGAAGGACTTGGTCAACAGGTCCCAGAAGGTCGTGGGCACCGAGGCGGTGGGATCGGCAAGGTACTTGTCAAGGATCTTGTCGTACTCGCCGTTGGCCTTGAGCTTGGCCAGCCCGTCGTTGAACGAGGCCAGCAGCGCGGTGTTCTTTCCCTTGTTCACGGCAAAGCCGTAGGAACCGCCCGGGACCTTGTCGGTCACGGTCTTGAGCCCGTTGTTCTGTGCAATGCCGTAGGCAAGCACCGGGTAGTCGTCAAAGACGGCAACCGCGTTGCCGGACTTCACCGATTCGTACATGGTCGCGGACTGGTCAAGTCCCTTGACCTTGAACCCGTATTTCTTGGCAATCGACTTGGCGTAGGTTTCGCCTTCGGCGCCGGTCTTGGCAACCACCGTCTTGCCCTTGAGGTCCTCATATCCCGTGATGGCGTCGTCGTCCTTGGCGACAGCCATCTGGATCCCGGACTCGAAGTAGGGCTCGGAGAAGTCGTAGACTTCCTTGCGTTCATCGGTAATGGACATTCCGGCAATCACGCCGTCGACCTGGTTTGAGGTCAGCGCCTGCAGGGCTGCGTTGAACCCGAGGGAACGGACCTCTACGCTGAAGCCCTCCTCGTCGCCGATGGCACGGACCAGGTCCATGTCGATGCCGGTCAGTTCGCCGTCTTGGCGGAATTCGAAAGGGGCAAAGGTGGTGTCGGTGCCGATGACGAAGGTCTTGCCTTCGACCCCGCCGTCGGCGGGTTGTGCCATGGCAGCGCCGGCACCCCCGAACAGCAGGAACATGCCCAGGACTGCAGCAAGCACCGCCCTGGGCCAGGTCCGCGGACCTCGTGTCGTTCTGGACGTCTTCAAGGGTCGTTCACTCTCCTTATCGTGGATCCCGCCTTCGTGGTGCGACGGTGGTTACACGCGTCATAGCCTAGATGCTCCCGCGCCGCTGTGACAGAACCCACGCGGTGGCCCCGGCGCTACAATTGCGCATCGATATCCGCCGCCGGGCGTCAAATGGTAGAAGAATGGCTCGCCGGTGCCCGATCCAGACACCGGAAGGCCTCCTCTGGGCGCTATATCAACGACGTCGATGTGGACGCGGATCGTGGATTCGGGCCTGGGATTCCCTCTCGGCGAGCGCCGTCCACCGATCCATCAGCGGCCGGCCCGGCTTGGCGGCGCCTGCCCCGGGGCCAACCCGCCGTACCGTTGCCCCGCCCAGCGCCCGCGTCTCGGTTCGGCCACGTTGCCGCCGAGGCGTACCGATTGCCGCCCGGGGTGGATACGATCCGGGCACCAACCCTCCAGCAACATCCCCGGCGGATGGGGACCGGGCGCCAACGCCAGCCGAGGCCTCCATCACGAACCCGTACCTGCTCGCCCTGTGGAACCTCACCGCAGCGCTTTTCCTCGATTGCCTTCGTCGTGAAGATGAACGGTGGCCAGCAGGCGGATGAATACGGGGTCGTGGAAACATTCTTCGGTGCACCCGTGTTTGTCTTCTGCAACGTGGCAGCATTCGTCCTCGCACGGCTCGGCGACACTAGCCTGATGTGCACCTTGGTGTGCCACGCCTTCTCTCCGCGGCGCACCGCTGGCTGGCCCGAGCGGGCCGCGCAGGATCGTTTCCGCCGGACCCGCCGGCATCCACGGGACGCGATGTCCCGTGTCCGCGTTGGGCGAAGCGCCACGGTGTTTTGCCCGTTGGTCCGATTGAATGGATGCATGAGCCACCTAGAGCAAGCACCCCAGGCACCCCTGCCCCCCAAGGTCCCCACCGCACGCACCCACCACGGGGACACCTTCATTGACGACTATGAATGGTTGAGGGACAAGGACAGCCCGCAGGTCCGCGCACACCTCGAGGCCGAGAACGCCTACGCCAATGCCGTGACCGCCAACCAGGAAACCCTTCGCGAGAGCCTGTTCAACGAGATCAAGGCACGCACGGTGGAAACGGATTTGTCCGTACCGGCCCGCAAGCGCGGTTGGTGGTACTTCACCCGGACCTCGGAAGGTTCCCAATACTCGGTCCAGTGCCGGGTCGCAGCCACTGACACCGGTGACCTTGCCGCAGACTGGACCCCGCCCGCCATTGAGGCCGGGGTTCCCATCGAGGGCGAGGAAGTGCTGCTTGACGGGAACAAGGAAGCCGAAGGCAAGCCCTTCTTCTCCCTGGGCGGCTTGGCCGTCAGCGAAGACGGAACGCTGCTGGCCTATGCCCAGGACAACGCCGGCGACGAGCGCTTCACCCTGCGCATCAAGGACCTGCAGACCGGGGACCTGCTGCCGGACACCATCGAGAACGTCTTCTACGGCATTCTCTTCTCCCCCGACGGAAAAAGGGTTTTCTACACGGTTGTCGATGACTCCTGGCGTCCGCACCAGATCAAGGCACACACCCTAGGCACGGACCCGGAAAATGACATCGTGGTGTTCCAGGAAGACGACCCGGGCATGTGGCTGGGCTTCGAGCTCTCCTCGGACCGCACGGAACTGCTGATCTCCATCGGCAACTCCGAGTACTCCGAGACGCTCACCCTTGATTTGACCGACGCCAACGCCATCCCGGTCGTGCTCCTCGGCCGCGAACACCGCCTGCTGCACGCGGTTGACCCCGTGACCCTGGATGACGGTCGCGCCTATGTGATCACCCATGACCGCGACGCGTTGAACAACATGGTCTCGCTGCTGCGTGCATCCCAGCTGGCCTTGCCCTACGAGCAGCAGCAGTGGGACACCGTCGTGGGACACAGCG
Source organism: Paeniglutamicibacter antarcticus (assembly GCF_039544305.1). Lineage (NCBI taxonomy): Bacteria > Bacillati > Actinomycetota > Actinomycetes > Micrococcales > Micrococcaceae > Paeniglutamicibacter > Paeniglutamicibacter antarcticus. Next base: position 202,164 of record NZ_BAABLK010000034.1, read on the forward strand.
ACACCGTCAAGATCGAGGGCACCGCCTCCACCGCCACCCACCTGGTCATTGCCGTGCGCAAGGACACCACCGAACGCATCTCGGTCATGCCGCTGGCGCACCTGGGAACCGATTTCCAGTCCGCGCCCGTGGAACCGGCCTTCGACGAGGAGCTTTACACAGCCTCCCTGGCCAATGCCGAGCTTGAAGCCCCGATGATCCGGTTGACCTACACCTCCGATTTCACTCCGCCACGGGTCTACGACTACACGCTGGCCGACGGCACCCTGACCCTGCGCAAGCAAACGCAGGTCAACGACTACGACCCGGCCAACTACCTGGCCACCCGCGACTGGGCCACAGCGGCCGACGGCACCAAGGTCCCGCTGACTATCCTGCGACGCTCGGATATCACCAACGCCTCCCCCAACCCGGTCCTGGTCTACGGGTACGGCAGCTACGAGGCCTCGATGGACCCTGGCTTCTCGATCCCCCGGCTCTCGCTGCTGGACCGCGGGGTCGTCTTCGTCATCGTTCATGTGCGCGGCGGCGGCGAACTGGGCCGGTCGTGGTACCTCGATGGCAAGAAGCTGACCAAGAAGAACACCTTCACCGACTTCGTGGATGCCACCAAGCACTTGGTGGATACCGGCTGGGCGGACCCTGCCCGCATCGTCGCACTGGGCGGATCGGCCGGCGGGCTGCTCATGGGCGCCGTGGCAAACCTCGCCCCGCAGCTCTATGCCGGCATCATCGCCCAGGTCCCGTTCGTCGACGCCCTGACCTCCATCCTGGACCCGGAGCTTCCGCTCTCGGCGCTGGAATGGGAGGAATGGGGCAACCCCATCGAGGATGCGGCGGTCTATGAATACATGAAGTCATACTCCCCGTATGAAAACGTTACGGCCCTGCCCTACCCCAGGATCGCGGCAGTGACCTCGCTGAACGACACCCGTGTGCTCTACGTGGAGCCGGCCAAGTGGGTGGCGAAGCTTCGCGAGGAAACCACGGGAGGCGCACCTATCGTCATGAAGATCGAAATGGACGGCGGACACGGTGGCGCTTCGGGACGTTACGAGGGCTGGAAGACCCGTGCTTGGGACTACGCGTTCGCACTTGATGTCCTGGGCCTGAACCCCGCGGGCGCATGAGTCCCACGCCGGTCCGTCAAGGGCGCCCGGAGGAGATGGCGCAGGACCCGGGGTTCCGGGCGCTGCTCACCAGCGCCAGCGACGCCACCGGCGATGCACTTGATACCCTGATCCGCGGCCTGGGCAACATGGCATTGCTGGTGGTGCCCGATGAGCGCGGCGGCGGGCCCGTGGCACTGGCGCTGTATCGACGGCTGGACTGCGTTGCGGTGCAGATCGAATACCTTGCGGTTCACCAGGCGCACCGGCACAGTGGCATGGCAACCGCCCTGGTGCACCGGGTCCAAGCGGACACCGGCGCCATGGTGGTGGCCTGCACCGATGACGACGCCGTCGGGTTCTATCGCGCCGCCGGCTTCCACACCAGCGATTCGGCGCCCGATCCGCGCTGGCCTGCGCGCAGACGATACCTGTGCGTGCTGCCCCGCATGGCGCTGCTCAGGGACCTGGAAGCCGACGACGGCTCCCTTGCGTGGGTCGATGGGCCCCCCACCCCACAGCCGGTACGTGTCGTGGCCCCCTCCCCTGCGTGGGCGCCTCAATACGCTGCGCTCGCCGAACGCCTCGGCGATGCCCTGGGGACCAGTGCATTGGCCATCGAGCACCTCGGCTCAACCTCGGTCCACGGGTTGGATGCCAAGCCGGTGATCGATGTCGTGTTGACCCTCCAAGACCCGGACAGCGAAGCGTTGTACCTCCCGTTGCTCGAGGCCGCGGGCTTTGTCCTGCGGTTGCGGGAACCGGGCTGGTACCGTCACCGGCTTCTGGTCCCCTCTGCAGGTTCGGGGCTTCCGGCGGCGAACATCCATGTCTTTGCCCCGGGCTCGCCGGAAACCTCGCGCATGATCGCGTTCCGCGACTGGCTGCGCACCCATCATGCGGACCGCGACGCCTATGGACGCATCAAGCGGGCCGCCGCCGCGCAGATCAATGACGCCGGCGGCGGGGCAGGACTCGTGACGGACTACAACGCGGCCAAGGAACCCTTCATCCGCGGGCTCTACGAACAGATCTTGCATGAACCCTGGGGCCCCCGGACCACGGCATAGCGCAGCTTGGCCGGTGGCAGCCGGCCACGGTGACGTGGCGGTGCCCGCCGGAGCCAGCTGCCGCCGACGGGCACCGAAAGCCCTCAAGGGAAGTGTGCCCTAGGTGTGTTGCAGCCTGTGCGATACATCGATGCTCGGCTTGATTGCCAGCAGTGTTGCCAGCAAGGCGATTCCGCCACCGATCCATGCAGTCAGCGCCGGGATGTTGGCGCCGGCAAAGTACCCAAGCCACGGCAGGACGATGGCAAGGACCGACGCCAGGATCTGTCCGGCCTCGATTCCGTACATGTTTGGTGCCGCCAGGTTGATCGAGCCGACCACCAGCAGCAATACCCCCGCGGTGATGAGCATCGGCACGGAATTGCCGATTCCCCTGGACCATATGGGGGTCAGTGCCATGACCAGCCCAACGATGGCCACCGTCCAGTCTTCCCAACGCCTCCATCTAGGTGTCGTTCTACGCATTGCCGATCAACTCCTTTGAAAACAACCGGTTGTTCCACTTTTGAGTCTGCACCCAGGTCCCCAGAGACGTGTAGGGGCTTTCGTCCTGCCGCCCCCGGTTGGTTCGGGCCCGCGGCATCGGCGGACGCCCCATGGGATTACGTGGAAGTTGACGACGATGTGTCGCCCGGAAACTCGGTGTTTCCGACCCCGTGTCTTGACTTATCTCACAATTCAGGATTACCTAATGATCGTTCGGTAAATAACTGAGAGGCCTCCCTCATGAGCGAAACTGGCGTCGATGCGCTTCCGGCGCATCCCCTGCTGAAGAACGACTACGCATCGGAATGGCTGGGCATCGAGCTGCTCAAGGTCGATGACGGGCACGCAACGATCACCATGAAACTGCGCCAAGAGATGCTCAACGGTTTTGGCATCGCCCACGGCGGGATGATCTTCGCCTTCGCGGACACTGCTTTCGCGCTGGCCTGCAACCCCCACACCGGATCCGCGGACACCATCACCGTGGCTTCGGGCGTAGACATCAACTTCCTCAAGCCAGGGATTCCCGGTCGGACACTCACCGCAGTGGCCGACCGTCGCCAGCAGCAAGGGCGCAGCGGAATCTACGACATCCAGATCTTCCAGAGCGTCCCCGGCGCCGAGGATGAAGTGCTTGCAGAGTTCCGCGGCCGTTCCCGCACGGTCCCCAAGCCTTCCTGAGCACCCGCTCTCTTCCCGTTATAAAAACCCACCGCGCGTTAGGCCAAGACATGACCCAGACATCCACCCGGATCGAACTGCCCAACCCACTGGATCCAGAAGAGACCATGAGCCGCGACCAGATCGAATCGATCCAGCTCGCGCGCCTGAAGGAAACCTTGGCCTATGCCTACGATCGCGTTCCCCTGTATCGGGAGAAGTACGACACCGCAGGGGTTCACCCCACGGACTTGAAGGAACTCTCCGACCTGGCCAAGTTCCCCTTCACCGAAAAGGAAGACCTGCGCAAGACCTACCCCTTCGGCATGTTTGCCGTCCCGCAGCACGAGGTCGCACGCCTCCATGCCTCTTCGGGCACCACCGGTCGCGCCACCGTTGTCGGCTACACCCAGAAGGACCTCGACGACTGGGCCAAGCTCGGCGCTCGCTGCCTGCGCCTCGCGGGCGTCAAACCGGGCTGGAAGGTCCACAACGCATACGGCTACGGTTTGTTCACCGGCGGTCTGGGAGCCCACGCAGCCGCCGAACACCTGGGGACCACCGTGATCCCGATGTCCGGAGGCCAGACCGAAAAGCAGATCACGCTCATCCAGGACTTCGAACCCGATGCAATCCTGGCCACGCCGACCTACCTGCTGACCATCGGCGATGCCATGCAGCGCCAGGGCCTGGACCCTCGCAAGACATCCCTGAAGACCGCGGTGTGCGGAGCGGAGCCGTGGACCGAGGAAATGCGCCACGAGCTAGAGGTCATGTTCGACCTTGACGCGTGCGACATCTACGGGCTTTCAGAGGTCATGGGCCCCGGGGTTGCGGGGGAGTCACACGAAACCAAGGACGGCAACCACATCTGGGAGGACCACTTCCGCCCGGAGATCATTGACGCCTTCGATGACACCCAGGTCCTCGGCGACGGCCAGCACGGCGAGCTGGTCTTCACCGCGTTGACCAAGCAGGCACTGCCGATCATCCGCTACCGCACCCACGACCTCTCCCGTCTGTTGCCGGGCACCGCCCGCGAGGGACACCGCCGGATGGGCCGCATCACCGGGCGAAGCGATGACATGATTATTCTGCGCGGGGTGAATCTGTTCCCCTCACAGATCGAGGAAATCGCGCTGAGGATCCCGGGTCTGTCCCCGCACTTCCAGCTGGAGATCACCCGGCCGGACCGTATGGACCAGCTCGCCGTCCGCATCGAGCGCCGTGAGGATTGTGATTCGGACCGCGCGATCCAGGCCGGCAAGGACCTGGCCAAGCAAATCAAGATCCATGTCGGTTCCTCGTGCGCCATCGAGGTCGTGGTCCCCGGTTCCCTGGCCCGTTCCTCGGGCAAGTTGCGCCGCATCTACGACCTGCGTGAGAAGTAAAGGCAAAGCCCGTGATTTGGGGGTGCTGGAATGGCTTGCCCATTCCAGCACCCCCAAACTGGCTTAACGCTCGATGCTTACCGACCGACCGTTCGTGAGACAATGAGGAACTATGACTGCCAGCATTGCGAACCCATCGCCAACCAAGCGAGGTCGGCCCGGATACGACCAGGAATCCGTCCTCTCCATTGCCGTGGAGGTATTCAACATGCACGGCTACGACGCCACCTCGATGGGCAAGCTTGCAGAGCATCTGGGCATCAGCAAATCTGCGATCTACCACCATGTCCCTTCCAAGGGCGATCTGCTGCGGCTGGCTCTTGACGAAGCACTGGTTCCCCTTGAGGCAATCGCCCGGGATGAACGTGCCAGCAAAGGCACCGCCGAGGAACGGCTGAAGTTCTTCCTGCGCTCAACCATCCGGGTCTTGGTCAAGCGCCAGCAGTACGTCACCTTGCTGTTGCGGTTGCGCGGGAACACCGAAATCGAACGCGACGCACTCCAACGCCGCCGCGCGGTGGATCGCAAGGTCTCCGACCTGGTGGTCGAGGCTCAGCAGGAAGGCTCCTTACGCAGCGACATCGATCCGCGCACGGCTACCCGCCTGCTCTTTGGCACGATCAACTCCCTGGTCGAGTGGTTCCGTGACGACGGGGACGTCACCTCCCAGCAGGTCGAGGACCATGCCATCACCATGATGTTCGATGGGTTACACAAGCGCGCTCAATAGCGGCGCCAATCCGATCACCGGCTACGCTCGATAGCTGAGACACAGCAAGGCCCCACCGTTTTTCTTTGTGAATAGGCAGTATTTTTCGTGGACGAACTCTTCTACAATCTTTTTTCCCAGGCCCCGGGAACGGATTCCGGAACCCAGGTTGCACTCTTTTCGGTCTCGGCACTGCTGAGTTTCATCGCCATGGTGTTGCTGGCCCGGCGCAACGACCTTGGCTGGTGGGCTCAAATCCTGGCGGTCTTCGCGGGTCCCCTGGTCATTGCCCTGCAGTTCCAAGAGCGCTCCTTCCTCTTCTACGCGGTGCCGGCACTGTTGGCTGCCGCCTTTGGCCTCTGGCGATTCTCCCGCTTCGAGAATGCTGGGCGCTTCGGCCGCAAGGTCGTCCAACGCGGCTTCGGCATCAAATCATTGCTGGTCGGCGTAGTCCTGCTGGCCGTCTTCGCCGCCTTGCGCATGGGTCGCATGCTCACCACCGGGTTCATCTTCACCGATGGGACAACCTCCCTGTGGGTCTCGCTGGCCGCAGAGGCGGCACTGGTAGTTGCGCTGATAGGCGTTGCCTGCGGCTACCGCTGGGCATGGTTGGCGGCTTCGGTCTCCTCCATTGCCTACATCATCGTGCTCTTTGGCAACAACCCCGCGCTGGGATTGCTTGGCGTCACGGTGTTCCAGGCCTTGGCCGGGATCTACGGCTGGTTTACGTGGCGCAACCAGCACACCAAGGAATCGCTGGAAGCCGATATGCAGTCGACAGCCAAGTATCCGCCGAGCCCCTACACCGCGTAGCCTTGCCACTGCAGATACGGGCCGATGAAATAACGACAGCGCTAGAAGGCTGCGTGCCGCACGCCGGCGCAAGCGCCGCATGAGTCGGGTCGATAACGACCTCAACGAGGTTCAATGGGGTGCGCTCAGGGATGCATGGGGCGGCTGCGCATATTGCGGATCCAGCGAAGCAACCATGCAACGTGACTGCGTCCAGCCGATATCCCGCGGCGGACGGTACACCCTCGAAAACGTCGTCCCGGCATGTGGCACCTGCAACGCAAGCAAGGGCAACCGCGAGGTGACCTCGTGGATGCGGCGTCGCGTGCTTGATGAACGTGCATTCCTCGCTCGCTGCTTCACGATCCAGCGCGTGCTGGCCCGGACGCTGGCGTTGGACTCCAACGCCGAGAGGCCACCTGTTCCCCCTGGAACCGCATAGCATCGGCATCCCAGGTTGCTAATCAGTGCTCCGTGGCGGTTGTGGTCCTCAGCGATGGGTTCCGATGCAACGTGAGGATCGGCCCCAAGGCCATGTTCAGGCTTATGAAGCGCATGGCAATATCCCGGACCATGCAGGGCACCCGACCGGTGCGGAGCATGATCTTGGCCAGCTGACGGGAATTCTCATGCGCGGCAATAACGCACGGACGTTGCCGGCGCGCGTAGTCCTTCAGCGACTCTTGGACACCGGCTGCGCTGACACCACAGAGCTGCGCGGCCAATATCGCTGCCGATTCCAGCGCCATGGCCGCGCCGATGCCTGCCGTGGGAAGGAAGTCGGCCGCCGCGTCCCCAAGGAGCACTGCCCTTCCCTGTGCCCAGCGGTTGCAACGGGTGTTAGAAAGCTTCCAATAGTAGGGCCCCGAGCCGCTCCGATGGCTGAAAACGCCTGGGCGTTGGACTCATCCACGCGGCTCAGCCGTTTTCGGGCGCTGCATCCGAATGCTGCCGGACCAACAGCGGTTGCAGTGCGTGGACCTCGGAGAAAGACGCCAACCTTGTCGCGGAGCGGATATCTCACGATAAAGAAGCCGCGGCCCCAGGTTTCGGCATACAAATCGCTCTGGGTCGGGTTGGCATCCGCCCACACCACCCAGCCTCCCCAGCCGGTGTCGAACTCCTCGACATCACCGGCATCCACGACCAGGTCCCGAGTCGTTGAATGCATCCCATCGGCGGCGATCACCAGATCGAAGCGCGCATCAATCAAACCATCTGCAGTGTTGATTCCCACCGCGGCCCCGAGTTCGTCTTGCCCCACGTAGCCAACGCTGGTCCCGAAGCTTACCGGCAAACTTCCCCCGGACATCACTTGGATCAGTTCTCCGCGTTCGATGCCCCCATACCTGCCGTACGCGCAGAGCACCGCATCAAACGAGTACGTACGCACTTCCCGACCATGGCTCGAGCTCAGCCGATAGCGACGCATCGTCATGCTGCGATCCCTATACTCCTCCCACACGCCCGCACGACGTAACGGCTCATCGACAAGCGGCATCAGTCCCAGCATGTAGCCGCCACCCGTTCGGGCTTGCGCACGTTCCAGCAGCACCGGATGCAGTCCTTGTTCACGCAGCAGCCTGGCAACACACTCCGGCGACCCCCGCACCAACGATGAGTACGCGCAGCGAATCCTGGGCGGCAGCCTCGATTTGCTCGGCGAGCGAAGTGTCCTGCAGCATCGGTCCGGCTCTCTCCTTCAACGTCCAATCCTCCTTTCAGCCTAGAGGCTTCCGGCGCAGCTCCACCCCCCTCCGCCCGCATCCTTTCCGCATTCGAAGCCAAGCACCTGGGCTTTGGTTAGTGGCCTCGTCATACCGCCGGCTCCCAGCACCCCTGCCTTGGGTCCTGTGTGCCTGGCCCCCGAGCCGTCGCACGGTCGTTTCTGACCACTGATGCCGCCGATGCGGACCCCCATGCGAGGACTGACGTACTACGTGGCGATGAGCAGGGACGGCAAGATCGCAGCTCCGGACGGCGACTTCAGTGCGTTCGGGCCAAGCGGGGACCATATGGAGGTGATCCTCGAAGAATACGCCGACACGATCCCGGCGCACGTCCAATCCGTACTCGGGCTGCATGCCGATGGATCGAGGTTCGACACGGTGCTCATGGGATGGAACACCTATATCCCACGCACTGGATGCCGGCATCGCCAGCCCCTACCCACACCTGAACCAGGTCGTGGTTTCCCGCCAACCCCGCACCGGTCCCTCGGAGATCACCTTCCGTGCAAATCCTTGCGCCACCATCCGCAAGCTGCGTCGCCGAGCCGGAACGGGAATCTGGGTGGCCGGCGGCGGTCTTCCAGCCGGTTCATTTTTCGCTGAAATCGATCATCTGACCCTCAAGATCAACCCGGTCGCCCTCGGGGACGAGATATCCCTGTTCGGGGGCATGGCCTACGATCCAAGGCAGTTCAAGCGCACACGTTTTCGTGCGTTCGACTCCGGGGTGGTCATCGCCGAGTACTCCCGTGCCACGCCCCGGTAGCAACTCGCGCGCAGAACGCGCCAGCAAAGCCGGCACGTGGGTGACGTCATTTCTGGGTTGCCGCTCCCCGATCCGTGCTTACGAAGCATGAGCGTGCCACAGCGAGCAGGTGCCCGATCGACGTTTCTTGCTTTGTCGTCCAGGCACCTGGCCTACTGCAACGGCGTTGGCCCGTCCTGCGTGCTGTTGTTGTTGCCATCCTTACCGCACGATCGCGGTTCGGAGCAGCTTCCAGGTACCGAGCGCCGAAAGGATGATCGCAACCATTGCCGCCACGGCGAGCCACCATAGCTTGAACGCCGCGAGGATGGTCGGGCCCGAGGGGATAATGATGATTAGCGCGACAATGAGCACCAGGGCTGTCCCTATCCCGATCATTTGTGGTCCGCGTGCTCCGAACCGAATCCACGAGGCCCCGAAGACGCCGCCGATTGAGAGCATCGATAGGGTCGCGAGGAACACAATCGGCAGCAGCCGGCCAAGATCCCCGGCACCGAGCACATGGATGTCAAATACATAGAACCCGGCGAACCAGTGGTTGGTTGCCAGTTCAAGCGTCGTGAGCACTGCCAAGGCAACGGCCATGGCAGCCGAGACGATCACCGACCACAGCAGGGTGCCGGCCACAAACGAGCGCCGGGTTGCGCCCAGCGTCAGTGCGAAGGGGAACGTGGTGGCGATGGATTGCACGCCGAGGTACACGAGGAAACCGGGAAGCGCATACGCCATTCCGGGATTGACCTGTGAGCCCTGGATCCAATCAGGCGTTCCGGGGAGGCTTCCGGAGCGCCAGAACAGCAGCGAGATCAACACCGAGATCACGGCAACCGTCACAATGATGTACAGCGGCACCAAGAAAGTCGTCTCACGCTTGTTCAGATGCAGCTTCGTTGTTGCGGGAATGATGACACTCATGCTTACTCAGCTTCTTTCGTTTCAGGGAACCCGGATTCGTCCGCCCCGTAGGCGGAGACGAGTTCCTGCAGCGACGGGCGGGCGACTTGTACGCCGTTTGCCACAGCCCGATCGCGAAGTACTTCATCGATCGGTCCGGCTGCTGTCACCGATGTCAGTGCTCCAACGGATTTCCTTTCCAGCACGGTGCGTCCAGCCAACAATTTCGCTACGGCATCGGTGTTTCCACTGAGGATGTATGCCTCGTCGCGTGCCTGCTCGGCGTCCCCATCGACCACGACACGGCCCTTGTCCAGAATCACGACCCGGTCAAGAAGCGATGCGGATTCCTCGATGAGGTGGGTCGAGAGCACGATGGTGCGTGGGTGCTCGGCATAGTCACGAATCAATACTTCGTGGAAAAGCGCGCGCGCGGTGACGTCCAGCCCCAGATAAGGCTCGTCGAGCAGGGTGATAGAAGCACGCGAGGCAAGACCCAGCACGATCGCAATCGCTGAGAGTTGACCCCGGGAGAGCTTCTTCAGTGGGGTCTTGGCTGGGATCCGGAGCCTCTCAACAAGTTCCGCTGCAAGTTCCGAACTCCAGTTGGGAGCGAAATCTGGAGCGATCCGCAGCACGTGGTGCAGCTTGTAATCATCCGGGTAGCGCTGGTTGTCCCGGACGTAGATGATCTGGGACAACGTCGCGGCATGCTCAAACGGGGTATGCCCCAAGACTTCGATCCGGCCCTCGGAGGGCCGGTCCTGGCCGGCAATGATCGACATGATCGTTGTCTTGCCCGCGCCGTTGCGACCCAGAAGGCCAATGATGGAATGGGGTGGTACGACGAAACTGACGTCATCGAGCGCTTTGACGCTGCCGAAGCTGCGGGTGACGTTCTGGATGTCAATGGCGTTGGTCATGAGAGGTCCTTTCGTTTGATCATTTCGGCGAGTTCGTCGGCGCCGATCCCCAGCAAGTCCGCTTCGCGGAGCAAAGGGGCGATGTGTTGTTCAAGGAAGATGGCGCGCCGTTGGGCTCTCAACCGGTCGCGGGCATTTGGTGCCACGAACATCCCGACACCGCGCTTCTTGTAGAGCACGCCCTGTTCGACGAGGACATTGATGCCCTTTGCCGCCGTGATAGGGCTAATTTGGTAAAAGGCCGCGTAATCGTTCGTGGACGGCACGCTGCCCTCCTCCTTGTACGTGCCGTTGATGATGTCTTCGGCAACCCGTTCGGAGATTTGTTGAAATATCGGGCCGTTTCCAGAGAGCATGTCACCACCTAGGTTCTATAGTCTACTAGTTAACCTACGCGCCTGTTTTTATGGAGTCAATAGCCCGCACGCGGCTTACCTCCATCCGCAACCCCACGTAGGTCGCAGCGAGGCCGACCTTGCCTGGCGGGCACGGTGCCGATCCATTGATCCGTGGTTTGAATAGCCTGCGGCCAATGAGCACCGGAATCCGGCCGCCAACACGTTTGAAGAGAAGTCGCATTCAACGAAACACCGCCTTGCCTGAGTCACCGTCAGGGCTAACACCCCTGGTCAAGTAACGGGTGCCGAGCGGAACAGTGGCAATCGCCTCACCGCGCGGCGCAAAGGCCATCCCGGGGCCTGGATTTCAACCATGCCCCAAGGCAGCTAGGCGCGTTCTCGCAGGCATGCCATGGCGCTTGACAATGGCTTCCGCTCTCCAGCGGGACCCCCTCGTTTCATTGACCGGCTTCGCGCATCGAAAGGGAGGAGCGCTCCGCACAGCTGTTGTTAGTCACAGACGCGAAGCGGCGCAACCGAGGCCGGGGGATCGCTGCGGAGCCGGGCACACGTTTCAACATCGAAACGCTGCGGTTTCCCCGACTCATCCAGGTAGCGCAGCTTGGCCCGCTCAACCCCTTCGACCAAGAATCCGGCGTTCCTGGCCACAGCAGCCGAGCTCGGATTGTTCACCCGGTAGGCCAGTTCGAGCCGAAAAAGCTCGAGTGCGCCCAAGCAATGGTCAGCCAGGCCCGCAAGTCCCCTCGAGGCGAGCCCCGCTCCGCGCTGCTGAGGAGTGACCCAATAGGAAATCCATGCGGTGTCGTGCCGGTGGTCAATGGCGCTGGCCAGCACGTGGCCCACAGCTGTCCCATCGATGTCAATGGCAAATGCCACGCCTTGCTGGCCCGCTGAATCCATCCATGGTTCCACCCAACGCCGCGCAGCCGCCTCCGAGGAGATCGGCCCGCTCGACTGGGCTGCCATGTCATCAACATCGAATGCACGAAGGATGGATTCAATGTCGCCTGCGGAGTCGGTCCAAGAACGCAAGCATATCGATGAGGCGGGCCTGGATCTGAAGAGCATTGAACCAACATAGCCGCTCGCTGATGACCCCGGATCCACCCGCAATGCACTTCCACCCTTGCCAAGACCGAGCGCACTGCCCGCTCCCCCAGGCAATACAAGACATTGTGATCAACGACCCATTGTGACTAACGCATTTCGTCGCAGTAAGGGGGCAGTGACCAGGCATCATGTACATTTGCTGGAAACCTAGATTTAGTTCGACACGGTAGAGCACAACGAGGTGCCCGCCGTGCAACATTCGTCGCGTGTGCCACGGCGACAGCAAGGAGCAACCTTCATGAGCGCCCAAGAACAGCAAGCAAAACCCGAAGGCCCAACACCAACCAAGAAGTCGGCCGGCCATCTCATCGTGGACACCCTCGTTGCCCACGGCGTGGAACGCGCCTATGTGATCCCCGGGGAGAGCTACCTTGATGTCCTGGACGGACTTCACCACTCCCGGATCGAAACCGTTGTCTGCCGCCACGAGGGCGGCGCCTCATACATGGCGGAAGCCGACGGCAAAATGCACCAGCGTCCCGGTGTCGCGATGGTGACTCGTGGTCCCGGTGCCGCCAACGCCCATGTCGGACTGCACACCGCATGGCAGGACTCGACACCGATGATCCTGTTCGTGGGTTTGATCCCTTTCGCCCACAGGGATCGCGAGGCGTTCCAGGAGTTCGACATCAAGGCGTGGTTCGACACCGGAGCGAAAAGGGTCATGGTCTTGGACCATCCGGAGCGTGCCTCGGAAATCGTTGCCGAAGCCATGTTCTCCGCCATGAGTGGCCGGCCCGGACCCGTGGTTGTCGGGCTACCCGAAGACGTCATTCGCGAATTGGTCTCCCCCGACCTGCACCCGGTGATTCCGGTGGCCAGCGGCGGGATGACGGTGACCGATTGGAAGGAGCTTAAATCCGCGCTCGAGGAATCCACCAAGCCACTGTTCGTGCTCGGTGGAAATGACTGGACCCAAGCAGGAACCGACGAGCTGACCGCGTGGCTCGAGGAGCACCACTTGCCGGCCGCGGTCGAATGGCGTTGCGAGGGGAACATCCCTTTCAGCTCCCCGTCGTACGTTGGCCCGATCGGTTACGGCCGACCCAAACCCACCTACGACCTGCTTGAGGAAACCGACCTGATGGTGTTCGTCGGCACGGTCCCCGGAGATGTCATCACCGATGGCTTCTTGGTCCGCCAGGACTGGTCCAAGAAGAACTTCCTGGTCACGATCGATTCATCGCTGCGCGGTCGCTCCGGGGCTGTCTCCCACCAAATCGTTTCCAAGCCGGACGTCTTCGTGAGGGACCTGGTGAAAATGGAACTCATCGACAAACCGGAATGGCAGTCCTTCACCGAACGCATGCGCGCAGAACAGGAGAAATTCGCCGCACTGCCCACCGCGAGGCCTTCCGACGGCCCCGCACGCATGGATACGCTGATGGCCAACTTGGTTCCGGGGCTGCCCTCGGACGCAATGGTCACCCTGGGCGCGGGCGAGCACACCAACTGGGCGCACCGCTACTTCCCCACCGAGAAATACGCCTCAATGATCTCCGCGCGCAACGGTTCCATGGGTTACTCAGTACCATCGGCGATCGCCGCGTCCTTGAACTTCCCGGGGCGACGCATCGTGACCATTGCCGGTGACGGGGAATTCCTGATGAACGGCCAGGAGCTTGCCACCGCGGCACAATACGGTGCCACCCCGCTGGTCATCGTGATGGACAACCAAGAGTACGGGACCATCCGCACCCATCAGGAACGCCACTATCCCGAACGTATTTCCGGCACCCAACTAGCCAACCCGGATTTCGCGCTCATGGCCCAGGCTTTCGGTGGCTTCGGCGTCCGGGTCGAGCACGACAGCGAGATCCCTTCCGCACTCGAGGCGGCCCTGGAGGCGATCGACGGCAAGGGAACATTTGCGCTGGTTCACTTGATCGTGGAGCAGCGAGTCAAGGCGTACTAGCCACGCTCCTTTCAATGCTGGCCCGATAACAATTCCACGTTGGGATAAGCACTAGCAGCGGCGTGTTCGCGGGCTCTTGATATTCCCGCGTGCTAGTTTCCTGAAGCTGCAGCGATCGGCCGCCACCACAAGACGCCGCATCGCTTCGCTTTACCGATCTCGAGTCCTCGCCTCACACTGGCTATTTGTACCCCAAGGAAGGAATGGCAGATACGGCTTCATGGTACGGCCAGTCCGGGCAGGTGGTGCCGATTGTTCCGGGAAGCCGGTATCGGTCAGGAACTACGCCAACAATTCCTGCGGGTTGCCCCTCCCAAAGCACAAATTCCGATCGTCCGGCTTTGGTAGGGCCAGGTAGACGCATGGCCAGGGACCGTCGAGACTCCGAGACGTTCGAGCGTGACCGTGGTGGAATCGATGTCCACGGCCGAAGCATCATTGCTTGTGCTGTGGATGCAGCCACAGAAGAAGTCACGCAGGGCCGGATGAATCCGGACATGGTGGCCGATGCTGCGTGGATCAAACAGGTCTCAGGTCTGGTCCAGATGGTATCTGGGGCTGGCAACGCCGGGTTTGGCCTGTTCCGGTGATTGACCAGACAGGGAGGTGGCTATCTAGCCGCGCCCACCACAAAGCCGACGGGTGCCCCACGCAAGAAAAAAGAGAGCACCTCCCTCGCACGGTACCGACCTGGACCTTGTTCCCTCACACGCCGTTCGAGCTCCATCGAGCATCCCTGCCCGATGGTCCCTGCACTAGGTTCTCCCGCACTGAGCATGCCACGACATGCCTCACGCCGTGTCCGCCATCCTGTCCTTGGTTGGCGAAAGTGGCGGCATCAAGCGCCCTTTCCTGCGGTATCTGCCGGCAACGACAGCTCAGTCGGTGAAAAAGCCGTCCTGTTTGCTTCCCGCGAAACAATAAAAAATGACCTTCGTCGTGTACTGAGGCGACTGGCATATGGCTGAAGCTTGGCTGCTGGTGCTACGGACGTCATTAACGCTGCTTTGACCAGGCGTTGAGTGAAGCAGGCATCGCCCCACGGCAGGGGCGTGTGGATTCACCATCGAATGGACCCAGGACGCGGGTCGGGTGGCCCGATCGGTATATGGAAATCACCGTTGATCTTGTAAGCCGACCGGGCAAGGCGACGACCGATGCTACGGTGCGGCGCTCTCGGTACACATCGCATCCACCCGCGCGAAAGTACCCTCGGTGATCACGGTATCGGCGGTCAACGGTCGGCGGATGGACCACGTCTCGGTGAAGTGGCACTTGGACATTTTCCAGTGGCCGTCCTCGAGTCGATATTCGTCGCTGTACTCCCCGGTCGAGATCGTTTCGGTGTGGTCCATCAGATTTACCTGCCGGAACCGAAGCGTCCATCGACCCTTGGCGGTGTATTTGTCGATCAGCGCGATTTCTGGGTGCACTCCGTGGTGCATATCGTAAATAACATGCTTGCCATCTACGGTGTGCAGCGCAATCTGTGTGAATATCTCCGTCATCGGATCGGCATCGTCGAAAGAACCTAGCTGACCGTAGTCGATGCTCGCTCCTACGCGGATGAAGCAGTCGCGGAATGTCTTCGGATCCTTTCCGTCACAGGCTCTCCAATACCTGTGCTTGAGGTTCTTGATCTCCTCGATTTGTTCCAAGGCATCGATTCGTTGCGTCAGATCCACTGGGTTGCTCCATTTCTACTATTCTTGGGCTGGACTAAAATTTTCCCGGCGTCGCCATCTTCCGTGGCACCTTTTGTGCCCAAGGTGTCCTAGGGGTCATGAAAGAACTCAATGAACGCGGCACCGGCCTCTTCCCGGTTCTTCGGGGAAAGCATGCTAGCGCCACCTGTCACCGTTTTTACACCCCTGACATCTCCAAGGAGTTGTTCTGGTTGCTCGGACGCTTCCCCAGCGCGGAACCGACATCGCTTACGCAAGTGAGCCAGTAATAGCGAGCGTGGCGCAGGTTGCAGGACAACAACGGCGGTATTCCCGGCTGAACCCCGTGGCGCGGTACACAGTGATTGCGTCAGGGGAGTCGCTGCGTGGGTAGTCGGCCACGTGCTTTTACAAGTCCCCTTCCGTGAGGCGCGACAATGGCAGCTGCCGGGCTTCTGGAAACGCTGCGCGGTGAGGGATCTGCGCGGATGGGACAACACTTGAGTGAAGGCACTTATTTTGAAGAGTACGTGGAAGATCGTGGAGGGGTTCTCGCGCAGGTGCTTCACGTAGTGGACGAGCGCGTGGTCTGCGTCCTCGGTGTAGAACAACATGTGGTTGGAGCGCCCGCGTCCGCCTTCCTGCTCCACCCCGGACGGCAGCTTTTCGCGGACGAGGTAAAGGAGAAGCTGCAGTCCGATCAGTCCGGGCATCCTCTCCGGATGCCCGGGTACCGGATCGCATGGAGCACCCAAGCCAAGGACTGGGCTCGAGAGCACCGCCCTGTCGTCGCGTGTGTGGTTACGGAGACTGCAATTGTCGGCAACGAATCGGCCACCGCGGTAATCCCAGACCTTATCGGGAAACGTTATCTGTGCCATGCCCTTTAACGCCGAGGTGATGATTCCATTGCCTGCCTTGCTCAGTTGTCGCCAACTGATCCCTGCACGCGCAAAACCGTAAGTACGAACCCCAAGCGATTCTTCGTCCTCTTCGACGAAGTGCATCTCCGGAGCGTTCGTCCGGGCTTGGTGATGGGTCAAATGTCTCATCGGCGCTTCTGTCCGCGAAGTCACGATGTGTCACTCAATAACGGCGTCGGCAAAGGTGGGTGGATTCCCGAGGAATGGGCGGTGGGAGGGAGGCTGCTTGCCATCGATATCGACGATCCCGAGTTCGTGTGCGGCCTCGGCACCGATCAAAACCTTGCCACTGCGTTTCATCAGATCAGTGTCTTGTGCAAGCGCGGCAATCACACGTCCTGTGAACTCCGGAGATTCCGCAGTGGCCATCATCTCGTCATAAGTCCCCGGGGTTTCCTCTAGCGCGGCGAGAGTGCGTTCAGTTCTGAGGATACCCATCCAGATTGAGACAACGGCGACGTCGTATGGGCGGAAGTCCACTGCCATATCGTGGGCCATCTTGTCGACCGCTGCTTTGACGGCACCGTACGCTGGACCGTGCATGTAGCACGTGCCGCCGAACGAGGACGTGTTCACCACTAGACCTTGACCGTTTGCCTGAAGCAGCGGAGCTGCGTAGTAGCTCGAGACATAGCTCGAGCGCACTCCCACGTTGAACATGTCGAGCATACTCAAGGGTTTCTCCCAGAACGGGCCGGGAGTCGTGAGCATGTCCGGCACCGCGAACGCGTTGTTCACCAAGATATCGAGCCGTCCGTCAGCCTCACGCACCTTTTCGAAAAGTGCCTGCACCTGGGAATCATCGTTGTGGTCGACGATGACCGGCACGCCGATGCCACCCCGTAGATTGATTTCCTCGGCGGTAGCGAACACGGTGCCCGGCAACGGCGCATCGCCTTCACTTTGCGTGCGTCCCGTGACATAAACCTTGGCCCCCGACTCACCCAGTGCCAGTGCTATGCCTTTGCCGGCTCCCCTACTGGCCCCGGTGACCACCACCACTCGATCCGCACTGATACCCACGTGGACTCCGTTCGTCGTTAAGCGGCCACTGATCTCGTCAGCATGGTCCGAATCACATCAATTACAGCGTACGGTTACGTGCCCACCCATCGGCGGTCCCGTTCAGCGGGATGCCAATGCTTGATGCGAGGAAGAAGCACTCTCTCCCTTCTACCGCCTGGCTAAGCCCATGCTCGTGTCTGGAACCATCGAACCGGGGGAAACCCCTCGTGAGCGAATGACGTGCCGAATGCAAGAACCCCCTACCCCGAGCGTTCGAGACCACACCCCATGGTCGCGCCTGCACACATCCTGAGCGGCACCTCGGACTTACCTCGAACAGCTGCGAAGCCAATCATCGCTCTGCTGTGGGGCTTGGATTTGAAAGCGATTCACAGGTCCAAGGAAGCCCTCGGAATCGTTTGGATCCTCGGGGTGGCGGATTGTGGCGGAAAGTCGTTTCGGCACCCGAGGATGCCTTCATCCCGCCTCACTGTTGCTTGGGCAGTTCACGGGAAATCAGCCTTATTTTGTGCTCCGGGGCGCAGGCAGTGACAGTTGGCAAAGCCGCCTAGCGTTGGATCTCCGGGCCGTCGTTGAATAGGCGCCGGATCGCTGATGCCGGCAGCCGGTTCTTCCTTCTTCGGCGGTGCCGCATGCAGCTTCTGCCTCAGACTGCCGACATCTGGGCATGGTTACTCGTCGCACCCACCCACGTCCGCCGTTTGCCCTGGGCTCGCCACGGAACTGCGCCCCGCCCAGCGGAAAAGCATGTGGAACTGCAGAGGCGCAGCCCGGACCGCTTCTTGGGGGTTTCGGTACATTCACCGGAAGCCCCCGGTGCAGCCCATCGCACCAAACACCGCAGGATCCGGACACCGCGCTGCCGACGGACCGCAACATGTGACGAACGGCCATTACTGGGCCGGAATAGAAGGAGCATCCTGGAACTGCCTGACGGTGAGGATCAGCGACCAGCGAATCGCTCGCGGGGACCGTGTTGCTCAGCTGCGTGCATCGCCCCTTGGTGATCTTGCCCCCGAGAAGGGGTTCAAGCCGGACCGGGGAACTGCTCCAAATGCGGGCGGCCCGCATAGGTCACTGTTCCCGCCGTTAAAACCAGAAACGGTAGCAAAGAGGTCAGCCAAAGTCCGCGCCTGTCACCAAAGACCCTGTGCTCGTCGTCTGAAAGTACCCGGACCCTCTAACGAAGAATTCTTGAGCGAAAATGGCATGGTTGTTCCCCAACATCTGGTTCCCGGGCAGTGCTGGGTGGAGGTCATCCGTGCGGTGGTGCTTCAAAGCGCGTGGGTGCATCGACGAATCATGATCTCTTGACCAAGCTGGCACCGGATGGCCTAAGTCTCAGCCTCGGGAGACCATTAGCCGCTAACCTTCACATTGTCTGAGGATCCAGGGCATAAGTACCGAAGATTGGCTTCGCAGGGTCACGTCCCGGGGGCGCCGCGGCTTCCCGGTGCCATTCTGTGTACCTGGTCCGCTAGTCGCCACGAACTTTGTCCGGGGGCGACTGTTCGTTTTTCGGCAACCGACCATAGTGCTGTGCCCTGGCTGCCTGTTCTTCCCTCGAAACCCTAGGTGGCCCTGCTAACTGGCACTCTGGTAATGAACGGTTCTGATTCGTCGTGGACGGTTCCCGCTTCCCTGTGTGGGTTTGCGACGACGACGGTTGGTACCCCTTGGGCGGAGCCGGGTACAACGGAAACACAACAACAGCTCGATCTCGTACCGAGCTTCCGGGTGTGCCCGGGAAGAGAATGATTCGACCAAGTGATCCCAGCGCACCCGCCGCTCTCTCGGAGTTTTCTTGGCCGCTTCAGCGGTGATCGAAGGGTCTCATCTGCGTCTCATCTATCTGGGTCATACTAGTGGACATGGGTTCACGCAGAGGACGTCAGGTCGCTTTTTGGGCAACGGTATTCGTTGTCCTCGCCCTCGGCGTCTATGTTGTGGCCCAAGAAGTCTCTGCCAGGCCCCCGGTAAAACTGGGTCCTCGCATCACCATCGAACAGAGTCCTTCGCCCACGAATCCGTTTCCCGACGAATCCCCGAGGCCTTCCCCGACCACGGAAAATTCGAAGTCTCCAAGTCCACCGCAAACACCTAGCAGCGTGACGGCAACGCGGGCACCGAGCGTCGTGCCTGGCACATCCGCCCCCGTCAACCCCCTTCCCCCCTCGGTGGCAGACGACGACGATGATCACGACGTGGACGACGTGGACGACGTGGACGACGTGGACGACGATGATGATGACTAGAAAGCCGGGTAGAGGCCCACACATGCAGGAAACTGCCAGGGCATCCGAACCGTCAAAACAGGGCTCATCGGTGCGCTCGCGCGTGCTCGCAGGCATGTTGGGGCTCATCACCATCGCGTTCATGGTTACGGGAACGGTCGTGTATCTATTGCAACTAAGCACCATGGACAATCGGATCGATGACTCGCTCAAGCGCAGTGTCGAGGAGTTTCGGGTCTTGGCGGGCCGCAGCACCGATCCGGCGCTGTTCCCGGAGCACATGACAGCAGAGGTGCTCCTTTATACGGCCATGCAACAAAAGCTCCCGTCGAATCACGAAGGCATGCTCAGCGTGGTGAACGAAAAGATCCGATGGACGGCTCCGGAAGTGGTCGATCTCAGGTTGGAGCACGATGACGAGTTCGTTCGTTGGGCGAGCAGCAAGGCCTCGCACCACGAAATCATTCTCGAGTCAGTGACCACCAGCGTAAGGACCTACCGGGCGGTCTCAGTACCGGTCGTCTTGGGCGAGCAAACCACGCCGGCCCACCTGGTGTTCGCTTTTGACTACTCCGCCGAAAAACGGGCCTTGAACAATGGTTTCTTGATGTACCTGTTGGTCGGACTCGGGGTGCTGCTGGTTGCCGGGGTCGCGGGCTGGATGCTCGTGGGTAGGCTGTTGCTGCCGGTCACCTTGCTCCGGGACACCGCTCGACAGATTTCCGAATCGGACCTCACACAGCGCATCGAGGTTGTTGGCCGCGATGACCTTGCCGAACTGACCATCACCGTCAACGCCATGCTCGATCGCTTGGAAAAGGCCATGGTTTCCCAGCGCCAGCTCCTGGACGATGTCGGCCATGAACTCAGGACCCCGGTGACCATCATCCGTGGACACCTCGAACTCATGGATCGGCTCGACCCCGACGACGTGGACCAGTCGCGCGACATCGCCTTGGCGGAGCTGGACCGAATGTCCTCCTTGATCAATGACCTGGTGACCCTGGCGAAATCGAACCGTGTCGACTTCATCAACCCTGTTGCCACAAATACGGGTACGCTGCTTGATGAGCTGCTGGACAAGGCCCGGCCCCTGGGTGAGCGCAGGTGGCGCATCGGCCACCGCAGTGAAGCCACCGCCGTTCTTGATCCACAAAGGATCACTCAGGCGATGCTGCAGCTATGTTCGAACGCAGCCAAGTTCACCGTCCCGGGAACAACCATCACCTTGGGCACCAATATCGCCGACCCCAACGCGAAGGTGCCGCGTTTGCGGCTCTGGGTCCGGGACGAAGGAGTCGGCATTGCCGCGGAGGACCAGGCGAGAATTTTTGAACGCTTCGGCAGGGGCCACAACTCAAAGCGGACCGAAGGCTCCGGACTTGGCCTGAATATCGTCTCGGCCATCGCGTTGGCACACCACGGACGCGTCAGCGTCACCTCCGATGTTGGCATCGGTTCCACGTTCATCATCGAAATACCCTTGCATGAAGGAGGAGATGACCATTAGCCGGATCCTGATCATCGAGGACGAGGAACGCATCAGCTCCTTTATAGCCAAGGGGCTCAAGGCCTCGGGCTTCCAGCCGACCGTTGCCGCGACCGGGTTGGAAGGAGGGTCCCTGGCCCAAGCCCAGGATTTTGAGCTCATCATCCTTGACCTGGGTCTTCCCGATGAGGACGGGTTCGATGTACTCAAACGCATTCGAGGCTCCCACGTGGATACCCCCGTGATCATCTTGACTGCCCGAACCAGCATCGATGACACCGTGGCAGGGTTGGAAGGTGGCGCCGACGACTACATGGCCAAGCCTTTTCGCTTCGAAGAGCTTCTGGCGAGAGTGCGTTTACGCCTGCGCCCCCAGGCAAACGGAGCCGATACCCACACCTTGAAGGCCGGGTCCCTGGAACTTGACCTCGGTAGCCGCCGGGCCATTCTCTCCGGCCGTGAGATCGATCTATCGACCCGGGAGTTTGCCCTGGCCGAGGCCTTCATGCGCAACCCTGGACACGTGCTGAGCAGGGAACAGTTGCTTTCGAGGGTCTGGGGGTACGATTTTGACCCCGGCTCCAACGTCGTGGACGTGTATGTGAGGTACCTGCGCAACAAGCTGGGCGCCGAATGGTTCACCACGGTCAGGGGCATGGGCTACCGCTTCGAGGAACCTGCCTGATCTCTCGCACGGCCTGCAAACAAATGCACGTGAACCATGTAACGGGCTCCGGCCTGAAGATGGGATCCGGTCTCAGCGCCGGGGCCTGAACCGAGAGCTAATCGGCGCTGAACGCCGAGGGTGCTGAGGGGGCCGAAGGCGGGGACTGCGGTGACCACGCAGACACGGCCGACGCTGCAGAGATCGGCGAAACAGCCGATTTCGCTGAAGCCGGGGAGACCGCAGACTTGGCCGATACCGGGGACACCGCTGATTTAGCAGACACAGGGGAAACGGCAGGCTTGGCCGAAACAGTCGGGGCAGCCGGCGCCGAAGACCGGTCGGGTTCGACCACAGACACAGGGGTTGCCGATTGGGGCGCACCGATCTCCACTTGTGTAGGGCTCTCTTCGATCTTGACGGAGCCGGCGACCCGTTTCACCGACGAAGGCCCAGGCAGCGTCACGCCTTCGTGCAGGTTGACCGGCGCGTTACTCGGGAAGATCGGCTGTGCCGCCCCGATGCCTGCACCGATGGCCATCACTCCAAGTGCACCCGTGATTGACCAAAACGTACGCGACTTCTTCATCGTTTCCTGCTCCTTCGATCACTGCACTGCCATTGCCGTGTTTCCAGCATGGCCGGTGAATGTGAGCCGAAGAGGAGAACCCGATGAGAAAGTTCTCATCTGGGCAGCCGGTGCCATATCCGTCGCTTCCGCGTCCCGAAGGCTAACCGGCCCGGGTGAGCAGTTGCTCGACTACGGCCAGCCGGGCCAAGGCAACGGCGTGCCAGCCGGGGTTTGTCTCGTCTCGGGCCCCTGCCACCAGGGACAGGACCACGCATGCAGCCCGCGCATAGAGGCCGCGACCCGGGACATCGCGGTTCGCCAGCTCTCGTTCAAAGGCCTTGGCATAGATCTCGAGGTAGCCGTTAACCCGCCCGTAGCGGGGGTCCAAGCCCGGCAATACCGCCAGGTGGCCCAAGAAACAGGCCAAGTCATCGACCAGGTATCCGGGGCCCGCCGAATCAATGTCCAGCAGTCCGGTGATGTTTCCGTCCATGAAAAAGACGTTTGCCTCATAGAAATCCCCGTGGCTCGGAACCAGCTGACCGCGCTCGGAGTCTTCCAGGATGCCGGCCAAACGTTGGAGCATGGATCCGATGTTCACTGTTTGGTCCGGCACTGCCGTCTGGGCGGCATGCCCATACCAGCCCAGCCTGTCCGACCATGCGGGCCGGGCGGGCACATTCATCAGTGATTGCGGCAATGAGTCAAGGAGCTCGATGATTTTTTGCGGTTCCAAGGGCAGGCCCGGGGCATGCATGAGGCCTTCGGCCAGCGCCTCGCCGGTGGCCCGGTGAAGGGCAAGCACGCCGCTGGTTGGCGGGCCAAGAGGAATCGGCGCAGGGACGCCTGCCTCCAGCAATGCCAGGTGCTTATCATGGAACAGTTGCGAATCCTGGCGCAGCACCTTGAGGAACAGTTGGTGCCCGTCGGTGAACCGTGCGTGCATCACCGCCCGACGCAGGGGGCGGTAGGCCAAGGTACGCAGGTCCTGGAGCACGCGGCCGCCTCCCCAGTTTTCCTCCACCAAAGCCGGGGTGGTGGCCAGCGGCAGCCCTGGAAGCAACGGATCCGCTGGATGCAGCCAAACGACCACGGTGCCCCTGCCGCTATCCAGGCGCACGGTCCCCTCGGGAACAATATCCAGTTTTTCGGCGGTGGCGCCCAGATACAGGTTGGAGGACCCGTTATTCGCCGCAAAGACACCCGAGACGCCGGCCCCGGGGCGGTGGTGCAGCTCTGCCACGGACACCTTGGCATTGGCAAGACCCATGGACGCAACTGCCTCTGCAAGGATCCCTGCAAACTCGATTGATCCGAAGAACTCAAGTTGTTCGCGTTCATCCCAGTGCCGGGGACCCTGGACAGCCGGTGGATTCATCAATGCCTCGTTCCTTTTACACTCTCGAGGGTCCAAAAGGCCGGGAGTCCCAACGAGACCTTTCCCCCCTGTCCGATACCATCTCACATCCGCAGGGATTCGAACCACCATTGCCGGTGCACCGCGGCAACCCGGAAACGGCATTGGCCGGTCGCCCGCACCCCCCCCAAGGGGAAACGGATGACCGGCCAATGCCAGGACCAGCCTAGGACCAGTTGGCGTAGGTGGTGTTTTCCTTCTCCACCAGGGTCAACACGTCGTAGGTGGCAACGATTTCGCCATCCTGGTTGTTGATGACCGCGTCCCACGCGACCTCACCGTATTCGTCGGTGACACGCGGAGTGATCTTCTTGGCCGTAAGGGTGACACGGATCGAGTCGCCGTCCGGCACCGGGGTGATGAAGCGCAGGTTCTCCAGGCCGTAGTTGGCCAAGACCGGTCCCGGTGCGGGCTGGACGAAGAGTCCCGCCGCCCAGGAGACCAGCAGGTAGCCGTGGGCAACAATGCCGGGGAAGAACGGGTTGGCTTCGGCGGCTGCAGCATCGGTATGCGCGTAGAAGGTGTCACCGGTTTCGTTGGCGAAGTCGGTGATCTCTGCCAGTGTGACCTCGCGCAGCGGCGATGCGAAGGCATCCCCGATCTGTAGCTCGGCCAGCGACTTGCGGAAGGGGTGGATCGCGCCCTCGACTGCACCGAATTCGTCGCATCCGGCAATCACTCGGTCGGCGCCGGCGTGCCAGACCCCGGTAACGGCGGTGAGCATGTTCGGCGAACCCTGGATGGCGGTGCGCTGCATGTGGTGGAAGACCGAGCGGATGCCGCCGAGTTCCTCGCCGCCACCGGCGCGGCCGGGGCCGCCGTGGACCAGGTGCGGCACCGGGGCTCCGTGGCCGGTGGAGCTGCGAGCGGTCTCGCGGTTGAGCATGTGAACACGTCCGTGGTGCGATGCGATTCCCGTGGTCAGCGTGCGGGCGGCATCTGCGTCGTTGGTGCAGACAGTGGCAACCAGCGAGCCCGATCCCATGGCGGTCAGCTCGATGGCCTCGTCCAGGTCCGCGTAGCCGATGACCGAGGACACCGGGCCGAAGGCCTCAAGGTTGTGCACGGCTTGGTTCTTCACGTCATCCCAGGTCAGGACCAATGGGGACATGAAGGCGCCTGCATCGACGGTCTTGGTTTCACCTTCGGCGGTGCGGATGACCGGTGCATCCAGTGTGCCGTAGGCGATCTCGCCGCCGGCAGCGATCATTTCCTCGACGGCGCAGCGTACGTCGCGAAGCTGCTCCAGCGAGGCCAAGGCGCCCATGGTGACACCTTCGGCACGCGGGTCGCCAATGACAACGCGTGAATCGATGCGTTCCCCCACTGCCTTGACTACGTCTTGGACCAACGCGGCCGGAACGATGACGCGGCGGATGGCTGTGCATTTCTGCCCGGCCTTGACCGTCATCTCTGTGACGACGGATTTGACGAAGGCGTCGAATTCCGGGGTTCCGGTGACGGCGTCGGGTCCCAGGATCGCTGCGTTGAGCGAGTCTGTTTCTGAGGTGAAGCGCACTCCCCCGTCAATGACGTTCTTGTGGGCCTTCAGGGACGATGCGGTGGATGCCGATCCGGTGAAGGAGAGCATGTCCCGGTAGTCCAGCACGTCAAGCAAGGTGCGGGCGGAGCCGGAAATCAGCTGGATGGAGCCTTCGGGAAGGATCCCGGAGTCGACCATCAGTCGCACCATGGCCTCGGCCACGTAGCCGGTGGGGGTGGCGGCCTTGGCGATCGTGGGCACGCCGGCGATGAAGGCGGGGGCGAACTTCTCCAGCATGCCCCAGACGGGGAAGTTGAAGGCATTGATCTGCGCGGCGACACCGGGGATGCGGGTGTAGATGTGCTCACCGGCAAAGGAGCCGTCACGTGAGAGGACCTCCATGGGCCCGTCGAGGATGACGTTGGAGTTCGGAAGCTCGCGCCGGCCCTTGGAAGAAAAAGTGAAGAGCACGCCGATGCCGCCATCGATGTCGACCATCGAGTCGATCTTGGTGGAGCCGGTGCGGTAGGAGATCTCGTAGATTTCCTCGCGGCGTTCGTTGAGGAACTGTGCCAGTTCCTTGAGCTTCAGTGCGCGCTCATGCAATGAGAGCTTGCCCAGTTCGCGCTGGCCGACGGTGCGGCCGTACTCAACGACCTTGGCCAGGTCCATGCCGTCATTGTTGACCGTGGCCAGCGGCTTACCGGTGTTGGCATCCAGCACGGAAGTTCCGCCGGCCGGATCGGAGGGGGTCCACCATGAGTTTTGGACGAAGCTGGGAACCAGTGGAGCCATGGGAGTTGTCGTCATCGACGAAATCCTTCCTGAACGATCGGTCAGTATTAGCAACCACAGTACAGTATGGGGAAGTACACCACGAGCCCGGGGTTTCCAAAGACCCCGACATTTCAGGAGATATGCAACCATGAGCGCACAGCGCCCCACCGCGCCCACATCGGACACCTCTATCGACGGGGTCTGGCAGATTGCCCTGGGCGAGCTCGATCTCAAGATGGGAATCAAGATCATCGAGGAGTCGGTCGACAAGGTCGTGGCGACAATGCCGGTGGAAGGCAACCGCCAGTCCTTCGGGCTCTTGCATGGCGGGGCTTCCCTGGCCGTGGGCGAGGCCGTCGGCTCGTGGGCGGCGGTGAAGCACGCCTCGACCATGGGAAAGTCGGCCGTGGGCGTCGATGTCTCGGCAACCCACCACAAGGGAGCCCGCGAGGGGCTGATCACGATCACTGCGACCCCCATCAGCTTGGGGCGACGCATGGCGAGCCACCAAGTTGTCATCGAGAACGAGGCCGGCCAACGCCTGTGCACGCTTCGGATCACCAACCTGATCATCGATATCAAGAAATAAGTCCACGCTTCCGCGGACCACTCCGTGCCCGGTGCGAGCGGTACGGCTACCGGGCAGGGACATAGCTGGGCAGGTCCCCGACCTCGCAATCCATGGCGTGGCACATGGCCCGCAACGCGCAAAAGCGGATTGCCTTTGCGCAGTTGTTCTTCAGCACCGACAGGTTCGCGACGCCGATATCCACCAACCCGCTGGGGTCAACAAGGATCTTGGTGCGGTCGGTGCGCAGCTGGCCCGGGTGGCGTTGGATCTCGGTGGGAACATCGGTGTCAACGGGTCCCATCGGATCAATCCTGCTGCATGCTTTGTATCTCCAGCCCACGCTTGAAGACCCGCGCCGCGGTGAACAGGCCGAGCCCCGCCCCGAGCGCCCAGAGCTGGAGCTCGAAATACGCAGCTTCAGGGGCGCCCAGGATGTCAGGCGGGCCCTGCCAGCCGGAGTCGTGCTCGTTCCACATTCCGCCCACGCTTCCCAGGACTTGCCAGGATGCCTGGTGCCCGCCGCCGGACCCTCGACGTCGACGAAAGCCCGGGGACGCCTCCGGAAATCACCGTGGCCGCGGGTCCCGCAAGGCTCGCGTTCTCCGGCAGCACCGGCCGGAACTCGCGAACCGGCATATCCACGCCCACGCTCGGTTCGATCTCCACTACAGCCAGCCTGTACAACGTTGCTCCGCCGGCGACCACCACGTGCGCGATGGCTACCCAGCGGACGAGTCCGACTTCCGGCGTCACCCCTCTTGGATCCAAGAGGGGTGACGCGAGAAGAGAACCCACAAGCCCCACCAACAGCGTGATGATGAGCAATAAAAGGCCCATGATGTTGGCCCCCTCCGACTCGGTTTAGACCACGCGAGCACAATGCTTATCGTTATGTTCTTGCTAGGTGCGTGGGTCAGTAGTCAGATAGCGGAACACTAAGAATCTTTAAACCGCCGGAGGATTAACCGGGATTCGACGCCAGCACTGGGATAATTGGGGGTATGGATATTCCTTCTTCTCAGCCGCACGATGGCTTGTTTGAGGAGTCTCTGGTGGAGCGTATCGAGGTCTCGGTCGATGACCGGATCGATCTCAACGCCGGGGTGAAGAAGCGATTCAAAGCCTTCGAACCCGATGCGGTGATGTTGGTGCCGCCGTCCTTGGATGAGTGGCTGCCGACGAATCATCTGGCGCGCTTCATTGCTGAGTTGGTGGATGGCGAGCTTGATCTGACACGCTTTTATGCTTCGTATGCCATGGCGAAGGGCCAACCGCCGTACGAGCCGCGATTGATGTTGCGGATCGTGCTTTACGGGTACTGCGTGGGCGTTCGCTCCTCCCGACAGTTGGAGAAGGCCTGCACCGATGTAGTCGCTTTCCGGTGGTTGGCCGCGCAGCAGGCCCCGGATTTCCGATCCATCGGACGCTTTTCGTGAACGCCACCTCGCCGCATTGGCGAACGTCTTCTTACAGGCTTTGGAACTCTGCCGGGCCGCAGGAATGGTCAAGTTGGGGCAAGTGGCCTTGGATGGAACCAAGGTGCGGGCGAATGCCTCAAGACACAAGGCCATGTCCTATGCCCGACTGACCGAGAAGCAGAAGGTCTTGGCCCAGGAAATCAGTGACCTGATGGCTGAGGCGAAGACCGTGGATGCTGCCGAGGACGCCCATTTTGGGCCGGGCAAACGCGCCGATGAGTTGCCGGTGGAGTTGGCCAACCGTGAAGCCCGGTCCCGGGCAATGACTGTTGCTCGGGCCTCGATCGAGGCAGAAGCCGCGGGGCTTGGCCAGGATGGAGGCCGAAGCGAAGGCACGCAAGAGCGGGGACGGTGATGATGAGGTCACTGGTGCCGGGGAAACGGCTGCGGGAGCTGCGGTGCCAAAAGCTACGGAGCATCGGAACTTCACCGATCCCGATGCGCGGATCATGAAGAGAGCCGATGGTTCGTTTTCCTATTGCTACAACGGGCAAGCCGTCGTTGATGCGCAGCACCAGGTCATTGTTGCTGTCGAGGTGAACCAGGGCGCGAACGACTACGGGCAGTTGATTCCCATGGTGCACAAAGCGATGGAGAATCTGGGGCGGATGCCCGATAAGTGGCTTGCCGATACGGGATATTTTTCGAAGGCGAATCTTGAGCAAGCCCTTGGGCTCGAAGGTGAACATGGCACTGAGTTCTTCATTTCCACCCGGCGGTTGAAGCACTCGGCACCGATTCCTGATTCGCCGCGGGGCAGGATCCCGTCCCGTGCGACCGTGGCGAGCGGATGGCCAGGAAGCTGAAAACCAAATACGGCAAGAAGGTCTACGCGCGGCGTAAGGTCATCGTGGAGCCGGTCTTCGGGCAAATCCACACCCGTCAAGGCAAGCACCTTTTGCTACGTGGGCTGCAGAGCGTGGCTCATGAGTGGAAACTGCTTACTGCCGGCCACAACTTGATGAAGCTGCATAGTTACCGGGTGAATCCGGGAA
Organism: Paeniglutamicibacter antarcticus; assembly: GCF_039544305.1. Classification (NCBI taxonomy): domain Bacteria; kingdom Bacillati; phylum Actinomycetota; class Actinomycetes; order Micrococcales; family Micrococcaceae; genus Paeniglutamicibacter; species Paeniglutamicibacter antarcticus. Next base: position 231,370 of record NZ_BAABLK010000034.1, read on the forward strand.
CGTAGCGGGAAAGGGGTGGGGGTCCTGCGCTGCGCGCAAGACCCCCACCAGCCACTGTCCGGGCCTTCAAGCCATCAAACCCGGGGCTTTCAGTGTTCTTGGCTGGCGATTATTGGAACCAGGCGTCGATGCGCTTGGTCTCTCGGGGACCTACCGCCGGGCATCAAACCGCTACTGACCCACGCACCCAGGAAGCTCCGGACGCCGGCCGTGCTGGTGCGCGGGGCCTAACCCTGCCGATTCCAAGTGCGTCGAAAGCCGGTGTTCAAGTCCGGATCGGACCTGTGACCATTCCGAGGCGATGATCGAATAGACACAGGTGTCGCGCAGCGAACCGTCGGCCATCCGCCGATGTGCCCGCAGCACCCCGTCAAGCTTGGCGCCGAGGCGTTCAATGGCCGCGCGGGAGGGCAAGTTCATCCAATGCGTGCGGAACTCGACGGCCGGGCAACCCAGTACGTCAAAGGCGTGTTCCAGCAGCAACAGCTTTGCATCGACGTTCGTCCCGGTGCCGCTGGCCGAAGCCCGGTTCCAGGTCGATCCTATTTCAAGCCTTGGCATGACCGGGTCGATGTCCATGTAGGTCGTCATCCCCAGCAGCAGTCCGTCCGCCTTGCGCCGGGTGGCAAAGGGCAACATCGATCCTTGTTCCTGCAGCTCGAGCCGTCGGTCGATTTCAGCGCGCATCTGCCCAGGCGCCGGGACAGCGGTGTACCAAAGCTTCCACGGTTCGCCATCGTTGACCGCCAGCACCAGCTCGTCATGGTGTTCGTGTGTCAACGGCTCGAGGCTCACCAAGGGACCTGCCAGTGTCAACGGCGCAAGCGTTTTCATTTCCTTAGCCTACGTCGGGCCCCGGGCGGAAATGTCGTGTTCGCTCACACCAGCCTTCTGCGGACCGCGTCAAGTTCTGCGGGGCTGAGCCCGTTTTCCCGCAGGAAGGTTTCCACGCTGAGGGATCCCACGAATTGCTCCAACGCGTCCAACCGCTCACGCAGCGGACCTATCAGGTCTTCTTCCTCTAGGTAGGACTCGTGGGGGTGCTTGTAGGAACTGATCCTGTGCCAGTCATTGATCCCCCGCAGCGAGGCCTCGTACTGGGGTTCGAGCAAGTCCTGCCGGTCCACCAATTCGAGAAGCATCGAAACGATCAGCCCGGTGCGGTCGCGTCCGGCCGAGCAGTGCAGCACCACATTGCCCTGCGAGATGGCGATCTGGTGAAACACTTCGACGATGCGCTCGGGGAAGAAGGCCAGGTTTTCCGGGTACATCCGCGGATGATTCATGTAGGGAACCGCGAGACGTTCGAACTCCGGGTGTCCAGGTTCCTCGGTGGGGGAGCTGATGATCGCGATTCCGGCCTTGGCCGCCTCGTCGACGTCGGGGTCGGTGTGCCTGCGGCGGCGCTCGTCGGGGTTGCGCAGGTCGATGACGGTGCGCACGCCATCGGCGTAGGCCTGGTGCCATCCGGTGGTCGTGAGCCACTCACTGCGGCCCATGCGGAAGACCTTTCCCAGCACGAGCCTGGCGTTGACGGCGCCTTCCCACCGGGGCTGTCCCATGGAGTCCTGCATTCCGGCTACCCCCCCCTCCCCCGGTCCTACTCGCGCCCGCCCACAAAGGTTTCAATACGGATGTGGTGTTCCGGCCCGCTCGCTTTCGCCTCTGATCCGGGGGTCTGCGCACTTGGTGCCGACGGATTGCCGGCTGCAGGTTTTGCATGGGAGGCGCGGAAGGCCTCGGAATCATGCCAGGTCTCGAAAGCGGATTCCGACTCGAACTCCATGGTCACCTTGTACCGCGCAGCCGGGTCCACGGGGCGGTCAAGCGTGGCCCGTGCCAGGCCTTGGACCTTGGGAAGGTTGGTGCGCATGTTGCCGATGAAGCGTTCCTCGAAGGCTGCTGCCCGCTCGGCCGGTACCTCGATGCGGTTCGTGACAATGTACATTTTCTCTCTTCTTCCGCTGGTGCTCGGTGCCCGCGGGCACAAGTGTTCTTCGGCTTCCCACCGTACCCAAGGGCCGACCGCACGCGCAGTGGATGACCCGGATAACGCCACATGGCAGAAAGGCCGGTGCACGCTGGCGGACCAATGATCCTTGAGCACGCACCGGCCGTTGGGACCGTGTGAGTGGCTACTTGGTCGTGGACCAGTCGTAGAAGCCCTTGCCCGTCTTGCGTCCCAGGTTGCCCTGCTCGACGAGGTCCCGCAGGATCTGCGGCGGGGCAAAACGTTCACCCAAGGTCGAGTGCAGGTACTCGGCGATACCCAAACGTACGTCCAGGCCCACGATGTCGGTGGTCTTCAACGGCCCGGTGGGGTGCTTGTACCCGAGCACCATGGCGTTGTCGATGTCCTCGGCGCTTGCAACGCCCTCTTCGACCATGCGCATCGCTTCCAGGGCAATGGCGACCCCGAGCCGCGAGGAGGCAAAGCCGGGGGCATCGTTGACCACCACGGCGGTCTTGCCCAGGGCTTGAACCCACTTGCGTGCGAGTTCGATGACTTCCGGGGCACTCTGCTTGGCGATGACGACCTCGATGAGCGTCGAGGAGGGCACCGGGTTGAAAAAGTGCATGCCCAGGAAGTGTTGGGGCCGTGCCAGCTCTTCGGCCAGCCCGCTCATGGACAGCGAGGAGGTGTTCGAAGCCAGGATCGCGTTCTCCCCCAGGTGCTTCTCGACCCTCTGGAGCGAGGAGACCTTGAGGTCCCAGATTTCCGGGACCGCCTCGACGACCAGGCCGCGGTCGGCGAAGTCGGCGTAGTCCACCGAGACGCTCAGTCGCGAGGCCATTTCACCGACGTTCGCATCGGTCATTCCGCGTTCGATCGACTTCGCGGCGGCCGCCTCGATGCGTTCGCGCGCACCGATTGCCGAGGCTTCATCGCGCTCGACCACCAGCACGTTGGAACCATGGATCAAAAACGCGTGGGCGATCCCGGCGCCCATCCGTCCGCCGCCAAGGACACCGACCGTGGCCGGGAGTCCGTTGTGAAGTGTGTCCATTATGTATTCTTCCTGTCCAAGAAGGCCTGCATGCGGTCAAATTTCGCTTGGGATTCAAAGAGCATTCCCTGGGCAAGGGTGTCGATGACGGGGTGTGCCTCGCGCGGGGCGTGGAACACCGACTTGGTGATGCGCACCGCCAGCGGATCCTGTTTGCCAATGCGGTCGGCAAGTGCCTCGGCCGCCGCCAAAAGGTCCTTGCCCTGAACCATTTCGGTGATGAGTCCCACCCGAAGGCATTCCTCGCCCTTGAGGATCTTGCCCGCCAGCAGGATCTCCTTGGCCACCGGCTCACCGACCAGTTCCTTCAGGCGCCAGGTGGCACCGGCAGCCGCCATGATACCCAGGCCGGTTTCCGGATTGCCCATGCGCAGCTCGGGGGTGCCAATGCGGAAGTCAGCGGCGAAGGCCAGTTCGGCCCCTCCTCCGAGGGCATACCCGTCAAGGGCCGCAATCACGGGCATCGGAAGCTTGGCCAGCCGATCGAAGATCCCGGAATTGATCCCGGCCAGGGCATCGTCCCTGCGGCGCTCGCGCAATTGGGCGATGTCTGCGCCCGAGGCGAAGATGCCCTTGGCGCCGGTCTCGGGATCAGCCGCGGTGCCCGAGAGGATCAGGACCTTGGGGTTGGACTCAAGGTAGGCGCAGACGGCGTGCAGTTCATCGACCATGAGCTGGTCGATGGCGTTGCGCACCTCCGGGCGGTTCAGCGCCACGGTGATCCGGTCATCGCTCTCGCTGACCTTCAGCGTGGCGAATCCCGCGGCGGAAAGCTTCTGGGCCATGGACTAGACCCCCTCGATGAGCAGTGCCGCGCCTTGGCCGACGCCGACGCACATCGTGGCAAGGCCAAGCTTTGACCCGGTCTTCGCTTCGCGCTCCAGGCGGCCCAGCAAGGTGATCACCAGGCGGGAGCCCGAGGAACCCAGCGGGTGGCCCAACGCAATGGCGCCACCGTCCCTGTTCACGATCTGCGGGTCCAACCCGAGTTCGCGCATGGAGGCCAGGGACTGCGAGGAGAAGGCCTCGTTCAGTTCCACCGCGGCCAGGTCATCGACGGTGTAGCCGGAACGTTCCAGGACCTTGCGGCTGGAGGGGACAGGGCCCATGCCCATGATCTCCTGGGCCAGCCCCGCCGAGGCACCGTCGATGATGCGGGCGCGCGGGACGAGCCCGTACTTCTTGATGGCCGCTTCGGAAGCCACGATGATCGCCGAGGCACCGTCGTTGAGCGTCGAGGCATTGCCGGCGGTAACCACCGAGCCGCCCTTGACCACGGGGCGCAGCTTGGCCAGCACCTCCATCGTGGTTCCGGGGCGCGGGCCCTCGTCGGTGTCGACGATGATTTCGCCCTTGCGGGTCTTGACGGTGACTGGGACGATCTCGTCCTTGAAGTGGCCGGCCTCGATCGCGGCGAGTGCACGTTCGTGGGACTGCACGGCAAACGCGTCACAGTCCTCACGGGAAGTGCCGTAGACACGGGCGACTTCCTCGGCCGTTTCGGGCATCGAGAAGGTGGCCTTGCCCTCGCGGGAAAGCTCGCCGGAGAGGAACTCGGGGTTGGGGAACCGCCAGCCGATCGACGTGTCGTAGCTGGCCCCTGGCTTGGAAAAGGCCTTGTCCGGCTTTTCCATCACCCAGGGGGCACGCGACATGGATTCCACGCCGCCGGCCACCACGATGTCGGCAGCCCCCGCCTTGATCATGTGGCTGGCCATGGTGATCGCACTCATCCCCGAGGCGCACAGCCGATTCACGGTGATCCCCGGAACGCTGTCGTCGAACCCGGCCAACAGCCAGGCCATGCGGGCCACGTTGCGGTTTTCTTCCCCGGCGCCGTTGGCGTTGCCGAAAATAACCTCGTCCACATCCGCGGGATCGATGCCCGCGCGTTCGACTGCCGCACGAATCGTCAGTGCCGCCAGGTCATCGGGGCGAACACTGCTCAGCGATCCACCGTAACGTCCTACCGGGGTGCGGGCTCCGCCCACCAAGAAAGCCTCGGTCATCACAACTCCTTTGTCGTTGGGTTCCTGCCGTGACCCTAGCCGCGCGCGTACGGGCGGAGAAGTCCAGCGCAAGGAACCGCATTTTTGCCCCGGCAACCAAGCCTGGAATCGCACCAAACGCATTTACCGACCATTCGTTCACTAATAGAATCCCATCATGCCACCTCGGGGGTCAAGCCTCCGCCAGTCACATAGCTGCGACTGACGCCATGTAACCTCGGGCGTACCGCCTTCGAGTTGACCGACTCCGGGGCCCGTCCCGGATCGTGGACCGTCACCATCCTCGGCCGTCACAGCTCGCAAGCGGGCATCTAATCGACGGAAAGCCGAACACTTGCGGAGCAGTGATGCAACCGGAAAGCATCAGTCCCAAGCAACCAAGGAACACCACGAGCGCCGCCGAAAACGCTCGCGAGGGCATCGCCCTCGAAACAGGAACCGGCCCCGAACTGGAAGCCGCCGCCGGTCGGCAGGAAATCCGCAACGCGACCGCCGCCTCCGCCATGGGCAAGCGACGCGGGTTCTTTGGCTCGTTCCCTGAATTCGGCCCCCTCGGCGGCTTGTCTTGGGAACCGCTGTCATGCTCGGTTTCCAGCTGGCCCTGGGCGAGGAAGCCATGACGGCAAGAGGCCGGCGGGTGCCGTTCATGCTCGCCCTTCCCAGGGGTGTCCTCGAGCTTGTGTCTTCGCGGCAAGCTCGAGGACACCCCCTGGTGTTCCAGGACCTCGAGGAAAGCAGCAATGTGCCAGTCCGATAACTCGCTGCGTGAGCTCATCGGTACATACTGGCTTCCGCTGCTGGTCATGGGCGTCCTACGCCTCGCGCTGAACGTGGTGAACCACACGCAGCCGGGCTAGATGCCCACGTACCTCGAGAAGCAACCCGGGCGTGATCCCCAGGCCACGCTCGCGGTGATCCTCATCGGCGAAGTGGCGATGATGGAAGTCATCCCCCTCGCCGGCACCCTCTGGGACAGGGATGGGCGAACATCCATGTGTTTCGCGTCCCCCATCGGGCTCTTCAGGCTGGCACTTCCGATGCCATGGCCCACGGGCAGGGGCTTTGCGCTGGTAATCATGGCCTTCGCGGTGCTGGGCCTGTCCAAGATCCCGCAGCTGCCAACGCTCACCGCCACCTCCCGGCGATGTTCCCCTCTCACCGTGCGTTTCGCCGGCTTATCGGTGACCTGCAATGTGGCACCGGCGAACTTTGGCGGTACGTCTGCGATTCTCAACCAGGCGGTCATCGAGAAAGCCGGTTTCCTGCTCTTCTCCCGTGGACTACATGCTGGCCGCATGCGTCATTTCCCTCACTGGCATCTTGTACATGCCCGAGACCACCGGTGCCTCACTGCGCGGTACAGCAATGCCCGATGCCCATGACACCGGGATCCTGGCCGACGGGCCGGCCCGTCGGCCAGCCCGCGGTTGCTCTACAACCATAGTGTCCGCCGCTCAACGTGATGCTCGATGCGAGGACTCCGCCGCTCCCCGGTTCCACCCAGCCGCAGCGGGGCCTTCGCAGGCCGGAGCCCTCCGGGACGTGGGCCCGTCCAGGAACCGGTGTCCCCGCGAAGGCACCGGTCCGGAATTAGGCGTACAGCTCGCTCTTGGGCTTGTTGTGGCGCACCTTGCGCCATCCAATCCAGAGTCCTGCGGCAATCAACGGGATGCAGCCAATGGTGTAGAGACCGAGATGGAAGACCTCGCCGTCGGGACCCACCAACGTGTCAAAGCCGATCAGCACCGTGATGATTCCCAGCGCGATCAGCCCGGCCCAACTGGTGTAGGGCGAACCCGGCATCGGCAGCGCGGAAACCTTCCCGCGTTTCTTGCGCAGCATCAATTGGCACGCGAAGATCGCGGCCCAGGTGAACAGCACGCCGATCGATGCGGTGTTCAGCGCCAGGTCGAAAGCGTAGGACCCGCCGAGCCAGACGTTGAGGATGACGCCGATGAAGTAGACCCCGGCGATGGCCCAGATGGCTGCGTATGGTACGTGGCGCTTGCTCATCTTGGTCAGCCACTGCGGGGCGTGGCCGTTGTTGGCCATCGCGCGGAAGACGCGGCCAACCGAGTACAGCCCGGAGTTGCACGAGCTCAGGGCCGCAACGATGACCACGAAGTTCATGACGCTACCGATCCAGCCCCAGCCGATCTGGTCAAAGACGGTGACGAAGGGGCTTTCGCCGGCCTTGTACTGGTTCCAGGGCAGGATCATCGCCAGCAGGGTCACCGAGCCGACGTAGAAGACCACGATGCGCACCACCACGGCACGGATCGCCGCGGGGACCTCCTTCTCCGGATTTTCCATTTCACCGGCCGTGATGCCCACCAGTTCGATGGCGTTGTAGGCGAAGATCACGGCGTTGAGCACCAGGATGGAAATCATGAAGCCGCGCGGGAACATTCCGCCCTCGCCGGCCCAGAGGTTAGTCACCGAGGCGTGCCCGTCGCCGACGGCCGCGTTGGTAATCACCAGGTAGGCGCCGATGATTAGGAAGAGCACGATCGCGGCGACCTTGAGGAAGGAGGCCCAGAACTCGAACTCGGCAAACGCCTTGGCGCTGAAGAGGTTCACGGCCACCAGCAGGCCCAGGGCGCAGAGCGCAGAAGCTTCCACCGGGACCCCGGGGAAGAAGTAGGTGAAGTACAAGCCGATGGCGATGAGCTCGGCGATCCCGGTCATGGTCCAGTTCAATACGTACATCCAGCCGGTCAGGAAGGCTCCCTTGGAACCAAAGAGCTCGCCGGCGTATGAGACAAAGGAGCCCGAGGACTGCCGGTACATGATCAATTCGCCCAGTGCGCGCATCAAGAAATACGCAATGATCCCGGCGAGGGCATAGGAGAAGACTAACGCGGGCCCGGTGGAGGCCAGCCGTCCTCCGGCACCCATGAACAGGCCAACGCCAATGGCCCCGCCCATCGCGATCATTTGCACGTGACGCCTGGTCAGCGTCTTTTTGTATCCTTCCGCGCTCAACCCGGCTTCTTGGGTGGAGAGACTATGGCGTTGTTCCTTGACGTCGTGTGGTTCCAACGTGGTGCTCCTTGTGTGGCTCGATCTCCCTGTACCGATAAACAGGGACGGCATCCGGCCGGGATCGCTTCGGGGTGCCGATGGCGCAAATAGCGGGGGGTGCAGTCGGTAAACCTACAGCATTTTTCGACCTACCATGAAGCCGAATTGTGGACCGGAACACCCGCAAGCGTCCCAACAAAGCGGTACCGACAATCACAAAACAACTAGTCAAAATAAGTATTTTCCACTTTCACAACATGGCGCAAAAGACAAGTATTAATTGTTGAACAGTTCCTCGGGCGCTGCCGCCGTGGCGTGGAGAACCGCTGTTCGCATCGCTGGAAACGAAGCCGGGCAAAGGCGCAGCTTCCTGCCTGCACCAAGAGCGGCTTTCGCCCCGGGCACTGCCCAACGGATACCATTCATTCTTGTGAGCACCGTTGATTCCAACCCCCAGTTGCCAGCCAAGGTTTCCGACATCTTCGATCCCACGCGCTGGCGCGTGGTCGAGGGCTTCGACCTTGAAGACATGACCTACCACCGCCAGGTCGAACGCGACGCAGACGGCACGGTCATCCGCGACCTGCCAACCGTCCGCATCGCCTTCGACCGCCCCGAGGTGCGCAACGCGTTCCGCCCGGGCACGGTGGACGAGCTCTACCGTGCCATGGACCACGCCCGCATGAGCTCAGACGTGGCAACCGTCCTGCTCACCGGCAACGGGCCCTCGGCCAAGGACGGCGGCCACTCCTTCTGCTCCGGCGGCGACCAGCGGATCCGCGGCCGTGACGGCTACCGCTATGCGCAGGGCGAGCACGCCGACTCGATCGATCCGGCACGCGCCGGACGCCTGCACATCCTGGAGGTGCAGCGGTTGATGCGCACCATGCCCAAGGTCGTCATTGCCGTGGTCAACGGATGGGCAGCCGGCGGCGGGCACTCGCTGCACGTTGTCTCGGACCTTTCCATCGCTTCACGCGAACACGGCCGGTTCAAGCAGACCGACGCCACCGTCGGCTCCTTTGACGCCGGCTACGGGTCGGCGTTGCTGGCCCGGCAGGTCGGGCAGAAGACCGCACGCGAGATCTTCTTCCTGGCCCGCGAATACTCCGCCGAGGACATGGTTGACATGGGTGCCGTCAACGAAGCGGTCGACCACGCCCGCCTGGAAGACGTCGCGTTGGAATACGCGGCCGATATAGCCAAACAGTCCCCGCAGGCCATCCGCATGCTCAAGTTCGCCTTCAACCTGGCCGACGACGGCCTTGCCGGCCAGCAGGTCTTCGCCGGCGAGGCAACCCGCATGGCCTACATGACCGACGAGGCGGTCGAAGGAAGGGACGCCTTCTTGGAAAAGCGCGACCCCGACTGGTCCGCCCACCCGTACTACTTCTAGCGCCGGCCAGGAAGGCACCGCTTCGCCATGAACCCAGAGACCGCCCTCGCCGCACTGTCCGCCTCGCTGAACGAGGAAGGAGACGCCGTGGAAATCCTGCCCGGCCTCACGAACAACGACTACGTCGTTAACTCGGTTCCGGGCCACGAACTCGATGGCCTTGCGGAGATCGCCGCGGTGGTGCGGACCTCTGGTTCCACCGGAACCCCCAAGCGCACCGCGCTGTCGATCGAGGCGTTGGCCTCCTCTTCCATGTCCACGGCCGAGCATCTGGGCTTCGAAGGCCAATGGCTGCTTGCCCTGCCACTGCACTACGTTGCCGGGTTGGCGGTGCTCACCCGCAGCCTCTACGCAGGGACCCGGCCGTGGGCCATGGACATGGGACCCAGCTTTGACGCGGCGGGGTTCAACGAGGCGGCCACAGCGCTGACGGATGCCAAGCGCCTGGTCTCCCTGGTCCCCACGCAACTACAGCGACTGCTCACCGACCCCACTGGCCAAACATTGGCAACGCTGCGGCGCTTCGACGCAATCCTGCTCGGCGGTGCGTGCACACCGCGCGCCGTCCTGGACGAAGCTGCCAAGCACTCGCTGAACATCCACCTCACCTACGGCTCCTCCGAGACCAGCGGCGGCTGCGTCTATGACGCCCGCACCCTGCCCAGGGTCCAAGCCAAGGTCGTTGAAGGACGCATCATGCTGGGCGGGCCCACCATTGCCTCGGGCTACCTCGGCGACAAGGAGCTGACGTCCGCGCATTTCAGCGTCGATGGATCCGGGGTTCGCTGGTATGCCACCGACGACCTTGGCAGCTACGCCGATGGTGTCCTCTCGGTGGCCGGACGCGTCGATGACGTGATCGTCACCGGCGGGGTAAAAGTCTCCGCCTCCGAGGTCCAACACGTCCTGGAGGCGCTTCAAGGGGTATCGGCCGTCGCGGTGGTGCCGGTGCCCGATGCCCAGTGGGGGCAGCAGATCGCCGCTGCCTACGTAGGGACCGCCGATCCCGCGTCCTTGGCCGCTGCCGTGCGCGCTTCACTCGGAGCCTCCGCGGTGCCCCGGCGCATGCGCATCGTTGAGGCCTTGCCGCAGCTGCCCAACGGGAAGATCGATCGCATGCTGGTTGCCTCCTGGCTCACCGACACCGCGCACTGAAGACGCCTTCCGGCCACCGGAACGACACGCATCCGGCGCCTCCACCGCTGCACCCTGGATACCGGCACAACTGAAGTAACGTGGGCTGCATCACCGGAGCGCCGGTCCCAATGGTTGTTCCCCCATGCCAGTCCCGCACAAAGAGGTGCCAAGCCATGAGCAAAACCACCCCGCCGCAAGGCGGAACAGCTATCTCCCGGGCCATGCGGCCGATCAACAACCTGGTCGAAAGGTTCATCCCCTCGGCCCTGGTCTTCGCCATTGCGCTGACCTTCATCGTTGCCATTCTCGCCCTGCTCATCACCGATTCCAGCCCGCTGCTGATCGTGCAAAGCTGGGGCGACGGACTGGCCGGGCTGCTGGCCTTCATCACGCAGATGGCGCTGGTGCTGATGCTGGGATTCATCCTTGCCAACACCCGCCCGGTGCGAAAGCTGTTGACGTTTTTGGGGCGCATCCCCAAGACCCCGCTCCAGGGTTACGTGTTCGTGTTCCTCGTGGCCGCCGTGGCCTCCCTGATCACCTGGGGCTTGGGGCTCGTGGTGGGCGGCCTGCTGGCCCGGGAAGTCGCGGCCCAAGGCCGGGAACGCGGCATCCGCTTCCACTTCCCGATGCTCGTTGCCGCCGGTTTTGCCGGGTTCGTCGTCTGGCATATGGGATATTCCGGTTCCGGGCCCTTGACCGCCGCCACCCCGGATTCGTTCATCGCGAAGCAGCTCGGCGGTCCGCTGTCCATCTCACAGACCACCTTCTCCTCGTGGAACATGATCGCCGCCGTCATCACCATCATCGTGGTCGCCCTGGCCCTGTACCTGGTTGCCCCGCGCGGGAACGACAAGATCGTGGAACTTGCCAGGGACGCCCGCGAGGAACTGGTTTCCGTGGACGACGAGGTCACCACCCCCGCGGACCGGGTCGATGCCAGCCGGTTGCCTACATTGCTGCTCGGGGTGATGCTGGTCGCCTACCTGGTGATCCATTTCTCCACCGGCGGCACGCTGACCCTGGACATCGTCAACTGGTCCTTCCTGGCCTTGATCCTGCTGCTTGTCCGGAGCCCCTTCGAGCTGGTGGCCCTGACCAAGCACGCAGCTTCCAACGTGGGTGAGATCCTGCTGCAGTTCCCCCTGTATGCCGGCATCCTGGGCATCATGAGTGGCACAGGGCTGATCGCCATCTTCTCCGATGCCGTGGTTTCGATTTCCACCCCGCAGACCTTTGGCGTGCTGGCGTTCCTCTCCGCCGGGCTGGTGAACTTCTTCGTTCCCTCCGGCGGCGGGCAGTTCGCCGTCCAGGCACCCATCATGCTCACAGCGGCCGCCGAACTGAACGTGGACCCGTCCATCGCGATCATGGCCGTTGCCTACGGCGACCAGTGGACCAACATGATCCAGCCGTTCTGGGCCCTGCCGTTGCTGGCCATTGCCGGGCTGAAGATGCGAGACATCCTGGGATACACCACAGTGGTGCTGATCGCCTCGGGCATCGTGTTGGCCGCGACCTTGCTGATCGTTTCGCTCTAGCTCACCTCACCGGAGCCCGTGTAATTTCTCCCTTGCCCACGGGCAAGGGAGAATAAGGGCTGCACGTTTTTCCGAAGCAGCGAGAGGACCGATGGTGGCTACGATTTCCCAATGGGTTGCCGGCGCACGATTGCGCACCCTTCCCATTGTGATTGCCCCCGTGATCATTGGAACCGCGGCCGCGGTGGACACCACCGGGAAGCTCGCCTGGTTCGAGGCCCTCCTGGCGCTGGTTGTCGGTCTCTTGCTCCAAGTCGGTGTCAATTACTCCAACGACTACTCGGATGGGATCCGCGGCACCGACGACGTGCGCGTCGGGCCGCTTCGCCTGACCGCTTCCGGCCTGGCCAAACCCACCACGGTGCGCAACGCCGCCTTTGCGTGTTTCGGGCTCGCTGGCCTCGTCGGGGCGTTCCTGGTCATCTACACCTCCGCCTGGCCACTGTTGCTGGTCGGGGTGGCAGCGATATTTGCGGCCTGGGGCTACACCGGGGGCAAGAACCCCTACGGATACCGTGGGCTCGGCGAGGTCTTCGTCTTCATCTTCTTCGGCCTCGTGGCAACCTTGGGAACCACCTACACCCAGGCCCACCTGCTCACCCTTCCCGCCTACCTGGGTGCCGTGGGAACCGGGCTCATCGCCACCGCGTTGTTGATGGCCAACAACATCCGCGACATCCCCACCGACAAGGAAGTCGGTAAGATGACCCTGGCGGTGCAGCTGGGCGATCCGGCGGCCCGCATCAGCTACGTGATGATGCTGGCCGTTGCCCTCGTGCTGCCGCTGCTGCTGGTGGCAACTCACCCCTGGATGTGGCTCGTCCTGTTGACCGTGCTCCTGTGCCTGGTGCCGTCCTGGATCGTGCTGCGCAACCACGAGCCCGGCGCCCTGATCCCGGTGCTGAAGCAAACAGGCATCATCAACCTCGCCTATGCCGCACTGTTCGCCGTGGGCATCGCGATGGGCCTGGCCCTGGGCTGAGCTCCGTGGCACCAGCCACCTTGCCGGCCCTTACCCGCCGGGGTGCCCAGGGATCAGGGCCCGCTCAGCACCGGGTGATGCGCTACAGCATTTCCAGCATGTGTTCATAAGGTTCCCCTGTCGCGCGGGTCATGCCCAGTTCGCAGGTCCGGTTGCACGAGGGGTGTGCGCCGGCACCGAAGGCAATGGCCTCGGCGGCCTGCTCTTCGGCGGCCGAGGCGGTGAGCTCGGGGTGCAGCATCCGCCGGTCCCCGGCAAAACCGCAGCATCCCCAACTTTCGGGAACCTTCACTCTGTGGGCCACGGCTTCGGCAACGGTTTGCAGTGCCTCGTTGAGTCCCAGCCGGGTGGAGGAACACGTCGGGTGCAGCGCCAGGGCCGCGAGCTTCCGTCCTTCCGGAAGCAGCGGCAGGATGTGCTCGGCGGTGTAGTCGCTCACGTCAATGATGTTCAGCGGATTGGCCCCCTCGGGGACCGCCTCCTGATCAATAAAGTGGCGCAGGCCCTCCGTGCAGGAGGAGGCGTCGCAGAGGATCGGGAGCTCGCCGTTGTTGCTGGCCGCACGCAGTAAGGCCACCACCCGCTCCCCCCATGCCCGCATGTCCCTTATCCATGCCACTGGAGGAGAACGGGGTGCCGCAACACAGCGAGTCGATTGCCTCAGGAAGAAGCAATTCCACGCCCGTCCGCGCGGCCAGGACGCTGAAGCTTTCCTGGATTCCCGCCTGCGAGGGATCGGCGGGACCGAACATGGTGTTCACGCAGGCCGGGACGTAGACGGCAACCGGTTTTCCGTTCGGCGGCGGCCGGGCACGCTTGCGGCCCCCTGCCAGAAGCTCGGAGGAGTACAGCGGCAACGTGTCCTTGCCCAGCACCCGCGGCGGCAAATCTGCGAGTGCGCATTGCTCCAGGGAACGGTGCTGACCGAAGCTGGACTCGCTGCCCACTACTTTGTCGCCCGGCCAACCGCCAGGGCCGCCATAGAACGGCTGGTTGCGGATTCGCTTTTGGAGCGAGGCACCCACAAATCGGCACCGGTCAAGTCCTTGGGTGCGGATTCGCTCAGGGACATCTATTTCGTCCTGGCAATCCCGGAACCAGAGGTGGTGCGCCGCCGTGCGCGATCCGGCCACGTGCCGCAGTCCGCGATCAGCCACAACGCCGAAATTTCCTCACGTCGTTCCCTGCCGAGTTCCGCAATCATCGACCCGGACATGGACTTCCATACGGCATTGATTGATGTGATGGATAGCGAACGAGCACGCCGCAATCCGCGCCCTTCTCGAGACGAGCGATCCCCAGGGTGCGGCCAGTTCGCTTGGTGGATACCTGGCCCATGCCAGGGAGCTGCTGGCCACCGAACTTGGCGTGGGTTAGCGCCGCAAATCCCGTTGCACGCGAAAACCCTTCGCGGCCCACGGTGTTGCGAGCCGGAAGGACGCTACTTCTCGCCGTCGAGGAAGCGGTCCTCGGCTTCTTCGTCTTCCAGGTTCCGTTTGGACTTCTTCGGTGCCTTGGAGCCGAACACTCTCTGCACATCGGCGTTCGCAGCCAGTCGCATTTTGTTCAGGAACAAATAGCTCACGGCAAAGGCGATCACCAAAGCAACCAGGCCCGCTGTGTACAGGGGCCACTGCAGCAGAAACAGCAGTGGGAGGAAAACGACGAAGAAAAGGGCCAACCGAATCACGGTGTACTTAAAGAACTGCACCCCTCCAGTCTAGACGCAGCAAGAACCCAGATAAGTTCACTAGACTAGGACTATGGTCAGGAACTTTATCTTTCTCGCGCTCGTGGCACTCGCCGTAACTATCTATGCCTTGATCGAATGCGCGCGTACCCGTCCAAGTGACGTGCGTTCGCTGCCCAAGACCGGTTGGATTGCAGCAATCATCCTGCTGCCACTGATCGGGGCAGGACTGTGGTTCTGGCTTGGCCGCCCTGCGGCCAGCACCTATGAGAAGCCCAACCAGGCCCGCCGGCAGGCAACCGGCGCCCCGGACGATGATCCGGACTTCCTGCGAAACCTTGAAAGGCAGCGTCGGAACCAAGCACGCGAGGACGATCTCCGCCGCAAGGAAGCCGAGCTGGAAGCCCGCGAACGCAAAATCCGCGAAGAGGGCAAACCTCGTGATGAAGGCGGCAACCCCACCGGGGAAACACCCCGGCACACGAAGTAGCCCCCCGGCGAAACCAAAACACCAGATGGGTGGTGGTTCAAGGAATTCCTTGAACCACCACCCATCTGCTTAATCACCCTTGACGTTGATGATCTGACGCAACTTGTGCCTCACTTCCACCAAGTCCGAGGCGTCCTCCATGACCTGGTCGATCGGCTTGTAGGCCCCCGGAATTTCGTCGATGAATGCGTTTGTGTCGCGGTACTCGATGCCTTTCATCGCCTCCCGCAGCTGCTCGACGCTGAAGTTCTTCCGGGCGGCAGAACGCGAGTATTCGCGTCCTGCGCCATGCGGCGAGGAATCCAGCGCCACGGCATTTCCCTTGCCGATGACAACGTACGAAGCGGTTCCCATGGAACCGGGGATCAGACCCGGATCGCCTTCACGCGCCCGGATTGCTCCCTTGCGCGAGAGCCAAACCGCCTTCCCGAAGTGCGTTTCCTTTTCCGTGAAGTTGTGGTGGCAGTTGATTCGCTCCATCTCCTTCACCTCTCCCCCGACCCATTCGCTGAACTGCCGAATGACCCGGTCCATCATTTCCTCGCGGTTGAGCAGGGCAAAGCGCTGGGCCCAACGCAGTTCTCTGATGTAGGCATCGAATTCGGCTGTCCCTTCAACCAAGTAGGCAAGATCCGGGTCAGGAAGCTCTATCCAGTACTTCTTCGCAACCTGCTGGGCCACCTTGATGTACTTCATCGCGATCCGGTTCCCGACTCCACGGGAACCGGAGTGCAGGAAGAGCCACACGTTGTCGTCCTCGTCGAGAGACACCTCAATGAAGTGGTTCCCCGATCCGAGTGATCCGAGCTGCAGCTCCCAGTTCCCTGCGTAGTCCGCCGGGTCGAAGCCGGCCTCGTTGGCAAGAGCCTTGAGCTCGGCGATGCGCGGAACGACGGTCGCTACGACCTTCTTGTTGGAGCGTCCGGCCGAGAGCGGGATCGCGCGTTCGATGTCCTCACGAAGCGGCTTGCGATCCGTGGGCAGCTGGCGTGCGGTGTACTGCGTCTTGACGGCAATCATTCCGCAACCGATGTCTACGCCTACCGCTGCGGGCATGATCGCGCCCAGTGTGGGGATCACGGAGCCGACGGTGGCGCCCTTTCCCAGATGCGCATCGGGCATCAAGGCAAGGTGGGGGAAGATGAACGCCATCTTCGAGGCGGTGATTGCCTGCTCACGAGTTTTCTCATCCAGAATGGACGCCCAGTTCTTGAGCCGGCCGTTGATGGTCTCCACGGTTTAACTTTCTGACTGTTGTTATTGCCTCGGGAGTCCAAGGCAAATTCGAAAAGTCCGGGGAGACGATCGGATCCAAAAAGAAGCCCCGAACCGGTGTGGTTGCGGGGCTTGTCTTGCTGCTGGCGTGCAGAAGTCTAAAGGCGTGGCAACCGTCGGTCTTGTTCTTGCTTGTACTGGCGATTAAATACGCTCAGGAAAGGAACAGGTGGCTGGGTCATTTGCAGATTCAGCATTATTCTTTCCCTTCAGTCCAGACCGTTTCCCATGTATCGGGAATTCAATTGCGTTGGCCACGTTCGGTGACCAGGAAAAACTGAGCTTAGCACCACCAAATGACATTGGACAAGGAAACCTTCGGAGGCGTTCACCGCCAACGGCCAAGGTGGCCCTCGATTCCGGATTGCTTCGGGAATGCAAGAAGCTCCTGTTCCTCAACAGGAACAGGAGCTTCTTCTTTGTGGCGGGGGCAAGATTTGAACTTGCGACCTCCGGGTTATGAGCCCGGCGAGCTACCGAACTGCTCCACCCCGCGTCGGTAAATACAACAATAACAGTGGATTGCCCAGCCGCCTAATCGGTCGATCGGCTCGCTGATACTGGCGGGTTTTGCCGAGGATTCGCGCAGGAAGTAAGGATATTTCCATTCCTTAGGCCACCAAACACCCAATACGGCTGAACTTAAGAGAGTAACCTATATCACATTGTGGGCCAGTGTGATTCAGCGTCGGCATCAAGTGGCCGGCCACTTGGTGCCGCAAGCATTGGCGTTGACACCATGGGATCCCGGTTCGCCCTCGAAGGATCCGCGGTCTCGACACCACCCACTGTCGGCACCGGTATCCAGCGCCGCGCGGTACTTGAGTCCCCGACGGCAACGGCGCTTCGCCCGGAGCCGGCTCCCTGCCCAACGAACAGGCCAATGGCCAGCACCCGCTCATCGTCAAACGAAACGCACGCCAAGATAGCGAGCATCCGTCATCGGATGGACCCTCTCGTACTCTTTTCCGGGTATGTGCGGCGCCTGGCACCCACGCGGTTCCGCTCCTTTGTTCGGATATGGTTTCGCGCCACGGCTACCAGTTTCCCACTGGCTGCCGGTTAAGACAGCGGTGGCTCCACTTCCCGTCAAGACGGAGGTGGAGCCACCAAGGAGTCAAGCTGGAGCCTTACAGCCCTGCGTAGGAGTGGAGCCCGTTGAAGTAAACGTTCACGACGGTGAAGTTAAAGACGATGCAGAGGTAGCCGATGATGCTCAGCCATGCCGAGCGGGCGCCGGTCCAACCCCCGGTTGCGCGGGCGTGCAGATAGCCGGCGTAGACAACCCAGATCACGAAGCTCCAGACCTCCTTGGTGTCCCAGCCCCAGTAACGGCCCCATGCGGCCTCGGCCCAGATGGCGCCGGCCATGACAGTGAACGTCCACATGACAAACGCCACGGCATTGATCCGGTAGGCGAAATTCTCCAGCGCGGCGGCGCCCGGGACCAGGCGCATGAACGGCATGCTGTCAGGCTTGCCGGCAGCCAGCGAATCGATCCTGCGATGCTGGATCAGCTGCAGCACGTTCATCGCAAAGGTGATGGTGAACAGGGAGGACGCAAGAACGGCAATGGAGACGTGGATGATCAGCCAGTAACTCTGCAACGCGGGAACCAGGTGGGCGACAGGCGTCGGAAATCCCATGGTGGCACCGCACAGCATCACCGTGACAAGGCCAATCACGAACGTACCCATGAAGCGCAGGTCCTTCTTCAAGAGCACAAGCGAGAACACCAGGGCCACCAGGAAAGAACCGGTGGAAAGGAACTCGTACATGTTGCCCCAAGGCACGCGACCGGCCGCGATGGCACGGGTGACCACGGCGAAACCTTGGAGTAGAACGCCGAGCCAGGTCAAGGAGACAGCGACCTTCGCAGCCATGCGTTTGGCGGAGGCGGCCGTGTAGTTCATGGAGTCGTTGACCAGCGCATCCTCGGCTCCGCCAAGGGCAGGAGCTTCCTGGGATCCGGCAGCGACAAGGACCTTTTGTTCCGAGGCTATGGCAGCGGCGTCAATTTCCCTGATGAGCTTGCTTGACTTTGCAAGATCCCAGGCGAATGCGATGAAGGCCGCTGCGTAGACAATTGCTGCCAGCAGCATGAACAAGTCGCTGTACTGTCCCAACGCCACATTGATCGTGGGCAAATCGTTTTCCATAGGGTCTCCTAGACTCCGGCTCGCTCAACGGCGGGCCACTGCTGCTCAAGGAGCTTGCGCAGCTCCTTGGCTTCGGATTCAAGACGGTGGTCTTCACCACGGGCCAACAATCCGTATTCGATTATCCGCTCTTCACTGCCCGATCCGTCAACCGAGGTCTTGATTTTCACCCAAGCACGACGCCGCGGGGTGAAGAGCGAGATGGCGAGCCCCAAGAGTGAAAGGGCTGCAAAGATTGCCACGGGACGCTTGCTCGGGTCGTACGCGATATCCACGCCAACGAAGCGCTTGAGCCCGTCAAAGGAAATGCTTCCCTTGCCCTCGGGCAGTTCGTAGGTCTGTCCTGCGCCGAGCACGATGCCTCCCGTGTCCAGTTTCCTGTTGTTCAAGTCCTTGAGCTCGTCCGTTTCAAGAACGTAGACATTCTGCGGCTTGCCGTCGTCCAGACCCAGGTTTCCGTAGTAGGAGTTCAGCTGCAGCTGGGGGTTGATGGCATTCGGGTCACCGGAAACGGCAAAGCCGGTTTCATCCTCCATGGCAGTGGGGAGCAGGAAGCCCTGAAAACCCAGCTGTTCCGGCTTGGCATCGGGAACCTTGATGACCATCAAGGAGGTGAACATGCCATCCTGCGGGACCGCGACCACCGGGCCGCTGAACGCGGTGTTCCCAAGACCATCGCGGACGGTGACGATCGGCGCGTACCCGTTGCCGACAAGGTACATGTCCGCTCCGTCGATCCGCAGCGGGTGGTTGACACGGAGCTTTTCCTTCTTGGGTTCCGCCTCGGGGCTACGGCGGGTTTCAACCTCGGCCGTGAAGTCGATGGGCTGTCCGAAGTGTGTGGTGGATTCGCGGTCGAAGGTGATGTTGAACTTCTCAAGCTCGACCGAGTAGGGATCCAGGGAATCTTCCTGGAAGAACGTGCCGGGCTTGAACGAGTCGTAGGAGACCAAGGAGTTCACGAAAGTCTCGCCTTCGACGAGCACTCGCTGTCCGTTGTATCCGAAGGCCCCGCCGATTCCCACCGATGCCAGGAGCCCGACCAAGGAGATATGGAACAAGAGGTTCCCGATTTCGCGGATGTATCCGCGTTCGGCACCCACAGACGGGCTGGTGCTTTCAAGACGGGCTTCGGAACGGTACCCGCGCTTCTTCAGGATCTTGGCCGCGTCCTGGATGACTTGTTCATCGCTGAGCCCGGAGTCGGCGGCCGATTGGATTTCAATGACACCGTTCTGCGGCAAGCGGTCCAGGCGCGATGGGGTGCGCGGCGGCGGGGTGCGAAGTGCCTTGGCGTGCTTCTTGACCCGGGGAATGATGCACCCGATCAAGGAAATGAACAGCAGCAGGTAGATCGCCGAGAACCACACCGAGGAGTACACGTCGAACAGCTGGAAGCGATCAAGCCAGGCACCGGCTGTCGGTTTGTTGGTCAGGTAGGTGGTCACCTGCTCCGGGTTGATCGAACGCTGGGGGAAAAGCGAACCGGGTACCGCTGCAACCGCCAAGAGCAGCAACAGGAAGAGCGCCGTGCGCATGCTGGTGAGTTGGGTCCACGCCCAACGAGCCATGCCCACCAACCCAAGGGCCGGAACCGCAACATCTTTTTTCATATCTAGCTTTTCCATCAGATAGGTAACTGCACTTCATTGGAGAACCAGTCCTGCAGATGGGTGACCCAGGTACCCCACAGGCCGGTAGCCATCAGGATTCCCAGGAGAATCAACATACCGCCGCCAAAACGCATGATCGCCAATTGGTGGCGCCGGAAGAACTTCATCGCACCCATGCCCCGACGGATGGCCATGGCGATGAACAGGAACGGCAGTCCCAACCCCATGCAGTAGAAGAAGGTCAGCAGTGCGCCCTTGGCCATGTTGGCGTCCGGTCCGCTGCTCATGATCAGCACGGCTCCGAGCGTAGGGCCGATGCACGGTGCCCAGCCCAATCCGAAGGTCAGGCCCAACACCGGTGCACCCCACAGCCCGGCGGGGGGCTTGCTGTGGATCTTCGCTTCGCGCTGCATGAAGGAGAAGCCTCCCATGAAGACAACGCCCATGAAGATCACCACCAGGCCAAGGAGCTGCGTGACCCACGAGCCCTTGTAGATCATCCATCCGGCGATCTGCGAGAAAACGACTCCCGCCAAAACGAAAACGACGGTGAACCCAAGGATGAACAGGCCGATGCCGGCGACCATTCGACCACGCTTGCGATCGGCAAGATCAGCACCCGAGAGACCTGTCACGTAGCCCAGGTAGCCCGGGACCAAGGGCAGGACGCAGGGCGAAAGAAAGGAAACGAGGCCCGCAAGGATCGCCACGGGAACGGCCAGCAGCAGCGATCCGTCCTGGACGATCTGGGCAAACAGGTTGCCCTGGGCCGGCAGCATCAAGGCGCCGGCCAGCGTGGGGGCGATCACAATGACCCTGTGAGTGCCGTGTTGATCAACGCCTTGAGCGTTGGTTTCTCGGCGACCCCCAGGATTCGTGCCGAAACGCGGCCTTGTTTGTCCAGGACCAGGGTGGTGGGCACCGCCTTGAGGGGAACGTACTTTGTCATCGCCAGCTGGATCGCTCCCTTGGTGTCCTGCACCGAGGGGTACTTGATTCCGAAGCTGCGTTCGAAAGCTTCGGCCGCTTCCTTCTCGTCACGGACGTTGATGCCCAGGAAACCAACTTTCCCGTTGAACTCCTTGCTGAGTTCCACCAGGTGCGGGGCCTCGATGCGGCAGGGGGCGCATGCGGCATACCAAAAGTTCAGCACTGTCACTTGGCCCGCCCACTGGGTCGAGTCGATCGTGGTTCCGTCGTAGGCCACTGCGTTGATCTCCACAGGATCCGTGCGTGAATCGGGGCCGTACTCCTGCACCGATCCGTCCCCGGCAATATAATTCTTGTTGTTGCCTTCACGGGCCTGCTTCGCCAAGGCATCTTCCTCACCCACACACGCCGCCAGCGGCAGCACGGCGGCACCAAGAAGGGCGGCGCGCAAGAATGAACGTCGTCCCAAGCGCTGCGCTTGGGACGAGATGGGATCGGTCATGATCTCAAGCTCCAGGGATGTTAGCGGCGTTCGCCAAAAGGTCCACGCTAGGTTCTGCATAACGGACTGCGACCAGACTTTCACCTTCAAAGTCCAGGCTAGTCACGGAGGTGAGAGTGCACTCGCGTTTCCGCGGGTCATGCCAGAGGGCCTTGCCTTCGGCGGAACGGCGCGTTACCCAGATGGGCAGCTGGTGGCTGACCAAGATGGCTTGTGCGCCAGGACCGCCCAGTTCGACCGCTCGATCGCGGTGCTCAACTATTGCGGTCATCATTCGTGCCACCTGGTCCCGGTAGGGCTCCCCCCAGGATGGACGAAAAGGATTCACGACGTAGGACCAGTACTTTGGTTCCTTAAGTCGGCTCTTGATTCTCGAAAGCCCCTCGAAACGGTTCGCTGCCTCGATGATCCGGTCATCGGTCACGATGTCCAGTCCCATGGCCGTGGAGACGGGGGCTGCTGTTTCCTGGGCCCGCACGAGCGGGGAGGAAACCAAGTGTGTGATTTTTGCGCCCGCGTTTTTCTTCGCGGTGAAATACTCTGCAGCCCGGCCGGCCATTTCATGGCCGAGATCCGAAAGGTGGAATTCCGGTAGTCGACCGTAGAGGACCCTGTCCGGGTTATACACTTCCCCATGGCGCAGCAGGTGAACGGTGGCAGTCGACATAGGTTAAGTGTCTCAAATCTTTGGGCCGATACCTAAACCGGGAACGTGATTTCGTCCTCTCCCGGCCTTGTTTCCCATACGCTTGTTCCTTGAGCAGGCCCGCTGCTGCGCAATCCCCGGTTCATCGTGCGACGCGGCTACCTGGCGGGCGGCGGCTACAACGCAGGGGCTAGCGGACACGGCATCAATACCATCCTTTGGGAGGGCCAAAAAAGAAAGCAGACGCTATATCGTGAAAGAAGAGCAGTAGTTTTCCAACCCTAGGAGCAGATCATGTCTACCCCTGAAAATGATCCCCAGACGCCGCCGGGCGAGCCGGACCCACCACAGTACGGGCAGCGCGCACCGCAGGATCCTGCCAGCGGGCAGCCTCCCTACGGGCAGCAGCCGGGGGCCGAGCAGC
Organism: Paeniglutamicibacter antarcticus; assembly: GCF_039544305.1. Lineage (NCBI taxonomy): Bacteria > Bacillati > Actinomycetota > Actinomycetes > Micrococcales > Micrococcaceae > Paeniglutamicibacter > Paeniglutamicibacter antarcticus. The sequence goes on from NZ_BAABLK010000034.1 coordinate 254,196, forward strand.
CCTACAATCCCTATGGGCAGAACCCCAACCACTACGGTCAGGTGCCTCAGGGCAACAATCCGTACGGCCAGCCTGCACCCGGAAACTATCCCCCCGGCCAGCAGCCTTATCCCGGCGGTTACCCGATGCCGCAGCAGGGCAACTTTGCGCCGCCGCAAATGCCGACGCACCGCCCCAAGGAGCTCGAAACATCCTTCTGGGCAATCATTGCCGCGGGAGTCATCTTCGCCTTCGGCACCATCAGCTCGATTTTCAGCATGGACGTTGCAGCCTTCAGGCGTGAGCTCAGCATGGTTCCTGACCTGGAGAACCAACTTCAAGCCTCAGGACTGAGCCTCGACCAAATGGTCGGGATGCTCCCCACGATCCAGAGCACCGTGGTCGTCTTTGCGGTGATCTTGTTGCTGGTCTACGTATTGGTTGCATTCATGGTCCGCAAGGGAAGCAGCGTGGCGCGGATCTTCGCTACGGTCTTTGCGGTCTTGTCGCTACTGGGCCTCGGAAGCGGACTGCTCCTGGCGCTTTCAGTCATCCTGGGCGTCGTCGGGGTGGTTTTCGCTTGGTTGCGTCCCTCGAGCCAGTACATTGCTGCTCGTCGCGCGGCACGGACCGCCGGCTACCGGTAAACGCCTATAGGCAAAATAATGGTCCGTGGATCCCAGCCGTAACCGGCGGGATCCACGGACCATTATTTTTTCCGGCCTACTCCGTGACCGAGCCGCCAACGGGCTCCCCTCGGTCCCGGCTTTGCGCGTGGTAGGCAAGGATTTGCAGTTCAGTGGCCAGATCGACCTTGCGAAGGTTCACTCCGCTGGGTACCTGCAGAACCACCGGTGCAAAGCTCAGGATGCTGCGCACACCCCGGCCCACCAACGTGTCGCACAGTCCCTGGGCGGCAGCACCTGGAACCGAAAGGACCGCAATGTTGGCATTGGTGGCCTCAAGCACGTCGTCCAGTTGGACTATGTCCTGGACCTCCAAGTCCCCCACGGTCGTGCCTATGACCTCGGGGGCGGAATCCAGGAGCGCGACGACTTCAAAGCCCCTGCTCCTGAATCCCCCGTAGCCGGAGAGCGCACGACCCAGGTTGCCGGCGCCGATGATGAGGACCCGCCAATCCTGCAGCAGTCCCATGGCCCTTGAAATGTGTTCGGTCAACTCGGTCACGACGTAACCCACACCACGGGTTCCGTAGGAGCCAAGCAGGGACAGATCCTTGCGAAGGATGGCCGGATTGACCCCTGCTTCAGTCGCCAGGACTCCGGAGGACGTCCGTTGCGCACCGCTGGCCTGCATGATGTTCAGGGCCCTCAGGTACTGCGTCATTCGCGCCAGTGTCGCCTCCGGAAGAACCCTGCCCAACGATCCAGTTGGTGGCTGCGCCGAGGCCGTCCCTGGCGTGATGCCGGAAGCCACCTGGTGGCCGGAGGCGGGGATGTTCACATCGCCGCCAGCGAAACGGTGTTCTGTGGGCATGGGTCTATGGCTCGATTCCTTGAATGGCTTCATGGCCTCCCGGCCGGTCTTTGCGACGTTGCCTCGCGTTGGGCTTGCAACAGGCGACGGCCGACCGCCGCTAGCTGGTGAGCAAGGACTCAAGGCGTTGGGCATCAATCACCCAAAAATCCCTGACCCTGCCATCGACCAACAGCACCGGGACTTCCTCCGAGTGCCTGGCAAGGAGGTCCTGGTCCTGTTCGATGTCCACGCTGTGCCAGGTGTATCCCAAACGACTCGTGACTTCGTCGAGGGTCTTCTCCGCGGCGCCGCACAGGTGGCATCCGGAACGGACCAACAACGCTATCTCTCGGGGGTTCTGCACACTGCTCATGTGCCAACGCTACAGCTCCGGCGAAAAAAGATTGCAATACACTGGGCGGATGCCCTCCACTCCTGTCCCCGCGTCCCTCCATGGGCAAGAGCCGGTGAATTCCGGCACTGCTGCCGCCTTTTTCGATGTCGACAACACCCTGATGCGTGGCGCCTCGCTCTACGCGGTCGCCCGGAAATTGTACCAACATCAGGCTTTTACCCTCCGTGAGGTGCTCTGGTTTGCCGTTCACCAATTACGTTTCGTGGCCCGGGGAGAGAACCTCGGAGACATCCACGCCATCCGCGACCGGGCCCTTTTGCTGGCAGCAGGGTTCTCCGTGTCCGACATGGTTGCGCTCGGGGATGAAATTTATGACGAGTTCATTGAGTCAAAGATCTGGCCGGGCACCCGGGCAATCGCCGACCAACACATGCACGCCGGCCGCCAGGTCTGGCTTGTCACGGCGACGCCGCTGGAGGTCGCCAAGGTCATGGCCAGGCGGCTTGGCCTCAGCGGAGCGCTGGGAACGAGCGTGGAGCACATCGAGGGCGTTTACACCGGACGGCTCGTGGGTGAAATCCTGCATGGGGCAGCCAAGGCGGCGGCGGTGCAGGAGCTGGCGCTAAGCCAAGGACTGGTTTTGGCCGAGTGCTGGGGTTACAGCGACTCGGCCAACGACATCCCGTTGCTCGAGGTCGTGGGACACCCGGTGGCCATCAATCCGGACCGTAGGCTGCGTCGGCACGCCAAGGAACGCGACTGGCCCATCTACGATTTCCGGACCGGCCGCAAGGCAGCAAGCTTTGGATTGAAGGCAGCCGGGGTGTCCGGAGTCCTGTGGGGCTTGTGGCGAAGCATCGGAGCGCTGCGCCGCCGTCGCTGAACATCCCCGCCCTCCACGGACGATCCGGGCACACTGCCCGACCAACAAAAAAGGTGTGCTTCCCCCGTTGGGGAAGCACACCTTTTTATGCGCCAGGTTCCGGGCAAGCCCGGAGCCTGCGTCTACTTCTTATTACGACGCTGGTGGCGGGTCTTGCGAAGCAATTTACGGTGCTTCTTCTTGGCCATACGCTTGCGGCGCTTCTTAATAACAGAGCCCATAGTGGTTCCTCACAAACTAATTCGATTGCCGACTACTACTTCGGCACCAAAGCACCACAATAGCCAACTTGACGTTAAACGTTCCTTAACAGATTACCTGCTTCTGGAGCGGATTCTGACCACTTCACCAAAAGCGCCGGGACTAGCCGGTGCTCGTGTCGCGTCCGTACCCGGCCGCCCGCAGGTATTCCTGGACGGCATTTTCGGGTACCCGGTAGGAACGACCAAACCGAACAGCCGGCAAATCCCCCGCATGAACGAGGCGATAGACGGTCATCTTCGACACACGCATTACCTCGGCCACCTCAGCGACCGTCATGAAACGCGCACTGGCAAAGTTTGGCGATTCGACCATTCCCTGATTCTCCTGACAATTTCCACACGACAATCGTGCCCTGGCGCGGGCGCGGGAGATCTCCCTGTCCACGCAAACACCCCAAGATATTCAATGCCCTTACATCCCACTTTAGTGGTACATGGGGCCAATGTGAACTATACAACGTTCCACGGCGCACCGGCCCAACGGAGCAACACGCGGAAACCCTGGGTCCGGTATCTAGCGTGCTGCACCCACGGCGCTGGCCAGCACATCGAGCAGCTGCGCGCTGGTCTCCCAGCCCATGCAGGCATCGGTCACGGACTGGCCGTAAGTCAGGCCGCCGAGCACATCCGAACCCTGTACCACTGTGTCAGGGTCATGTTTCTGTGCACCAGGGACCAGGAAGCTCTCGGCCATGATCCCGGCGATGGTGTTGTCCCCTGCGGCAATCCGGGCCGCCAGTTCGGTGATGACCTCGCCCTGGCGCTCGTGGGACTTGCCCGAATTCGCGTGGGAGGCATCGATGACCACTCTCGGGTTCATGCCTGCGCCATTCATAGCCGCGCAGGCCCTTGCCACCGGCTCGGCGGCGAAATTTGGCCCGTCCACACCTCCGCGCAAGATCAAGTGGGCATCCTTGTTTCCTGTGGTCCGCACGATCGCGGTACGTCCCTGGTCATTGATCCCCATGAACGATTGCGCGGCAGCGGCCGCCTGGCAGGCATCGATGGCCACCTGCACCGAGCCGTCGGTGCCGTTCTTGAAGCCCACAGGCATCGAGAGTCCCGAGACCAGTTGGCGGTGGGTCTGGCTTTCGGTGGTTCGAGCCCCGATGGCGCCCCAGCTGATGAGGTCCGCCAGGTACTGTGCGCTGAGTGGCTCCAGGAATTCGGTGGCCAGCGGCAGGCCCAGCTCGCTGGCGCGGAGCATGAATTCCCGTGCAGCGCGCAAGCCCTCTTCCATCTCGTGGCTTCCATCGAGGTGAGGATCGTTGACCAGCCCCTTCCACCCCACGGTGGTTCGGGGCTTTTCGAAGTAGCTGCGCATCACCACCAGCAGCTCCCCCTGGTGTTTCTTGGCCGCTGCGGCAAGCCTGGCGGCATACTCGAGGCCGGCAACGGGATCATGGATGGAACAGGGGCCGATGACCACCAACAGGCGCGCATCAAGGCCGGAGAGGACCGCACCGATTTCCTGGCGGGCCCGCATGATCCGGTAGCCCTGGGTATCCCCCACGGGAAGCTGCGCAACCAGCTCGGCCGGGGTGGGAAGTTCGGTAATCTCCCATACGCGTTCATTGGTGTTCGCCCGGCGCTGTGTTTCGATGGCAATGCTCATGATCTGGAGCCTTTCAGTTGCGGCCCCGGTGCTCTGCGCCGGGGGCCCATTGGTTTCACTGCGGCCCCGGCGATCACGCTGCGTATTCCTTCAGGGCCGCTATCGTGGAAATAGCGAAGGGCCGGCAAGCAATAGCTTGCGGCCCTTGTCGGCTCTGAAGGTGGGTATGCGAATTTACCGCGTCCTAGGCTCCTCCAGAGCCGACACAAAATACGCATACCAACGATTAGTCATGGATGAGAATGTACAGTCGCCGGCCGATATGCACAAATACTTCCTCGGTGCGGAGAGACACACTGCGTCATAGAACGAGGGCAAGGGGCCAGGACCGACACCGGAAACCTCGTGTTTCCGTTATACGTCCCGGCCCCTTGCCGGTGCCGTTGGTGCCTTGGCTAGATCAGGCCCTGGGCCAGCATGGCGTCGGCGACCTTGACGAAGCCGGCGATGTTGGCCCCGGCGACGTAGTTGCCTGGCACTCCGTACTCATCGGCCGTCCAAGCGCAGCGGTCGTGGATCCCGATCATGATCTGGCTCAGTCGGGCCTCGGTGTGCTCAAAGCTCCAGGAGTCACGACTGGCGTTCTGCTGCATCTCCAGTGCGGAGGTTGCCACGCCGCCGGCGTTGGCTGCCTTGCCGGGGGCAAAGAGTACCCCTGCATCCTGGAAGAGGGAGGTTGCCGCAGCGGTGCACGGCATGTTTGCTCCTTCGGAGACCGCGACCACACCGGTGGAGATCAGCCGCTTGGCGTGCTTGGCGTCGAGCTCATTCTGCGTGGCGCAGGGCAGCGCGACGGTGGCATCGACGTCCCAGACGTTCCCGCCTTCGACATAGTGAACCTTCTTGGACTTGGCACGCTGGGCGTATTCGCTGATGCGCCCGCGCTCGACTTCCTTGATCTGGCGCAGCAGTTCGACATCCAGGCCTCGTTCATCGACGATGTACCCGCCGGAGTCCGAAGCCGTGATGACCTTGGCACCCAGGGACTGGGCCTTGTCGATGGCGTTGATTGCCACGTTTCCGGAGCCCGAGACGACCACTCGCTGGCCGTCGAAGCTCTGGCCGCGGGTCTTGAGCATCTCCTGGGTAAAGAGCACCGCACCGAAGCCGGTGGCTTCGGGGCGCACCAGGGAACCTCCCCAGCTGATTCCCTTGCCGGTGAGCACGCCTGACTCGTAGCGGTTGGTGATCCGCTTGTACTGGCCAAAGAGGTAGCCGATTTCGCGGCCGCCCACACCGATGTCCCCGGCGGGCACGTCGGTGTATTCCCCGATGTGGCGGTAGAGCTCGGTCATGAACGACTGGCAGAAGCGCATGACTTCGCCATCGGACTTGCCGCGCGGGTCAAAGTCGGATCCGCCCTTGCCGCCGCCGATGGGCATGCCGGTGAGTGAATTCTTGAAGATCTGTTCGAAGCCCAGGAACTTCACGATGCCCAAGTAGACCGAAGGGTGGAAACGCAATCCACCTTTGTAGGGGCCCAGCGCGGAGTTGAACTCCACGCGGAAGCCGCGGTTGATCTGCACACGGGCTTCGTCATCGGTCCAGGGGACACGGAAAATGATCTGTCGTTCCGGCTCGCACATGCGCTGCAGGATGGCGGCTTCGGCATATTCAGGATGCTTGTGGGATACCGCTTCGAGGCTTTCGAACACTTCGGTCACGGCTTGGTGAAATTCCGCTTCACCCGGGTTGCGACGGAACACTTCGTCGCGGATGGTCGCAAGTTGCTGGTCCAAGTCTTATCTCCTCATCACTTGGGGCAGGCATGAGGGCACGCTACCGCCATGACTGGCGACGCTGCCCCACTCTAGAGAATGACATGGGCGGCGCCCGGGGCACAACCTAACGTCATCATGGAACCTAGCCCGCGTAACTTTTTTGGTCCTGGATGTATGATGACGCGCACGTTTCCGGCTTCGTGAACCGCCTAGCGCTTGCGCCCGAACTTCGGTTTGGGCAGTCGTTCGAGGAAGTCCTGTGCCCGTCCGGTCACCTGTTCCAGGCCGCGTCCCACGGTCCTGCCCAGCTGGGCCGCGGCAACGGTGGCCTGGTGTGTGGCATCGTGCGGGAGGGCGGCTGGATCGGGTAAGGAATCGGCAACCACGGCCAGGGCGCAGACGGGAGGCAGGTACTGCTGCAGCCAGGTTTGCAACTCGAGGAAGGTGGCCGGCTCAAGTGCGTAGTAGCGGCGCTGCCCGTCGGCGCGCATCGTGATCAGCCCGGCTTCGCGCAAGACCTTCAGGTGCTTGGAGACCGTCGGCTGGGAAACGCCCAAGGCCTCGACCAGGGAGCCTACCGAGCGCGAGTCCTCGAGCAGGGCTTCTAGCAACCGACGCCTGGTCGGATCGGCCAGCGCGGAAAAGACTTGTTCATGTGCCACCGCATAACTCTATCTGCATATACGTGCGTTGGCATCCTCGAAGCCTCTAGTCGAACCAGGGGTCCAGCCCGAAAAGCGGAAAGATCTCCTTGCGCGTGGCCATGATGGTGCGGTCCACCGGGTCGGCCGGATCGTAGCCGACCTCCCAGCTGCGCCACCAGAGTTCAGCGTCGTCCCCCATCGACTCCGGCGGCCAGATCCCGTAGCGCTCGTGCACGTATTCGCGCCACGGCTGCGGCACCTTGGTTGCCAGTGGAACGGGTTTGCCGGAGGCAATGGCCACCAGGTGGCTCCACGCCCTCGGGACCACCGAAGCGGTGTTGTATCCTCCGCCGCCGGTGGCGATCCAACGGCCCTCGCACAGACGGGTGGCCAGCTCGGCGATATCGAGCGCGCTTTGCCGTTGCCCGTCAATGGTCAAGCGCAGGTTGGAAAGGTCGTCGTCGCGGTGGCCGTCGCAGCCGTGCTGCGAGACGATCACCTCGGGTGCGAATGCGGCGGCCAGTTGCGGGACCACGGCATGGAAGGCACGCAACCAGGCGGCGTCGGAGGTGCGCGGGGGAACGGCGATGTTCACGGCCGTGCCCTCGGCGCCCGGACCGCCGATCTCGTTGGCGTACCCGGTGCCGGGGAACAGGGACATGCCGGTTTCATGGATGGAAATGGTCATCACCCGCGGGTCGTTCCAGAAAATGCTCTGGGTGCCGTCGCCGTGGTGCGCGTCCACATCGATGTACAGGACCTTGCCCACTCCCCCGTCGAGCAGGCGTTGGATCGCCAACGCGGAGTCGTTGTAGATGCAGAAGCCGCTGGCCTTGGAGGCCGAGGCGTGGTGCATTCCGCCACCGAAGTTCACCACGTGCAGGGCGTTCTGCGCCAGGATGGATTCGGCCCCCAGCAGCGTCCCGCCGGCCAGCCGCGCGCTTGCCTCGTGGATCCCCGCATAGGCCGGGTTGTCCTCGGTGCCCAGGCCCCGGGCCTCGTTGGGCACATCCGGATGCTCACTGACCTCGTGGACGGCCTCGATGTACCCGACATCGTGGACCGTTGCCAACTGTTCGTCGGTGGCCACCGGTGGTGCAACGACGCTGAGGTTGGCGCGCTCAAAGAGCCCCAGCTCGGTACAGAGCCGGGCGGTGAGATCTAAGCGAAGCGGGTGCATGGGATGGGTCTCGCTAAAGCGGTACGCCATCATTTCCTCGCTCCAGATCACTTGGGTCGGGGGCACTGGTGCATTGTCGGCAAACACACTCTCAGGCTACGCGATCCACGGCGCCGGTGTGCTCCAAGACACCCGGCCTGCCGCCAGCGGTGTCCCGCCCGTGGTCCTGCGTGGGCGCGAGTCGGCCCCGCCACCGAGGAATCCGCAGGTGCCATGGTTTATTGTGGGAGCTTGCGGGACACGGGTTTCCGCGCAAAGAAAGATGTCCACGTCTTGGAGCCGAACTAAACACATGGGGTCCTCTCCCTTTTCCGACTCACCACGACGGCAGGGCGCCGGATCGGGCGCGCTTGCCAGATGGCGCACGCGTCTGGGCCTGTGGCGCAGGGCGGCGGCGGACTTCACCGTCAAGTCCCCGGCACGCCTGGCGCTGTTGGCCTTCGTCGTGGTGATCTCCCTGTTCTCCTCGGTGCTCGCCCTACCTATCTCCTCCGCCACCGGCGAAGCAACCCCCTTCCACGACGCCTTGTTCACTGCGACTTCCGCCGTGTGCGTGACCGGACTGACGGTGGTGTCCACCGCCACCCACTGGTCCTTCTTCGGGCAGCTGGTGATGATCATCGCGGTGTTCGTCGGCGGCCTGGGCATCTTGACCCTGGCCTCGGTGCTGTCCCTGGCGGTGTCCAAGCGCCTGGGCGTGCGCGGGAAACTGATGGCGCAGAATTCGATGAACACCTCCGCCGCTTCGACCCTGGGCGAGGTCGGTTCGCTGCTGCGCATCGTGATCACCACCTCGGTGGCCATCGAGGTCGCCCTCTCACTGATGTTGATCCCGCGCTTCCTAATCCTGGGCGAGCCGCTGAACGAGGCACTGTGGCACGGGATCTTCTATTCGATCTCCTCCTTCAACAACGCCGGGTTCACCCCGCACTCCGATGGCCTGGTGCCCTACGAGACCGACCTGTGGATCCTTGTTCCACTGATGCTCGGCGTGTTTCTGGGTTCCCTGGGCTTCCCGGTGCTGATGGTGCTGCTGGCACACCGCTTCAATACCAAGAAGTGGTCGCTGCACACCAAGCTGACCCTGCTGGTCACCACGATCCTGCTGGTTTCCGGCGCCCTGCTCTGGGCGGTGGCGGAATGGAGCAATCCGGCCACCATCGGCTCCATGAACAACGGGGACAAGGTCATCCATTCGGTCTTTGCCTCGGTGATGACCCGCTCCGGAGGCTTCAACCTGGTCGAGCAGGGTGAGATGAACCAGGTCACGATGCTGCTCTCGGACGCCTTGATGTTTGCCGGCGGCGGCTCGGCCTCCACTGCCGGGGGCCTGAAGGTCACCACCATCGCGGTGTTGTTCCTGGCGATCTTCGCCGAGGCCCGCGGCGACACCGACGTTCGCGCCTTCGGCCGTCGCATCCCCGAGGGCACCATGCGCGTCGCGATCTCGATCATGGTCCTGGGCGCGACCCTGGTGCTGCTGGCCACCGCGTCGTTGTTGGTGATCAGCGGAACCACGATCTCACGGGCGGTCTTTGAGTCGATCTCGGCCTTCGGTACCGTGGGGTTGAGCACGGGGCTCTCCGGCGAGTTGCCCCCCGCAGGCAAGTACGTGCTCTCCTCGCTGATGTTTGCCGGTCGAATCGGTACGATTACCTTGGCAACCGCGTTGGCCCTGCGCCAACGCAATCAGCTCTACCACTTCCCCGAAGAGAGGCCCATCATTGGCTGAGAAGAAACCGGACCACAACGCCCCGGTACTGGTCATCGGGCTGGGCCGTTTTGGCGCCTCCATGGCGGAGCAACTGGTCAAACAGGGCCGCGAGGTCCTGGCCATCGAGCGCAGCCAAGAACTGGTGCAGAAGTGGGCCTCTACGCTCACCCACGTGGTGGAGGCCGACGCCACCAACATCGACGCGCTGCGCCAGCTCGGCGCCCAGGAGTTCACCTCGGCTGTGGTCGGGGTGGGCACCTCCATCGAGTCCTCCGTGCTGATCACCGTGAACCTGGTGGACCTAGGCATCGAGCACCTCTGGGTCAAGGCCATCACGCCCTCGCACGGCAAGATCCTCACCCGGATCGGAGCCAACCACGTGATCTATCCCGAGGCCGACGCCGGGGTGCGTGCCGCGCACCTGGTAGGCGGGCGCATGCTTGACTTCATCGAGTTCGACGACGGGTTCGCGATCGTGAAGATGTACCCGCCCAAGGAGACCCAGGGCTTCACCCTCGCCGAGTCCCAGGTGCGCTCCAAGTACGGGATTACCGTGGTGGGAGTGAAATCCCCCGGCGAGGACTTCACCTACGCCCAGCCCGACACCAAGGTCACCCGGCGCGACGTGCTGATCGTCTCGGGACACGTCGACCTGCTTGAACGCTTCGCGGCCCGGCCCTAAGGCACAACGCACAAAGACACCCGCCGCGTCCCCTGGTTTTTCAGGGTTGGTGGGGGCGGGTGCCTTGGTGGTTGCTAGCCGAGCTCCTTGGTGATGGCAGCGGCACGTGCCGCTGCCGCCGCAGCGCCGTGGGCGACGATCTTGGCCATGCCCTCGGCGTCGAAAGTCGCCAGTGCCTGTTCGGTGGTGCCCTTGGGGCTGGTCACGGCCTTGCGCAGGGCCGAGGGATCCGCGTCCGCCTCAGCGAGCATCTTGCCCGCCCCTGCAACGGTGGCGCGGGCCAGGTCGGTGGCCAGTGCCGGATCAAGGCCCAGCTCCACCCCTGCCGCGGCCATGGCCTCGGCCAGATAGAACGCGTAGGCCGGTCCCGAGCCGCTGATCGCCGAGACGGCGTTCTGCTGCTCCTCGGGAACCACATGGACCACCCCGGAACCGGAGAACAGCTCGACAACGGCGGCCAGGTCTTCCTTGGTCACGAATTCGCCGGAGCTCAGGCCCACCGCTCCGGAACCCACCTTCAACGGCGTGTTGGGCATCGAACGCACGATCGGCTGGCCCGCTTCCAAGTGTGCCGCCATCATCTCGATGGTGATGGCAGCCGCCACCGAGACGACCACGGCAGTGGGCTTGAGCGATCCACGGATCTGGTCGCACAGGGCGGTGATGCCCACGGGCTTCACGCCCAGGAAGACAACGTCCGCATCCTTCACGGCGTTGATGTTGGCCTCGGGGTCCTGCTCACCGATCAGCACGGTGACGCCGGTTTCGGTGCGCAGGTCATCGGCTTTGGCGTCGCTGCGCAGGGTCGCTACCACCGCGGTTCGATCGTAGCCGGAGGCGATGATGCCCCGCAGCACCGCCCCGTTCATGGACCCGGTGCCCAGGAAGGCGAGTTTGTTCGTGGCATGGGGAGGAGTCGATTGCACAGAAGTCATCTCACCAGTCTTCCACGGATGGGTGCCCGATGGCCCGTCGAGCCATCGGGCGGGCGTGTGGAAGCCCGGGTGCCCAGCTACTGCGTGGCGGCGGACCCGCCCTTGGCGTCCTGACTCACCGGGGCCAGGTGGCGTCGGGCGAATTGAAGTGTCTCGCCCAGCCATGCCTCGCGCTCCCCGGCTCCCTTGGCCTTGCGTGTGGAGACCTCCACGGCCACCACGCCGTCCCAGGCCGAGTCGCGCAGGTATTCGATCCCCTCGATGACCGGCTGGGTGCCGCGTCCGGGCACCAGGTGCTCGTCCTTGCCGTTGTTTTTGCCGTCGCACAGGTGTACGTGGCTCAGCCTCTCGCCCAGATCACGGAAGGCCGCCGCCGAGTCCATGTCCGCGATCGCGGAGTGCGAGAAGTCCCAGGTGACAAACTCGTACGGTTCGGGGATCGGGTTCCAGTGCGGCAGGTACATCTTCGCTTCGCGGCCCCGCGCACGCCACGGATACATGTTTTCCACCGCGATCCTCACCCCGTATTCCTCCATGATCCGGCGGATGCCGGTGGCGAATTCGGTGGCGTAGATGCCCTGCCAGCGAAACGGCGGGTGGGCAACGACGACGTCGCACCCCACCTCAACGGCCATGGCGGCCGCGGATTCGATCTTGTTCCAGGCGGTGCCCCAGACCTGCTGGGTCAACAGAAGCGTGGGCGCGTGGATGGCCATGATGGGTTGTTCGTAGCGTTCGGCCAGCCGGTTCAGTGCGGCGGGATCCTGCGAGACCTGGTTGCCGGTGACCAGCACCTCGACCCCGTCGTAGCCCAGGTCGTGGGACACCGCGAAGGCGTCATGGACGTTCAGCGGGTAGACCGACGCGCTGGAAAGCGCCACCGGGATCTCGGTGCTGCTGCCGTGCCCTGACTCGATCATGGAACCCTGCCTCTGCTTATACCTAAAGTGCCGTGCTGCTTGAGGACATCGACATTACCGAGGATTGTCCCAAAGCCACCTCTCCGACACCCACGCTACTACTGAGCGGCACGCTTGAGTCAAAAAGTACGTGGTCGAAGCGCCGGAGCATCAACCCCTCGCGCAGCGCCCACGGGCAGATGCGCAGGGACTTGACCTTCATCGCCTCCATGGCCTCCAGGGCCACGATGGCCCCGGCGAGCATCTGCGGGGCACGGATCGCAGAGACCCCCGGCAGCTCTGCGCGTTCCTCCCAGCTCATCGCGATGAGCCTGTTGGTCCACACCTTCAGCGACTCGGCGCGCAGCACCCGCTTGACGTAGGGGCCCTCCGCCGATGGGGCCGCCCCGGTGATCCGCGCCAGCGAGCGGAAGGTCTTTGAGGTCCCGGTGACCAGGGTCGGCTTGCCGAACTGGCGCAGCTCGGCGATGGGCTCGGTGAGCACCTCGCGCACGTGCTTGCGCAGCGCCTTGAGTTCCTTGATCGACGCCGGCTCGGTCGGCAGCCATTGGTGGGTGAGCCGTCCGGCGCCCAGCGGCACCGAGTGGGCAACGGTGGGGAACTCGTCCTGGCCCAGGGCGAGTTCGAAGGAACCGCCGCCCATGTCTAGGTTCAGGATCCGATCCGAGCTCCAGCCGAACCATCGGCGCACCGCGTAGTAGGTCATGCCGGCTTCCTGCTCGCCGGTGAGCTCGGTGAGCCTCACCCCGGTCTCGGCGACGACCTTGGCGAGCACTTCGGCACCGTTGGCCGATTCGCGGATCGCCGAGGTGCAAAAGGCCAAAAGGTCCTCCGCGTGGTGGTTCACGGCGAACTGCGCGGCCTCGTGGACGAAGTCCAGCAGCTCGTTTTGCCCGGCCTGGTTGATCGCCCCGTTTTCATCGAGGTAGCTCACCAGCGAAAGCGGGCGTTTGTGCGAGGCGAAGGGCACCGGGCGGGCGCCCGGATACGCGTCGACAAGCAACAAGTGGACCGTGTTCGATCCGATATCCAGTACGCCCAGCCTCATGGTGCCATCCTCATGTGCATGCCCCTTGCCGCGGTGCGGCTAGTCCGCGGTTTTCTTGGCCGCAGGCTTCTTGGCCGCAGGCTTCTTGGCCGCCGGCTTTTTCGCCGGGGCCTTCTTCGCCGGTGCCTTGGCCGCAGTCTTGCGCTTGACCGGTCCGCGGGCCCGCTTGTCGGCGAGCAGCTCGATGGCCGTTTCCCGGGTCAGCTCCTCCAGCGTGGTGTCCCGCGGGATGGTGATGTTGGTGACCCCGTCGGTGATATAGGAACCGAAGCGCCCCTCCTTGACCACGATATTCTTCTCCGAGACCGGGTCGGGGCCGAACTCGGCAAGCGGAGCCACCGCGGTACGGGCGCCACGGGCCTTGGGCTGCGAGTAGATCTCCAACGCCTCTTCGAGGGCGATGGAGAAGATCTCCTCCTCGGTGCCGATGGACCGCGAGTCCGTCCCCTTTTTTAGGTAGGGCCCGAAGCGGCCGTTCTGCACGGTGATTTCCACGCCTTCGGCATCCACGCCCAGCACCCGCGGCAGCGAAATCAGCCGCAGGGCCTCCTCAAGGGTCACGGTATCCACACTCATGGAGGTAAAGAGCGAGCCGGTGCGCGGTTTGGCCTTGACCGGTTTCTTCGGCGGCTTCGGCTTGCCGTTCTTGTAGTATTCCACCGGCGCGGCCACCAATTCCTCGGCCGTTGGCTCCACGATGACCTCGGTGACGTAGGCGCCGTAGCGCCCATCCTTGGCCACGACCATCCGGCCGGTCTCGGGGTCGATACCCAGTTCGCGCTCCCCCGGGCCCTGGTTTTCCATCAGCTCGATGGCCTTTTCGGCGGTGAGCTCATCCGGTGCCAGGTCCTCTGGCACGTTGGCGCGCTGCGGGTCGGTGCCCTCGGGGGCATCGGCCGGCAACGGCTTTTCCAGGTACGGGCCGAACTTGCCAACGCGCAATACGATGCCCGGGGCGATGTCGATGGAGTTGATGGCGCGGGCGTCGATGTCGCCCAGGTTGTTGACCACCGATTCCAAGCCGGCATCGGCGCCGTCTCCGGTGCCGAAGTAGAAGTCCTTGAGCCAGGCGGTGCGGGCCTTGCGGCCGTGGGCGATCTCGTCCAGGTCGTCTTCCAGGCGCGCGGTGAAGTCGTAGTCTACATACTTGCCGAAGTGCTCCTCCAGCAGGCGGACCACGGAGAACGCGATCCAGCTGGGTACCAGGGCACCGCCGCGCTTGGTGACATAGCCGCGGTCCATGATGGTGGAGATGGTCGGGGCGAACGTCGAGGGGCGCCCGATCTCCCGGGCTTCGAGCTCGGCGACGATCGAGGCCTCGGTGTACCTGGCCGGTGGGGAAGTGGTGTGCCCGGTCGCTTCGATGCCGGTGCCTGCCAGCGGATCCGAGACAGCCAGCTTTGGCAGGCGCGCCTCTTCGGCGGCGTCTGCGGCCTTTTGATCGCGGGCGGCATCACGGCCTTCCTCGTAGGCGGCCATGAAGCCGCGGAAGGTGATCACGGTGCCGGAGGCGGAGAACTCGGCGACCTGGCCGGTGGTGGCTTCGCCTGCGAGCTTGATGGTGGCCGTGAAGCCCTTGGCATCGGCCATCTGGGAGGCGACCGTGCGCTTCCAGATCAGCTCGTAGAGCTTGAACTCGTCGCCCGAGAGCTGTGCTCGTACCGTGGCGGGGCGGCGGAAGGAGTCCCCTGCGGGGCGGATGGCCTCGTGGGCTTCCTGCGCGGCGGAGGACTTGGCCTTGTAGACGCGCGGCTTATCCGGGACCGCGTCGGTTCCATAGAGTTCTGCTGCCTGCTTGCGAGCGGCGTTGACGGCCTCGTTGGACAGGAACACCGAGTCGGTACGCATGTAGGTGATGTAGCCGTTTTCATACAGGCGCTGGGCGACCTGCATGGCCGACTTGGAGCTCCAGCGCAGCTTGCGGCTTGCTTCCTGCTGCAGCGTGGAGGTGGTGAAGGGCGCTGCCGGGCGGCGGGTGTAGGGCTTCTCATCGACCGAGGTGACGGCGAAGTCCGCCTCGGCAAGGCCGGCTGCCAGGGCTGTGGCCCCGGCTTCGTCCAGGTGCGCGATGGACCCGGACTTGGGGGTCTTGAGTTCGCCGCGGTCGGTGAAGTCGCGGCCGGTGGCCACCCGTGCCCCGTCGACCGAGGACAGCTTCGCCCCGAAGCTCTCCCCTGCGCCGGTGGCGAAGGTTCCGGTCAAATCCCAGTAGGAGGCGTTGCGGAAGGCCATGCGTTCGCGTTCTCGCTCCACGACCAGCCGGGTTGCCACCGACTGCACGCGTCCGGCAGAGAGCCCGCGGGCCACCTTGCGCCAGAGCACCGGGGAGATCTCGTAGCCGTAGAGACGGTCCAGCACACGACGGGTTTCCTGTGCGTTGACCAGGTCGGTGTCCAGCTCCCGGATGTTCTCCATGGCACGGTTGATGCCCTCTTGGGTGATCTCCGTGAAGGCCATGCGGTAGACCGGGACCTTGGGCTTGAGCACCTCGAGCAGGTGCCACGCGATGGCTTCGCCTTCACGGTCCGCATCCGTTGCGAGATAGAGCGCGTCGGCGCCCTTGAGCTTGGCCTTGAGTTCGGCGACCCGCTTCTTCTTGTCCGGGTAGACGACGTAATAGGGGTCGAAGTCGTTCTCGACGTCTACGGCGAACTTGCCGTAGGGTCCCTTTTTCATCTCCGCGGGCAGATCGGCGGGTTGCGCCAAATCGCGGATGTGCCCCACCGAGGCGTCGACTTCAAAGCCCTCGCCCAGGTACTTGGCGATGGACTTGCTTTTAGCCGGGGACTCTACGATCACGAGTTTCATTCCGGTCTTTTCCTTGGCCTTGGCGGGCACAACACTCCTATTAGCAACCAGTGGTGCACCAAAGTGGGTGCACCGAACATTCCCTGATCTAGGTTAGCCGTATTTACGTGCCGCAAAGCAAGCAGCGTTCCCGCGACGCTGTTTTCCCTGCCCGCTAAGGGGTATCAGTGCCCATGCCGGTCAGGGAATTCGGGCAGGAATGAAAGCATGTAGTAAAGCCTTTGCCCATCGACTCCGCGCGCCTCCGGTTCGGCCAACTCCTCGTATTCGTGGAGCAGGTCGTAGACCTTGGTGATGAATTCCTTGCGCTGCGGATCGGAGAGGAAGACCATCCCGGTGGTCAGCACCGGGGCCCTGTCGGCCTCTGGTTCCTTGCCGGCCTTGCGTTCTTTGTCACGCCGGGCGATCTCCGCCGAGAGCCGCTCGCGGAAGGCATTGAGCTGGACGTTGAGGTACGCGTTCTTCGCCGACGTCGAATCCGAGAGCGAGCCCAGGACCAATTGGCTTCCGGCTGCCTTCCACCGACGTTCGCGGCCGTCACCCTCGCTTGCCGCCCGTACCACATACCCATATTTCTCCAAGGCGCGAAGGTGGTAGCTCATCGCACTGGGGGTCAGCTCGCAGCGCGTCGCCAGCTCGGTGGCGGTGCGCGTGGCCTGTGAGGCGAAGAGCTCCTCGAGCACCGTCAGGCGCGCCTCGTGGGCCAGTGCCCGGATGGCTTGCGGGTCGCTGATGGACACCGGTTGTGACGGTGCCGGGGACCGGCCATCGACTTTGGCACCCGGCCCGGCGGAAGTGTTCTGGGTCATACGAAAAAGTTTAGCGGTTGTTTCGCATCTCCAAGAGGAATCCACGCTTAACAAGGCGCACAACCCCTTGATATAACCTGTCCGAAAACTCCCGATCCCTTGGCGCAAGCAGTGACGCCAACGCACCGACTAGGGACGATACGTCCAGATCCCCGTCACAGGCGGACACGAATCCGGCCAGTGCGGTGTCCAGTATTTCGGTTCGCCGCAAACCGGCACCTTGGCGTAACAAGATCACCCCGGGGTGTTCGGCACCGGGACGCTGGTGGCGCTCCTCGGTGACGTCCTCGGCCACCAGCAGGTGCAGCTCTCCCAGGGCACGGCCTTCGAGCCCGTCCGCCACGGCGATGTCGCGCCCCAGGCATGGCCCGATGGGTTGTTCAATGGGGTAGGCGAGGGATTCAAAGACCCGCCCGACGCCGCGGGCGCCGTCCTTGGGTGTGCGCAGCCAAACCATCCCGAAGCCGATGGCCCCGACGTTGCGCGAGGCGAAGTCATCGAGGTAGGCCCCGTACTGCCGGGCGAACCCCAGCTGGTCGCGGCCCTGCGAGGCATCGCGAAGCCAGGTCTCGGCATACCCGGCGGGGCTGACCTCTTCACGCTGGATGAACCACGCCTCGGTGTCGCCGGTAAGCCAGGAGCGCGGACCGGAGCTCCAATCGGCCTCTTCCCCGGGGGCGGCAGCAGTGATTTCCCAGTTGGCGAGCAACTGCGCGCTGCCGCCGGGCTTCAGGATCCCCGTGATCGAGGCGACCAAGTGCGCCACCAGGGAATCACCGGACATTCCGCCGTCCCGGTAGGTGAAGCGCTCGGCGTCCTCCTGCCCGGCAGCCCGTGGGGTGATCACGAACGGCGGGTTGGAGACCACCAGGTCGAAGTTCTCCCCAGCCACCGGCTCAAGCAACGAGCCCAGGCGCAATTCAACGCGCCCGGCGAGATTACCGGCATCGATGCCCAGCGCTTGGTGGTTCAGCAGCAGATTAAAGCGAGTGAAGCCCAGCGCCCGGGCCGAGATATCGGTGGCAACGACCCTGCGGCAATGCGAAAGCAGGTGGAACACCTGGATGCCGCACCCGGTACCCAAGTCCAGCGCGTAATCGACCTGCGGACGAATGGTGGTTTGGGCGAGTGTGAGTGATGCCTGCCCGATGCCCAGGACGTGATCGTGGCGAAGCACCCCCGGGCGCTGGTGGGCACCGAGGTCGCTGGCGACCCAGATCTCCGCGTCCGCGTCCGAGGCGTGCGGGCGAAGGTCGAGCCGTGCCTGCCAGCGTTGCGTCGGACCCTCGACGGACTCGACTACGCCCAGCTTCTGCAACCCCTCGATCCCGGTGTCGGCGAAGGCGGAGGCCACCTCGGCTGCTGAAGCGTCGGTTCCAAGCATGAACAGCCCAACCATGGTGCCTAGCGCAGTGGGGGCCGGCTGTGCCTCGATGCGACGAAGTGCAGGGACGAGCTGGTCGCGCATCAGCGCCTCGTGGGCGCTCTCTCCCAGGAAGACGGTAATGGATTCGTGTTCGAAGCCGGCTGCGCGCAGGTCCTTGGCAAGGTCGTCCAACAACAGCACATCGCCACTGCACGGCGCATCGGGAATCTGGGCGAAGGTATCGGTGGGAGTCACGCTTCACAGTCTATCGATGTGCTCCCGCCGGCCCGTTGTCGCGCCTATGATGGAACCCATGATTGAGGTCACCACCACGCATTTGCAGCAGCTTTCCCCCCACGATCTCCGTCCTGCTTCCCGGGAGTTGCCCGACGGAGCAAGGATCGAGCGGGTCGAGGCGATCACCCCGGAATTCAGCAAGTTCCTCTACCAGTCAGTGGGCAGCGACCTGAACTGGTCGGACCGTCTCAACCTGGCCCGGAGCCAGTGGGAAGCCCTGATGCGAGATGCGGGCACAGAGACCCATGTGCTCTACATCGACGGAGCCCCGGGGGGCTATGTGGAGCTGGCTGGACGGGTCCATGACTCGGGCACCGAAGTCGAGATCATGTACTTTGGCCTGTTCCCGCAGTGCATCGGGCGCGGGCTGGGCGGAGCATTGCTTGCTGAGGCGATATCCCGGGCCTGGGATATTGATGCGCGCGTCAGCGGATTCCCTGCAGTCGCCCGGGTATGGGTGCACACTTGTTCACTCGACGGCCCGACCGCCATCGCCAATTACGAGGCCCGCGGCCTACGCATCTTCCACACCGAAAGCGAAATGGCCACCCCGGGGGACGGCGCAGCAGGCCTGTGGCCCGAGGGCACTCCCACCGCCTGAGTCCGACCGATCTACACCGGGAGCTTCGTTGGCTGCTCCGCGCCAAGAGCCGTGTGAGAACGATCGCCGCCGCCGGCCCAGGCGCAGCCAACGACGACGGTGGTGACCGCGGCACACCGGCCGACGGAACTCCCGCGGGTTATCCACAGTTCCACGTGCACCTCCTAACCCTTCCCCCTACATCGGAAGCATGCTGGTGGGCATGGAAACAACGCAGTTCATCGCATCAATCACGCACACCGACAGAACTCCCGGACACACCGTGACACCCAACGATGAACTACGCTCCCTACTGGCCGCCCAGCACCTTGTCCGCGACCTGGGACAACGCATCGCCTCACACACCACCTCCCCCACCACCGCCGCACTGTTCACCCACGCCGCCGAAGACGCCCACCGCACCGCAGCCCACACCCAACTCCTCGCAGCACAAACCGCCAGGCGCACCCTGGCCCACGAACTACCCGAAACCACCTTCGACACCCTCGCAACCATCCACGCCAACTCTGCCCCCTACATCGCCGGCACCACCGCCCTGCCCCCAGACCCGCGAACCGTCCCCACCGGACGACTGGTCTTCAAAAACACCACAGACTTCCTCACCGGAACCCTGCACATCGGCTACTACGAGGCCCGCGAACGCCTCCGCGCCATCGACCGGCTCCTGCCAGGCACCGACCTCTACGGCCAACCCACCCGCGCACAATTCCCCCACCTCGCCCACGACCTGGCCACCGGCAGCGCAGACCCCCAGGAAATTAACGCCGCCGCCCGCAAACTCGACAAACTCACACCCCAGATCCATCAACACCCCAACCCCGACGCCCTCACCGAAGACCTCGAGCAGCAAGTCTCCGAATCCATACGCCACCAAGACCCCCGCACCACCTCTAAACTCCTGGCCACCATCGGCACCACGCTCCAAGAGGGCATCACCGATATCCCCGAAGAAATCCTGCGCACCAAACTCGGACTCTTCTACCGCGGCACCACCGCAGGCATCGGCGAATTCCTCATCCGCACCCTACCCACCGACACCGAAACACTGCTGGCCCTCTGCGCCCAAACCGACAACCCCCGCACCAAGGCCGGCGACCGCCAAGCACTGCTCCAACAAGCACTCACCACCGGCACCGGCAACGAACCCAGCCCCCGGTTCCCCGACTTCCTCATCGACCCCACCACCGGGCAACCCCTGCAAGACGCAGCAACCATCAGGTCCCTGTCCCTGGACCCCAACGGCACCCACACCGGAAACCTCTTCACCAACAACAACGGCAACGGCAACGCGAAAACCGAACCGGGAACCATGAACTCCACCGCCTACGGACCAGATGGACTCACCCCACCCCAACGCCACCTCCAAGGCCTGATGAACCTGCTCAAATCCGCAGGACAACCCGGCACGAGGAAGAAAACCAGCGGACTGCCTTCACCCAGGACCCTGGTCATCGCCACCCTGGCCGAACTCCAGGAACAAGCCGAAAAACACGGCATCACCACCCACGGCCAACAACTCACCCCCGCCGAACTACGCCAACGACTATGCACCGGCGGAGCCTTACCCATGATCCTGGGCGGCAAAAGCCAGATCCTGGACCTGGGCAAAGAAGAACGCTACTTCCCCGACTACATGCGCGAAGCAATCCTCGCCCTCTACGGAGGATGCCTCACCCCGGGATGCACCGTCCCACCGGAACACTGCGAAATCCACCACTACGACTACGTCAGCAACGGAGGCAAAACAGAAATCAACTCAGGCGTACCCCAATGCTCATCCCACCACCACGCCACCCACACAGGACTGATAACCCCCATCAGGGACGACGACGGACTATTTAGCATCCTCCTGCCCAAATTCATGGACCCCGAACAGCTTCCCCGCCGCAACACCTATTGGAAAGCAACCATCCAAAACCCCACCTTCTTCTGAGTACCGAACAACTGGGCACGGCCACAAGAAAAAGAGGTCAGCATCCAGTCATTGACTGGATGCTGACCTCAATTTTGAAATATGTTGCAAAGTCCTGCTGTGCCGATCGATAATCAGCCAAGGAGCGTGAAGGCCGCCCTATGTTTTGACGAGATTCTTTGCTTCGACGGCGCAATCGGGGCATTGGCGCAATTCTTCGCTACCCGCACACTCACTGCAGAAAAGGCGGAGACTGCGGCAGGAAAGGTTTGAACAGTTTTCGAACTTGCTCGTGGGTGCGTTGCAACAAACACATTGGCCGATGGTCACTGCTTCATCGCTGAATTCCGTGTGCATGCGCTTGTCGAAGACATATAGTGATCCTTCCCACAGACCCTTGTCGCCGTAGGTTTCCCCGTAGCGTACGATGCCTCCCTGCATCTGGTAGACCTCGGTGAAGCCACGCTTGACCATGAGCGCCGAGAGCACTTCGCAACGAATACCACCAGTGCAATAGGTGACGATCGGCTGGTCTTTCATCTCGTCGTATTTGCCCGACTCGATCTCGGCGATGAAGTCATGGGTGGTTTCGACGTCGGGCACGATTGCGTTCTTGAACTTGCCGATCTGGGCTTCGAAAGCATTGCGTCCATCAAAGAAAAGGACTTCCTCTCCGGCGGCTTTCTTAGTTTCAACAAGCTCGTGCAGCGCTTCCGGTTTCAGGTGGACGCCACCGCCCACAACACCATCCGCATTGACCTCCAGTTCGCCCGGGGCACCGAAAGACACCACTTCATCGCGCACCTTGACCGAAATGCGGGGGAAGTCCTCGGCTGAACCTTCGGACCACTTGATATCCATTTTCTTGAACGCCGGATACTCGCGGGTGGCCTTGACGTACATCTTCATTTCCTTGATACCACCGCCCACCGT
This sequence comes from Paeniglutamicibacter antarcticus, assembly GCF_039544305.1. Lineage (NCBI taxonomy): Bacteria > Bacillati > Actinomycetota > Actinomycetes > Micrococcales > Micrococcaceae > Paeniglutamicibacter > Paeniglutamicibacter antarcticus. The sequence goes on from NZ_BAABLK010000034.1 coordinate 276,340, forward strand.
CCCGTTGATGCCGTCCTTGGAAATAATGACGCGGCCGCGAAGGCCCCACCGTTCCATTAGGGCTCGCTGCCAAAGGCGCACTGCCTCTGGGTCGGCAATCGGAGTAAAGGCGTAGTACAAGACAATTCGGTTCTGCGGCACGCTCTTAAGGGTATGGCCTTAACCGTGCGTAGTGCACGCGACGTGGCAACTATCACCGGGTTGACGGTGTGTTTCAAGCACGCAACAGTTCGTGTAATTGAATCCCATGTAGGCAGTTCACGGGGTAGGGTCGATTTATGGGATCAACTGCAAGCGATGAACTAATTGGTACATGGGTTTCCGGCTGGGCTGGCGCACGAGGCTACGAGAGCAGGCACGAGGGCCGCGTCCATGCTGCGCTCCGTCATGACACCTCCGGTGACTGGGAATACGTCATTTACGAGCCATCCAATGATGAGTTGGTGGCAGTCGCCGAAACACTGCACAAGCATCCCAAGCGTCGGCTGACAGCGTTCGCCAATGAGACAACCACGCTTATCGAAGCGGCGCAGGCAGCCGGCCTCAAGGTCGTCAACGCGAACGAGATCCTTATGGTCACCGACATGAGCGGCCACGATGTCGAAGAACCACGTCCGGCGGACGGATTCGCTTTCCAGATCGAACGCGACCAGTCGCACGCCTACGTATCCATCCACCCCGTGGACGAGCCGGAAGTCGTCGCCGCCAGCGGCCACGTCTCGGCAGTGAACGGGTTCGCCATCTTTGACCGCATCATAACCGCCCCCGATTTTCGTCGGCAAGGACTGGGCAGTCTTACCATGCGCGCATTGGTCTCGCTTGCTCTGGAACATGATGTCGAAGAGGGCCTGTTGATCGCCAGCAACGACGGGCAACAGCTCTACAAGTCCCTGGGCTGGACGGACCTGGGCAACGTCGTGCTCTTTGAGGGCAAGCAGGAAGCCTAACCGGCTACGGAATATTCAATGGGCGGGTCTCACAGGTGCGAGACCCGCCCATTTCTTTTGTTCCGGGCACGGTGCGGTGCCAGGTGATGCCACAATGAACCTGTGAACGAATATTCGGAACAGATCGCCCTGCTGGGCCATGGACCCACCCCCCAGGCGCTGCTCCATTCCCGGATCATCGAGGCCAGGGAAGCCTTGCCGGGCCCATGGCCCGACTGGGTGCACCCCGATGTACGGACCGCCTTCGAACGGATTGGGGTGGCTTCCCCGTGGCTGCACCAGGTCCAGGCGGCCGACCTCGCCCACGAGGGCAGGAACACCATCGTCGCCACGGGCACCGCGTCGGGCAAGTCACTGGCCTACCAACTGCCGGCGCTCAACTCGATCCACGTCTCTTCCCTGCAAAACCAGGCCAGCCTGATCCCCAACGACGCCACGGTGCTGTATCTGGCCCCGACCAAAGCATTGGCCGCCGACCAGCTTACTGCCATCGAGGGGTTTGCACTGCCAACGGTTCGGGCGGCAAGCTACGACGGGGACACCGAGGTTTCGGCCAGACGATGGATCCGCGACCATTCGAACTTCATTCTCTCCAATCCCGACATGCTCCACTTCGGCATCCTACCCAACCACACTTGGTGGGCCCGCGTACTGCGCCGGCTCAAGTTCGTCATCATCGACGAAGCACATTCCTACCGAGGGGTCTTCGGGTCCAACATCGCGAACCTGCTGCGCCGTCTCCGGCGAATCTGTGCCCACTACGGCGCCGACCCGGTGTTTATCGGAGCCTCAGCCACCAGTGCAGACCCGGCCGCATCGTTCTCCAAGCTCATCGGCGCACCGGCGACCGAGGTCACCAACGACTTCTCCCCTAAGGGATCCGTCACCATTGCCCTGTGGGAACCGCCGTTGACTGACCTGCACGGCGAGAACGGGGCGCCCACAAGACGCACCGTGATCGCAGAGACCTCAAACCTGCTGGCCAACTTGGTCTGCTCCCAGATAAGGACACTGGCCTTCATCAAGTCCAGACGGGGCGCCGAAACCATTGCAACGATCACCCGTTCGATGGTGGACCAGGTCCACCCGTCCCTTCCCGACAGGGTTGCCGCATACCGCTCCGGATACCTGCCTGCCGAGCGCCGTGAGCTGGAGAATGCACTGCGCAACGGATCACTTCTCGGAGTGGCTTCGACCTCCGCCTTGGAACTGGGCATCGACGTTGCAGGCCTCGATGCCGTGCTGGTAGCGGGATGGCCCGGAACCCGGGCTTCCTTCTTCCAACAGATTGGACGGGCCGGCCGCGCGGGACAAGACTCACTGGCGGTGTTGGTAGCCAGCGACGATCCTCTTGATACCTACCTGGTCAACCACCCCGAAGCGATTTTCGAGGCTGGGGTCGAGGCGACCGTTTTCGATCCGGAAAACCCCTACGTTCTCTCCGGGCACCTCTGCGCAGCCGCGGAGGAACTTCCTTTGCGCGTTGAGGACCTCGAGGCCTTCGGCTCCACCGCCCAGGGACTACTCGATTCCTTGGTGGAGCGTGGCTTCCTTCGCCGCCGTCCTGCCGGCTGGTTCTGGACACACCCTCAGCACGCTGCATCCATGGTGAGCCTGCGCGCCGACGGAGGCGGGCCGGTGAGCATCATCGAGTCCGATACCGGTGCGCTGCTTGGCACCATGGACTCCCCCCAAACGCACTACCAGGCGCATGCCGGGGCCATCTATGTCCACCAAGGCGCCACCTATGTGGTCGATGAGCTAAATGAAACCGACCACTGCGTCATGGTGACCCGCGCCAACCCCGACTTCTACACCCAGGCCCGTGACATCACCACCGTCGAGGTCGTGACCACGGACCGTTCCAGGCAGTGGGGACCGATCACCGCCAATTTCGGGGATGTGGTGGTAACAACGCAAGTGGTTTCCTTCCAACGCAAGTCGGTGATGAGCAACGAGATCCTCTCAGAGGAGCCGCTGGAGCTCGAGTCGCGGGACTTGCACACCAAGTCCGTGTGGTTCACAATTCCGGAGAAACGCCTTCTTGCCGCCGGTATTTGCCAGGAGGAGTTCCCTGGCTCACTGCATGCTGCGGAACATGCTGCCATCGGACTGCTGCCGTTGGTGGCTTCCAGCGACAGGTGGGATATCGGAGGGGTTTCAACGGCGCTCCACATGGATACTGGGATGCCGACGATCTTCGTGTACGACGGCCATCCCGGTGGTGCCGGCTTTGCCGAGCGCGGCTTCGAACGGGCGAGGGGTTGGCTGGGTGCCACACGCGATGCCATCCTCGCCTGCGAATGCTCCACAGGTTGCCCCTCGTGCGTGCAGTCCCCCAAATGCGGGAACAAGAACAACCCGCTGGACAAGGCAGGAGCCGTGCGGCTGCTCTCGGCCGTCCTGCAGGAAGCCCAACGGGCGGTCGGGCCGGCACCTGCGGCCTAATGGCTCTACCGCCGCCGTCGGTTTTCCCCTTGGCACATTCTATTCCCGGAGCCAAGGTTGTGGCGGCGGCCCCGCCTTGGCCACCGAGTGGGCACGGGCCAGCGTCGGCAACCAGCCCACCGGTGCGACAGGTACTTCCACCCGCACCATCACAATCTCACCACCCGGGCCTTGCCTCGAGCAACCGGCAAGCGTCGCGTCGTTGGCAACGCTGGTGGCGGCCGCCACCACGCATGGATCTCCGGGAAACAACAGGCGGGCGGCATCTGCCGCTGCCAGGGCAGCCAAATCGGCTGCCGTGCCTGCCTTGGCCCCTGCTTGGGCGACGGCGGTGAACATCAACACCACGAGCAGTCCGAGAGCAGCCACGCACACCACGGCAAGCATGAGCACCGTTCCGCTGCCGCGCTGGGTGTGCGCGGCGCCGGAGCCAGGGGCCGGACTCATGGCAGGTTTTCGTGGCGTGCGCTGGCTTCTGCCCGCAGCTCGATATCGCCAAGCAGCGGCAGCTGGACCGCCGAACGCACTACCACGCGGCCGTAGCCGCCTGACTCCCCGCAGCTGACGCTGATTCGTTCCCCGGCAATGCGGTGGGCCGTCCCGATGGCTTCGGAGGCAGCGGTGCCGCGGGCCAGTTCCCTAGCCGCGGCACTTGCTGCCTGCTGGATACGGACCTGCTGGCCACCCACGGCACCGGCTCCTGCTGCAACGGCCAGCAGGATCGCCACAGCCGGCAACAGCACGGCCACTTCGGCGGTGCTGGATCCGGCCTCCGGGTATCTTGCCATGGCGCATCTCCTTCGTACCTAGAAGGACAATGCCTGGCGGATCAGGCCCATCAGCATTCCACGCACGTCACCACTGGAGAGGATGCTCACCAGCAGTCCGGCGAAAGCCACGGCCGCAAGGGTGACGATGGCAAATTCAGCGGTGGTGCTGCCTTCCTCGCCGGAGAACATTGCTTCGGATGGCTTCGCTGGCTCGTGCAGATCGATGTGCCCGGGGGCAGTTTCGGTATCGTCGTTTTCCATGGTTTTCTCCTTGAATGGGTCGTTGTCCTGATTGCTCCTGGAATGAGGGGGTCGGTCCGGGTGCCCGCCGGTGGGCGTTGCCCGGCTCCCAACACGAGTCTGGGGATTGCCCAAGCCCCTCGGGAGGGGGGCACTGTCAACTGGGGATAACTCTCTGCCCAGCTTTCCCTCTGGCGGCCCCCGGATCCCCCGTGCGGGAAAGATCACGCGCAAGCCGCCGCCGTAGGCATACTAGAAGTCCGGGAGCAAGGAGACCACCACGGGCACGACCCCCAAGCAAATGAACGCCGGCAGCGCACACAATCCCAGCGGGATCATCAGCTTGATCCCGAATTCCGCCCCGCGTGCCTCGGCCTGGCGTACGCCCCGTTTGCGCGCAGCCACGGCGGAGGAACGCAACAGTGCCGCCGCAGGAACACCGGAGAGCCTGGTGAGCCGCAGCGACTGCTCAAGTTCACGCGCCGTCCCGTCGCCCTGGGACCATGCCCTGTCCCATCCCACGTTCAGGTCCAACGCCCGGGTAACTGCCAGAAGGGAGTCGTACCCCGGGACATTGGCTCCGACGATGCGAAGCACCAAGCCAATCGGGAGTCCCGAATCGAGCAGTGTCGCGCACATTTCCAGCACCAGCGGGAGCGGTTCGGCCGGAACCCCGCCGCCGCTGCCTGGCGCGCCCAGCGTGGAGGTGCCCGTATGATCGCTTGCTTCCTCGGCGTGCGCGGACCGGGTCGAAGACCCAATCCAGAGCCATACCGCGGCTCCCGCCAGAATCACTGCCACCAGTGCCGGAATCACGAGGGAACCTTTTTGGTGATGGTTTGGAGCAGCCGCGCGCACCACAAGCGGTTTCCCAGCCACAGGCACACTCCGAAAAGAAGCGCGACGCGGCCCACCGGGTGGGTGGTGAGAACCGACAAGGGGTTGATACCCAGTAATTGCCCCAAGCCCAGGCCGATCCCCGGCAGGTAGGTAAGTAACTTGCTGGTGGCCCTGGGACCGGCGAGGGCAGATTGCAGGGCCCGGTGCATGTCAGCCGAGGTTTCCGCGTCATCGGCGACTGTCTCAAGCAGGTCGGCAAGCGCAGCCCCGGATTCCTCACAGATGGCCAATGACCAGGCCAAGCGCGCCCACAGCCTGTGGCCCTGTGTATGGGCGCAGACATGGGAGACCAATCCTTGCTGCAGGGTTCCCCCGATACGTAGTTGGGCAAGTGCGCCCGTGGCTGCGCGGTGGATGTCGACGGCGCACCGGCCCGAATCCGATGACCACAGCCCGGCGAGCAGTTCAAAGGCCGTGGCAGGACTGGTGCCGGCACGCAGCATCGCCGCAAGTTGTCTGACGAATTTCGCGTATTCGTCGGTGTCACCGGCCTCATCCCTGCGTTGGCGTCGGAGGTTTCGAGGAAACAAGATCAGTCTAGGGTTCCCCTCGCCCCGGGGCCGCACTGTCTTCGTAGTGCCGAACCTGTTCCCGGGACCCAGCCATAGCCAGGTCGCGGCACCCAGCAGCAGCATTGCAAGGCCTTGGATCACCATGGGCTCACCTGCCCTGCGGCACTGAGACGAGCCCGGAACCAAGCAAGGGCCTCGGGGTCTCCGGTTCCCGAACCGCCCTCGTGGATCATGCGCACCGCAAGGTTCCCGTTCCCGGCCAGGAGAAGCTGGCCCAGTTGGACCGGTCCCCTGATGCCCGTGGCGCGGTTGCGTGAGACGTGGATGAGCACGTCCAGGGCGCTGGCGGCTTGCAACGCCGTGGCCCCGGCATCCAAGCCGGCAAGTGCCCCCATGGCTGCCAGCCTTGCAGGTACCGCACCGACGCTGTTGGCGTGCAGGGTTCCGGCAGCCCCTTCGTGCCCGGTGTTCATGGCGCCGAGGAATTCGCGCACCTCGGCGCCACGGCATTCGCCAACGACCAGCCGGTCGGGGCGCATGCGCAGTGCTTGGCGCACCAGGACCTGGAGCCCGATCTCCCCGGCGCCCTCCACGTTCCCGCCACGGCTTTGCATCCCCACCAGGTGGGGATGGATGGGAGTCAGTTCCTGGGAGTCCTCGACCACGATGATCCGTTGGTTCCCCGGCACCCGGGACAGCATCGCTGCCAGCAACGTGGTCTTTCCCGCCCCGGTGCCACCGGAGACCAGGAAGTTGAGTTTGGCGGCCACGACGGCCTCGAGGGCTGCCAACCATGCCGGGTCCGGGACCAGGTCCTGGAGCTGCTGGTTCCCGGCTGCCTTGACGCGGATGGAGAGCAGCGGACCTCCCGTAGAGATCGGGGGAAGCACCGCGTGGATGCGGTAGTTGCCCAGGGTGACATCGACGAACGGCTGGGCGTCATCGAGCCGGCGTCCCCCGGCCGCGGCTAGCCGTACGGCGAGCGCGCGGACCTGCGCCGGTTCTCCGAAAGCCAGCTCAGAAGCATGCATCCCCTCATTGCCATCGACCCACACCCGGCCATTGGCATCGATGAGGACGTCGGTGGTTCCCGGGACCCGGGCGAGTGGCTCGAGAATGCCGAGCCCATGGATGTCATCGCTGAGGTTGCGAAGCATCTCCGTGCTGCTGGCCGCGCCCATCGCGCTGCCCGAGGAGCGCACCGCGCCAGCCAACTCGACCTGGTTGAGCCCGCTTGCGCTCTCCATGGCCCTGCGCCGAACCTCTTCGAGCACCTTCGGCACAGCCCCGGGTACCCGCGACGGGACGGGAGCAGACCAACGTCGTCGTCCGGAGCCCGTGCGCGATGCACCAGCGCCCGCGGGATCCCATGGGTATCCCGGTGCCGGAGGAAGATTCGAGCTCATGCCGCACTCTCGCTCTCGTACCGGTCAAAGGTTCCAAGCCGCGTCACGGTGCGGCGAATCGAACGGCTCACCAACACGGTCATCAGGGAACCCTCTGCCGTGGCCCGCTCGATGCGCCGCTTCGGGGGAAAATAGCCGCCCAGCTCGATGCCCGCCCGTTGGGCCAGGACCCGGGTGTCGGTGCCCGGGGCAAGCTTGCCGGAAAGGACCAGTCGCCAAGCAGCTGCATGGACCCCGGGACGCTGCCCGGTGCCTTCACGTGCGGCTCCGGGACGGGCGGAGAGCATCAGCAAGCGTGTGTTCGCCAGCGCGACCACGGAGGCCGGGACCCCGATCAGGTGCCCGGCGTCAATGATGATTCGTTCGTAGATGCGGCGCGATGCTGCCAAGACCTCGGTCAGCAGCGCTTCGGAAGGCACGAAGCATCCGGGGCTGCGCACCCAGGACAGCACCGCGGTGCCCTGTGACAACGGCAGGATCTCCGCAAGTTGGCTCGGGGAGAGTTGCCCGCGGGAGTTCTCCAGGTCCTCCCATCCCAGCCCGTCGGGTTCCCTGGCCCGCAGCATCGGCCACAGCCCGGGTGAATGCGGGTCTGCGTCCAGGAGCAGAGTCCGGTATCCATCCAGCGTTGCGGTGGCGGCCAGCAGTGCGGCGAAGGTGCTTGTTCCGGCCCCGCCCCCTGCCCCGGCGACGATCGTGGTGTGCGCCTTTCCGCAGTGCAGTCCCAGCTCGCCCAGGTACTCCCCGAGCCAGGCGCCTGCCTGGGGCAGCACCGCCACGCGGGCACCGGGGCAGCTGGCCGCAGCACGCCACAGCACATCCTGGTGTTCCTCCTGGCCGGTGAGCACCAGGGTGGAGCCGGCGAACCGGGCATCGATTTCTGCCACGCAATCCGATCCGACAAGGATCACCTCCTGGAGATGTTCGGCTGCCTGGTCGGCATTGCGGCACGGCGCCAGGGCGATCCCCGCGCCCACGGCAACACTTGCGAGCACCTGAGAGAGCTCCACATCCCGGCTGAACACGATGGCGCCGGCCAGTTCCGCCGGCCTGCCCGTTGCCGCGTTCCCCGCAGAACGTGCGGGACCCGGCATCCCCAGGGGCTCACCGGCACGGAACTTCCCGCCGCTCGCCCCGAGTGCAGGTGCGGGCACCGTTGGCTCCGCAACGGAAACCGCCGTCGGCAGGCCGGTGTGGAGGGCAGCTCGGTCGGCCGATTCCTGCTCTCCCGGGGATATCACTTGGAGCCAGGCGGCCGCCTCACGACGGCGCTGCCCCGACGCCGGCGCCTCTTGGGAAGTACGCGTTGCACGCAGTGCCGGCAATTGCAGATTCCGCTTCCTTTGCTTCGGCGGGCTGGCCACAAATCGCATTTGTTCGCCCTGCCTCTCAGGTTGCTGCCCCGCCCCATCTCGAGTGAAGCCCCTGTCCGCTGCCTCGGGACAACACCGGGTCCGCTGCCGGCACCGGGTGTGCGGGGAGGAGCCATCGGGGGCCAGGGTGTTGCGAAGGGTGTTGCCCGCTGCCGAACTGCAAGAATGAAGCGTGCAGCAATTTGCGGTAGTGGCCACCCACTCCAGTTCCCAGTCCGAGTCCGAAGCCGGTTCCGCCACCGCCGTGGTGCAGCTTCTCGACGCCGCCGGCACCGCGCTGCGCCCGCCCATTCACGTTTACGGGAACGGTCTTGCGGCAATCGTCGCTGAGTTGGAGGCAGGCAAGCCGCGCTGGGTCTTTGACTCGGTGCATACCTGGTACCCGGGATTGCTCGCCGCCGGGGTGCGCATCGAACGCGCCCACGACATCTCGCTGGTCCGGGCGATCCTGCATCTTGCCCCCTACGCGCTACCCGGGCCCTACCTCGAGTCGATCACCCGCTTGGCGGATCCGGCCCATGGCGCCCCGGCCCACCTCTTGCCCCCGGCGAGGGTCTCCGCGGACCAGGGGGAACTGTTTTCCGAGCCCAAGGACGATACCGGCGCCCTGGAAAACGTGGTGGCGGAGTTCCTTGCCCAGCGCACCGCGGTGCCGGACACCGAGCGCGGGAAGCGGTTGGGGCTCCTGCTGGCCGCCGAATCCGCCGGCGCGCTCATCGGCGCGGAAATGACCCACGCCGGGGTGCCGTGGGATGTGGCCGAACATCAACGCTTGCTCAACGAGGCCCTGGGACCCAGGGTCGCCCCGGGCGTCCGCCCACCGCACATGGAGGAACTGGCCGGAGAACTGCGCCTCCTCCTCGGTGCCCCGACGCTGAATCCGGACTCGCCGGCTGAACTTCTCAAGGCCATGAACCGGGCGGGCATCGCGGTGAGCAACACGCGTGCCTGGGAGCTGGCCGAGATCAAGCATCCTGTCATCGAACCATTGCTGGCTTACAAGAAGATCGCCCGGCTGGCCAGCGCGAACGGCCATGCGTGGCTTGAGCGCTGGGTCGCCGAGGGCCGCTTCCGCCCCGAGTACATCGTCGGCGGGGTCATCACCGGGCGCTGGGCCTCCCATGGCGGAGGAGCGCTGCAGATCCCCCACCAGGTGCGCTCGGCGGTGCGTGCCGATGAGGGCAGGTTGCTGGTCGTTGCCGACGCCGCGCAGCTGGAGCCGCGGATCCTGGCCGCGCTCTCGCGTGACACGGAGCTAGCAACGGCCGCACGGGGTAAGGACCTGTACCAAGGCATTGCCGATGCCGGGTTCGGCGGGGACAGGGCGCATGCGAAGGTCGCGATGCTCGGGGCGATGTACGGGGCCACCAGCGGGGAATCGGGCCGTTTGATGCCCAAGCTCAAGTCCACCTACCCGCGGGCGGTGGCGCTGGTGGAGTGGGCAGCGGCGCAGGGCGAATCCGGGGCGGCGGTCGCTTCGTTCCTGGGCCGCGGTTCACCGGCGGCGCCCGAGGCATGGATGCGTGCCAGGACGCGTGCCTCCACCGACGCCGAGCAGCGCGCCGTGGAAACCGAGGCGCGTTCCCGGGGCCGGTTCACCCGGAACTTCATCGTCCAGGGCACCGCCGCAGAGTGGGCCTTGTGCTGGATGGGCGAGCTGCGCCGCCGGATGAACAACTTGAGGGAGGCAGGAGACGATCCCGGGGAACTGGTGTTTTTCCTGCACGACGAGATCATGTTGCACGTGCCGGCCGGCCGGGCCGATGAAGTGGTGGCGCTGGTGCACGAATCCGCGCAGGCAGCCGCCGAGCTCCTCTTCGGAAAGATCCCGGTGGACTTCCCGGTCAGCGCGGTCATCGTCGATTCCTACGACCAGGCGAAGTAGCCGCCCAGAAGCGGAATCCGGCCGGGCCCCGCCCGCCTCAGCCAAGCGGGATGGCGACCTCGCGGTGGTGGTTCCAGGGCACGGTCCAGCCCAGGTCATCGAAGATCCGATCCAGCAGGATCCCGGTGAAACCCCAGATGAAGCCACCATTCACGTCGAAGGCGGGAGCGGAAAAACGCTCCCCGTCGCGTGTGACCACCGAGCTGACCCGGTGCCCGGGATCAAGCAGGTCGGCCACCGGTGCGCGGAACACCTTGGCCGATTCGCCCTCGTCGACCACGAACACCTCCGAGGGATCGCGCCACCAGCCGATGACCGGGGTGACGATGAAGTTGGTGATGGGCAGTTCGGCATCGGGCAACACCCCCAGGATCTCCACCCCTGCAGGGTCAAGGCCGGTTTCTTCCTCGGCCTCGCGCAGCGCGGCGGCGATCGCGTCGTTGTCCTGCTCATCGACCTTCCCTCCCGGGAAGGCCACCTGTCCGGGGTGCTTGCGCAGTGTGCGGGCGCGGGTCACGAAGAGCACGTCCAGGTCCTCGGGCACCGAGCCGACGTCGCTTGCGGCCATCACGTCATCGAGCCTCCCGAAGAGGATCAGCACCGCGGCGTGCTTGGCAGTATCCGGGTTCAACGGGTTGAACACCCAGGAGTCGGGCATCTTGGTGGCCTGGGCCACGCCGCCGCCCACCAGGTGTTCCTTGGCATGGAGCATGTCAAGGAGCTGGTCGCGTACGCTCATGCTTCCAATCCGTAACCCTGGGCGCGCAGTTCGCGCCGGGTCGCCCCGGCGCGCATCTTTGCCGCCAGTTCTTCTCGGCCCGGGGCCAGCTCGTACTTGCGCAGCTTGGCCGCCTTGGTCTCATCGGTTTCACCCTCACCGTAGGACGGGCACAAGGTGGTCAGCGGGCAGGCACCGCAGGCAGGCTTGCGTGCGTGGCAGACGCGCCGGCCGTGAAACACCACCCGGTGGCTGAGCATCGTGAAGTCCTTGGGCTCGAAGAGCGCACCCACCGCGTGTTCGATCTTCACCGGGTCCGTTTCCTTGGTCCACCCGAAGCGCCGGGCCAGGCGGATGAAGTGCGTGTCCACGGTGATGCCCGGGACCCCGAAGGCATTGCCCAGCACCACGTTGGCGGTCTTGCGCCCTACCCCGGCCAGGGTCACCAGGTCCTCCAGCCGTCCCGGCACCTCCCCGTCGTATTCATCGACGATGCGGTTGGACAGGGCGAGCAGCGAGGCAGCCTTGGCCCGGAAGAACCCGGTGGAGCGGATGATCTCCTGCAGCGCCGCCGGCTGCGCCTGGCTCATGGCCAGGGCATCCGGGTAGGCGGCAAAGAGCGCCAGGGTGATCGCGTTGACGCGCACATCGGTGGTCTGCGCGGAGAGCACCGTGGCCACCAGCAGCTCGAAGGCGTTGGTGAAGTCCAGCTCCGCGACGGCGTACGGGTAGGTTTCAGCCAGCACCCGGTTGATCTTCCGGGCCCTTCGCTTGCGCCCCAGCGGGGTCTCTTCGGGTCCCATGCCTACTGCTGCGGGAATTGCAGGTCATCGAGGTTGCGCAGCACGGCCGGGCGCCCGTCGGGCAGGTTGATGAAGTAGTCGCTTCCGCGGTCCTCCACGCACAGGATCCACGTTCCGGGGTACAGCGTTTCGAGCATCGTGCCGTTGAGGTGGTGGAAGACCGGGCGCGGGTGGTTCAGTGCAAACCAGAAGCTGGTGGGCACCGGTTCCGGGTCCTCGCTTTCGGCGCGGGCACCGAAGGAGGACTCGGCTTCCGCCTCCGCCTTGGCCTTCTCGGCAGCCGCCCGGTGGGCGTCGAAATCCGCCCGCGATAGGGCTGCGGTTGCCTGGGCTCCCCCGCTCACCGGAACGCTTGGTTTCGCTGCCGGGTGTGCACTGGTTGCCGGCTCATCCTTGTCCGTTGCGGACCCGGAGACCTTGGCCTGGTCTGCCGGTGGCGGGGTTGGCCCATCCTGCCGGGACGTCCCGGCCTCCGCGCCGGCGGCTGCCCCGGTACCGGTGGCGATCGCCGATTCGCTCTTGTCCCTCCTGCCATCGCTGGTGGCTGCGTCCCTTTCCTTGCCCTGTTCCGGCGTTGGGGTATCGGACGCGGAGCCATCGGCCGAGGCGGGCTTGGCTGCGGCTCCCCCGTGGGACCCGGCGACGTTTTCCTTGGCCAGGACATCGCCCTTGTCCTTGCTCGCTTCGAAGGAGGATGCGACCGAGCCCGGAACCACCAGGGTGCCGGAGCCCGTGGAAGCCGCCGGGACGGTGGGCCTGCCGGCATTGGTTTCCGGCTTGGCTGCACCGGTTCCGGTCCTCGACTCCCTCACGTCCCTTGGCGTCTTGGACGCCGGGGCCGACTGCGTTGGCTTGTCCTCGGTCCGTGGAGAGGATGCCCCAGGCGTGCTTGGGTTCGCCGGCGCCTCGGGCTTCAAGGGGTCGGCCTTGGCATCCTGCACGCCCGAATCCGCTGCCGAGCGGGCCCCGGGTGATGGTGTTTTCGCATCGCTGCCCGGGGTCCCTGCGCCGGGGCCAACCGGGGCAGGGGTCGCAGCCCTGGAACCGGGCACCTCGGGAACCTGGGTCTCTTCTCCGGGGGTTTTGCGCTTGGGGATTGCCTCGGATGCCTGTCCGGCCGGGGTCGATCCGGATTTCGGCGAGGCATCGGCCTTGGGCACCCCTGTGTTTCCGGCACCCGCTGCCGCTGCACCGGTGCCTGCCGCGGAATCCGAAACCGTCTTGGCCGTCGGCGTCGCTGCGGCACCTGGCTTCACCCCCGCGGTGCTTGGGGCGGCTTCCTTCGCCGGGGCTGCACCGGGGGCCTCTTCCTTGCCGGCCACCGTTTTCCCGGTACGCGACGCGGCGTTGGAGGTCCTTGGGATGCTTGCCACCCTGGATGCAGGGATTTCGGAGTCCTTGTTTTCGCTTTTCCCGGACTTGCCGGCCGCCGGTTGGTCCTCACGTGCCGCCGGTGCAAGGTCGGAGCCCAGCACGGTTTCCCCACCGGTCGCGAAGTCGCGGCGGAAGGCACCGAAGTAGCTGGCCAACGTGGTTCCGATAACCATCGCCAGCGCACCGACGAAGCCGATCAGGTAGGCAGGTGACATGGAGGCCACATAGGAGTTGAAGAAGTACGCGGCAGCAACCAGCGCAACCACCGACCCGGCTTGGTCCAGGCTCAGCGAGCCGATGCGAACCCGGGTGCGCCCGGTGAACCGGCGCCAGGCGAATCCGCCGGCGACAAGCAACGGCAACACCAGCGCGATAAGCAGGTGGAAGGGCAAACCCGGGAAGATCCACATATTCACCGACACGGTCTTGGACCACGGGATCGGGAACAAGGAGCCCACGATCACCAGTATCCCGCCCAGGACGACGACGGCATCGCGCATTGTCAACGGCCCAATGGCCGACTTCGCCCGCTGCCCGGACTTCTCGCCCGTTGCCTTGGTGTTCACCTTGTCCATCTCAAGACCCCACTTCTTGTTCGTGTTGCGTTCCGGGCCCGCTTCGGAGCCCGGCAAGCCTGCTGCCGTGTGGAAACACCCAGTGCCCCGCATGGTGTGCGGTGCATGCCTTGCCGGTTGCGTCGCTTCACACAGGGCTAGCTACAACCTTATCCGCGCCAACGCACAACGTGCGGCATTCGGCGCACCGCGGATACCCGTCGCTTCGGCCCGCAGGTCCCGCGCACGCGCGAACCGTGATCCGGTGCCAAACGGTCCGCGAAAGGGGAACCACCAACCATTGAACGCGGAAATCAGCCGCTCACCGCACAAACCGCACCCCTGCACTGTCATACTTGTGATGGGGCACACCTTGGCGTGCCCGGCGGCTGTAACCTGAATCACTAGAACCCCGTTTTTGTTGTCGGAAGGACCAAAACTGTGTCGGACACCCATACCTCCACGCTTGATAACCTCTCGCATGAAACCCGCGCCTTTGCCCCGAGCGTCGAGTTTGTAGCCACTGCCGTCGGCAAGGCCGAACAGTACGAGGCAGCCAAGGCCGACCGCCTGGGCTACTGGGAGGACCAAGCCCGCAAGGTATTGACCTGGGACACCGATTTCACCGAGGTCCTGGACTGGTCGCAGGCCCCGGTGGCCAAGTGGTTTGCCGACGGCAAGGTCAACGCCGCCTACAACGCCCTTGACCGCCACGTCGAAAACGGGCTTGGTGACCGCGTCGCCATCCACTTCGAGGGCGAGCCGGGCGACACCCGCTCCTACACGTACTCCCAGCTCACCGATGCGGTGAAGCAGGCGGCGAACGCCTTCGAGTCCTTCGGCATCGCCAAGGGCGACCGCGTAGCCATCTACCTGCCGATGATCCCTGAGGCAGTGATCACCATGCTGGCCTGCGCCCGCATCGGCGCCATCCACTCGGTGGTCTTTGGCGGCTTTTCCGCCGATGCACTGCGTAGCCGCGTCGATGACGCCGAGGCCAAGCTCGTGGTCACCGCCGACGGTACGTGGCGCCGCGGCAAGCCTTCCTCGCTGAAGCCGGCCGTCGACGAGGCCCTGGCCAAGGACGGCCACACGGTCCAAAATGTCCTGGTGGTCAAGCGCAATGGCCAGGACGTTAACTGGAACGAAAAGTTGGACAAGTGGTGGGGCGATGTCGTTGACACCGCCTCCACCGAACACACCGCAGTGGGACATGAGGCGGAACACCCGCTTTTCGTGCTCTACACCTCCGGTACCACCGGCAAGCCCAAGGGCATCATCCACACCACCGGCGGGTACCTGGTCCAGGCCGCGGCGACGCACCGCGACACCTTTGACCTGCACCCGGAGTCCGACGTGTTCTGGTGCACCGCCGACATCGGCTGGGTCACCGGGCACACCTACGTCACCTATGCCCCGTTGATCAACGGGGCCACCCAAGTCATGTACGAGGGCACACCGGACTTCCCGAACCAGGGCCGCTGGTGGGAAATCATCGCCAATTACGGCGTCACCGTCCTGTACACCGCGCCGACCGCCATCCGCACATTCATGAAGTGGGGCCGGGCGATCCCGGATTCCTACGACCTGTCCTCGCTGCGCGTGCTGGGTTCGGTGGGTGAGCCCATCAACCCCGAGGCATGGATGTGGTACCGCGAGGTCATCGGCTCCAACAACGGGCCCAACGGGGAAAAGAAGGAACACCCGACCCCGATCGTGGACACCTGGTGGCAGACCGAGACCGGTGCGCACATGATCGCCCCGCTTCCCGGGGTCACCTCCACCAAGCCGGGCTCCGCACAGTGCCCGGTCCCGGGCATCACCGTGGACGTCGTCGATGACATGGGTGTCTCGGTGGGCAACGGCGAGGGTGGCTTCCTGGTCATCCGCGACCCATGGCCGGGGATGCTGCGTGGCATCTGGGGCGACATGAACCGTTACCAGGAGACCTATTGGTCACGCTTCGAGGGCATGTACTTTGCCGGGGACGGCGCCAAGAAGGACACGGATGGGGACATCTGGCTGCTGGGCCGCGTGGATGACGTGATGAACGTTTCCGGGCACCGCCTCTCAACGACCGAGATCGAGTCCTCGCTGGTCGCCCACCCGTACGTCGCCGAGGCGGCCGTGGTCGGGGCGAAGGACGAGACCACCGGCGAGGCCGTTGTCGCCTTCGTGATCCTGCAGGTCGAGCCCGAAGAGGGCGAGGACGTGGTTGCCACGCTCCGGGCCCATGTGGGCAAGGACATCGGCCCGATCGCCAAGCCACGCCACATCCTGGTGGTCCCCGAGCTGCCCAAGACCCGTTCGGGCAAGATCATGCGCCGGCTGCTCAAGGATGTCGCCGAAGGCCGCGAGGTCGGGGACGCGACCACGCTGGCGGACAACACCGTCATGACGCAGATCGCGGATTCAATGCACAAGTAGCCCAACGCTTCGCAACAACCACCGGTGGGTGGGGCAGTGCCCTCGGGTATGCCCCGCCCACCGCGTCATTTAACGTCCAACCGTGCCCGGGCGACATCCCGGCACCCCGGCTTTGCCTAGAGTGGAGGCATGAGCGAAACCACCACCGGATCCATCTTGGTCCTCAACGGCCCCAACCTGAACCTCCTGGGCATCCGTGAGCCGCAGACCTACGGCCGTGAAACCCTGGCCGACGTCGAGGCGCTGTGCCGCACAGCCGCAGCCAAGGCCGGCTACGAGGTGGAATTCCTGCAATCGAACCATGAGGGCGTGCTGATCGATGCGATCCATGCGGCCCGCACCACGATGGTGGGCATCGTGATCAACCCCGGCGCATTCACCCACACCTCGGTGGCCCTGGCCGACGCGGTTTCCGGGGTCCAGTTGCCGGTTATCGAGGTCCACATTTCCAACGTCCACCAGCGCGAGGCATTCCGCCACCACTCCTATATTTCCGCGGTCGCCGCCTCGGTCATTGTGGGAGCCGGGACCAATGGGTATGTTTTGGGTGTGGAGCAACTGATTCACCTCGTGGGGAGGTAGCCAGCTCCAATCTTGATTCGATGCGCCAAGGGGATGCGTACATGGGGAATGATCCAACGACCGACGACGAGGTCGCAGCGCTTTACGACGACTACGCACAGCGTTGGTTTACCGGCCACAGCGAGGTCTACAGGCAGTGGGCACTCGGGATCGCAGGCAGCACGACGCTGCGCGGTCTCGTTTCGGGCCTGCCCTCGCCCAAACGCCAACCAAACCTTGTCTTTTCCGCCGCCCGCTTCCACGGCTGCCCCGACGAATCCTTCCCGGTCCTGCAGGACTACCTCCTGACATACTGGGAGGAGATCCGCCGGATCGTCATGGAACGCGCCACCCAGACCAACGAGGTCGGACGCTGCGCAACGCTGATCCCGGCCCTGGGGATGGTCGCCACACAGGAAGAGCGGCCGCTGGCGCTCATCGAAGTAGGGCCCTCCGCGGGCTTGTGTCTGCTGCCGGACCTCTACTCCTATTCCTACGACGGGGCAGCGCCCCTGGGCACCGGCTCCCCGCTGCTGCGCTGCTCCACCACCGGATCTCCCCCGCTGCCACGGCACCTTCCGGAGATCGCCTGGCGGGCCGGTGTCGATTTGAACCCGCTCGATGGAACAGACCCGGAAACCGTTGCCTGGCTGCGCGCATTGGTGTGGCCTGGCCAGCACGATCGGCTGGAGAGACTCGATGCGGCGCTGCTCACCTTGGCTGCGCTGAAGGACGGGACCATCCCCAGCAGCGCAGGGGCGCCGTTGATCCTCACCGGCGATCTGAACGACCGCATCTCGGACCTCGTTGACGCAGCACCGAAGGACAAGGTACCCGTCGTGATGAATTCGGCGGTCCTGGCATACCTGGATGAACCCCGGCGAGCCCTTTTCGCCGAAACGATCGCCGGCCTGGGTTGCCGCTGGATCTCCAACGAGGGATTTTTCATGGATTTGGAAAACCGTTCCCGGCAGGGCAACGTCGCGAGTTTTTTCACCCTGGCTCTGGACCGGGTTCCCTTGGCACATGCCGGACAGCACGGAGCAGAGCTGCACTGGTTATGAACCCGGGGCTTCGCATGCGCCCCGCACCTGCTAGTGCGGGGAACACGCGCCGGTGGGGACCGGCCGGCGGGCGGTTTCGGACTTTGCCAGAGCCTTGTCGATCTCCTCGAGCGCCAACGCATAACCGACTTCAGCGCCTCCCTTTGCCTTGGCGAAGACCATGCCAACCACCTTGCCCCTGGCATCGAGCATCGGTCCGCCCGAGTTGCCCTGTTCGACCTTCCCGGCAAGCTGGTAGATGCGAAGCGGGGTTGGTTCAGCGCCGTAGATGTTCTGGATCGCTACGGTGCTCAAGGATTCAACGACCGAACCCATGGAGCGGAAGGATCCTCCGCCGGGGAAGCCCAGGAATGCCGCACTGTCTCCTCGTTCCAGGTCCTTGCCCTGTTGAAGCGGTTCCAGGCCCAGGTCCGGGACATCCAGCACCGCGATGTCGGCCACGGAATCGAAGTACACGACGGATCCCGAAAGCACGTTCCCGTCTTGGGTGGTCACCGAGGGTTCGCTGATGCCGGCGACCACGTGGGCGTTGGTCATCACGCGGTCAGGTGCCAGCACAAAACCGGACCCCGCCTGGTTAACACCGCACGCGTAGGCAGTGCCGATGATCTTGACCACCGAGGCCGCCGCGGCATCGACACCGGCACCCAGGGACTCGGGCTCCGGCACATCGACGGCGACCTTGGGGGCAAAGGGTTCGAAAAGCTCGGGGATGGTCTGGCCCATGACCTGGGATCGCGCCGCGGTGACGAGGTTGGTGATCGGCTTGGGCGTCCAGGACGCGATGGTGCTCAGCACCCTCGAGTCCGCGATTTGCTGGGATACCCAGGGCACTCCCATGGTGGCCGCAGAGAGTGCGATCGCCGAGATCACCAGGGCCGCCATGACGGTGTTGGCGATGCCTCCAATGAGCCGATCGAAGGATTTGAGCACCGGAAAGTTCAGCCATAAGCGGATTCTCGCTCCGATGGCCATGCCGATTCCCTGGCCGATCAGGATGAAGAGCAGGCCCGAGGCCACGATCCAGAAGATTCGCCATCCTGGATTGGTAACCCAGGTCGAAACCAAGGGGATTGCGTAGAAAGCGGCAATGCCGCCGGCAAGAAAACCAATGATGGCGCCGAGCGTGACGAAGAAGCCTTTGCGCAGGCCAGAGACCAGAAAACTGACCAACGAAATGGCAAGCAACAAGTCCAACCATGTCAATCCGAACATTCAGCGTGGACCCCAACTTCTCTAACCGTGTGGCGGAACCCCAAGAAAGTCCCCCGAACACTACTCGCAGCCCCAAGTCTAGTCTGGACAGCGCGGGATTTCCCGCGATTCTAACCACATTCGGGCCCACGACGCGTGTGGAAGCTGTCACATAGGCAATGTGTACGGCACAATTGGAACAGCGCTAACGACAGTTGACAGGAGATTTTATGGATATCGAGGTACTGCGCCGAGCACCTCTCTTCGCTTCATTGGGCGACGAGGTGTTCTCTGCATTGACTGAAGAACTAACTGAAGTGGATCTATCCCGTGGCGCCTCGGTTTTCCGCGAGGGCGACCAGGGCGACCAGCTCTACTTCATTGTTTCGGGCAAGATCAAGCTGGGGCGCACCTCAACTGACGGTCGTGAAAACCTGATTGCCGTGCTTGGCCCGGGTGAACTGTTTGGCGAAATGGCCCTGTTCGATCCCAGCCCGCGCAACGCAACAGCGACTGCGGTCTCCGAAACCCGACTGGCTGGACTGCGCCACGAAAACCTGCGCAAGGTCATCTTGAGCAGCCCGGAGGTTTCGGTCCAGTTGCTGCAGGCACTGGCCTCACGCCTTCGCCGCACCAACGAGTCGCTGGCCGACTTGGTCTTCTCCGATGTTCCGGGTCGTGTCGCCAAGGCACTGCTGGACTTGGCGGACCGCTTTGGACGTCCGGCCACCGATGGCATCCTGGTCGCCCACGAACTGACGCAGGAGGAGCTGGCCCAACTTGTCGGCGCCTCGCGCGAGACAGTGAACAAGGCCCTGGCCGAGTTCGTACAGCGTGGATGGCTGCGCCTTGAGGCGCGCGCCGTCGTGATCCTGGATATCCAGCGTCTGCGCCAGCGTTCACGCTAGAACGCACCAGTGCTTGACCCGGTGTGGCGGGGTTCCCCTTTACGGGGAACCCCGCCACACCTGTTTCCGGCGCAGAGGCTGCCTGGCCCTGGGCAGGCTCTTACCCGTGGTGCCTACAGAGCAGCTAGCGGCCGCGGCCGCGGCCGCCACCTTCGGCAGCGGTCGTGGTGGTGACATCGAGGTAGAACTTCCCGCCCACTTCAACGAGTTCGGGATGGTAGCTTTTTAGCTCGCGCCGCACGGAGAGGTAGGCGACGGTGCCGCGGGTCGAAGCGATTTTTTCCAGGACGACCTCCACGGGAGGGGTCGTGAGCATGCTCAGCGGCAGGCCCACCGTGTCCGATGCACCCACTTCGTCGCCCAGGGCCGTGGTGCTGCGGTGCTCGATGACCTCGGATGCCACCTTCCAGCCCGCCCACACGCCCTTGCCCCGCAAGAGCCTCGGTTCTTGGCGTACCGGCAAGGCAGCAGCGAAATAGCGGGTATCAAAGCGTCGCAACGCGAAATTCGGGGAGATCCAGTGCGAGAGCGGTCGCAGCAGATCGGTGCGCAGGCCCAACCCGCGCTTCATCAGGACGTCGGCAAGCGACTTGTCCTGGCCAGCGACAGCTTCACGGACGGACATCCAGTCTTTGCTGTCGGTGTTTTCCACCACCGAGAGTTCATCGGTACCTGCGAGCAGAACACCGGTTTCCTCGAAGAGTTCTCGGATGGCGCAAACAATATGTGCCCTGACCATGCGTTGGTCAAGGATTCCCAGGCGCTTGGACCAGTCGGACAGGCTTGGCCCGTACCACGGGATCTCGGCCTCGTCGTCGCGCTCCAGGCTTCCGCCGGGAAACGCGACACTCCCGAGCGGCGAACCACCGGGACGATATCCCAAGTAAGTTTCGACACCTTTGGGAGAGTCCCTGATCAGCACCACCGAGGAGGCGCTTCTGGCGGTGCGCGGGGTCCTGCTACCGAAGGAAACCCAGTTTTCCGCGGCATCGTATTGAGTCGGCGGAAGGTCGAAAAGCCGACGCAGCAGCCCCGTGGACGGATTGCGCGGACTCGCCGCGGGAGTCTCGTTCACGGGGCTGTCGCCATTGTGCTGGTTACGCAAACTCAACGATCAGTTCGACCTCTACCGGAGCGTCCAGGGGAAGTGCCGCAACACCGACGGCGGAGCGGGCATGGATTCCCTTGTCGCCGAGCACTGCACCAAGGAATTCGGAGGCGCCGTTGACCACTGCCGGCTGGCCGGTGAACGACGGGTCGGAGGCCACAAAGCCCACGACCTTGACCACGCGGACAATGCGATCCAGATCGCCAATGACGTCCTTGATGGCTGCCAGCGCGTTTAGTGCGCAGGCCTGAGCCTGGCCTGCGGCGGTCTCTGCCGAGACCTCGGCTCCGACCTTGCCCGAGGCTGTGAGTTCCCCGTTAATAAACGGCAGCTGCCCCGAGGTGTAAACCAGGTTTCCGGTGATGGTGGCCGGCACGTATGCGGCCACCGGTGCGGCGACTGCGGGCAGGGTGTGCCCGAGCTCGTTCAGGCGTGCTTCAACTGCTGAAGAAGTCTCTTGTTGCATGGGTTTGACTCGTTTCTTTTCTTAGGCCTTGGGACGCTTGAGGTAAGCGACCGGTGCGTTTCCATTGGGACCGGGAACGACGGCGACAAGCTCCCAACCGTCGTCACCCCACTGGTCCAGGATCTGCTTTGTGGCGTGAATAATTAGCGGCAAAGTGGCGTACTCCCATTTGGTCATAACCGATACGTTAGCGCGTCCTTGTAAACTAGTGGGCATGGCAGCTAAAAAGTCCCCGTTTTTTGATACGGCTACCACCCTCGGCAAGATCGTTGCCTTCTTTGGGGTGAGCGCCTTATGTGGCGTACTTGCGGCAGGGTTGATGATCCCCGTCGCTTCTCTTGCCGGCAGTGGCGCCAGCGCCGGCTCCGAGGTATTCGATGCGCTGCCAGCAAGTTTCAAGGGTGAGCCCATCGCCCAGCCTTCGAAGGTCCTGGCAAAAGACGGGTCGACGATCGCCACCTTCTATTCGGAAAACCGGCAGCCGGTAGAACTCAAAGACATTTCCAAGATCATGCAGAAGGCGATCGTTTCCATTGAGGACGAACGCTTCTACGAGCACAACGGTGTGGATATCCGCGGCATTGCCCGCGCAGCGGTGAACAACTTCACCTCCTCGTCCCAGCAGGGCGCCTCCACCCTGACCCAGCAGTACGTCAACAACCTCATCGTCAACGCCGACGTCGTCAACGGGGTGGACCGCTCAGAGATGACGGTCTCGGGCAGCAAGGACATTGCCGACAAGGCCCGCGAAGCCAAGCTGGCGGTCTCCATCGAGAAGAAGATGACCAAGGACGAGATCCTTGAGGGCTACCTGAACCTCGTGTTGTTCTCCGGACGCAACTACGGCATCCAGGCCGCAGCCCAGCGCTTCTACTCGGTGGACGCCAAGGACCTGAACCTGCAGCAGTCAGCGATGCTCGCCGGCATGGTTCAGTTGCCCAACGCGTACAACCCGGAAAAGAGCCCCGAGCGTAGCCTCAAGCGTCGCAACACCGTACTGGCTGCCATGCTGCGTACCGGTGCAATCGACAAGGCGGAATATGACAAGGCTGCCAAGTCCAAGCTTGCGCTGAAGCCGCACCAGGTCAAGTCCGGCTGCATCGCAGCTGATTCCGGAGCCTTCTTCTGCGACTACGTCACCAGGCTGATCACCACCGACAAGGCATACGGCAAGACCAAGAAGGATCGTGAGAACCTGCTCTACCGCGGTGGCCTGACCATCCAGACCACCTTGGATCTGCGCCTGCAGCAGGAAGCGGAAAAGCAGTCCAAGCGGATCATCCCGGCCGACGACAAGTCGAACATAGGCGCTTCCATCGTGACGGTGGAACCCGGTACCGGAAACATCTTGGCCATGGGCCAGAACAAGACCTACGGCCCCACGGACAAGGACAAGGGTCCTGTCACCATGATCAACTTCGCCGTGGAGAAGGCACTTGGCGGTGCAGGCGGCTTCCAGGGGGGGTCCACCATGAAGCCCTATACGACCATGGCGTGGCTCGAATCCGGGCACAACATGTGGGACAGGATCAGTGCCCCCAATAAGAAGAACTACCCGGAGTCATTCAAATGGAAGGCTTCATGCCTTGCTCGCGGCTACGCTACGTCCGGCGGCGGGGCCGAGGGCTGGTCTCCGGCGAACGCCGTCAAGGGCTACCCGTCATCGATGAGTGTCGACTACGGACTATTCAATTCCGTAAACACCGCGACGATCACCGAAGCCTCCAAGCTGGACCTTTGTGACATCTCGAAAGCAACCGAACGCTTGGGCCTTCTCGACTATGACAACTACACGGATTTTAAAACCGGCGAGAAAACCACCACGGCTCAACCGATTTCTCCTGCCAACCCATCATTCGTGATCGGTTCGGCGCGCATCACCCCGCTGGCCCAGGCCACCGCCTTTGCAGCCTTGGCCAACGATGGCGAATTCTGCGAGAACCGTGCGCTGACTTCCGTCACCGACGCCAAGGGCACCGAATACAAGGTCAAGCCGGTGGAGTGCAGACAGGAAGTCAGTCCGCAGGTCGTTGCCGACATGAACGGCACCATGAAGAAGATCGCTTCGCAGAAGGTCGCCAAGGGAAGCATCGGCTACCCGATCGCGGGCAAGACCGGTACTAACAACGGGGCCAACTCGACTTGGTTCGTGGGCTACACCACAGGCATGACCTCCGCGGCCTGGGTCGGTCGCTACGACAAGCAGTCGAACCTGGAAACCATGGACAAGGAAATCGCCGGCGTGACCCGTCGCTGGACCGACTCGGGCACCTGGGCCTCCCCGCTGTGGACGAACTACATGAAGCAGGTCGGGGAACTATACCCGGCCAAGAAGTTCGGCAACGCCAAGTCCGCCCCCAAGGCGCCGCCGAAGGAAGACAAAAAGGACTCTTCCAACGACTCCAAGTCCTCGGATGAGTCCAAGTCGGCCAAGGACAGCTCCAAGGACAGCTCCAAGGACAAGCCGAGCAACAAGCCAAAGAATTCCACGGCCCCCAAGGAAGTAAAAATCCCCAAGAGCGAAAACAAGGAAAAGGGCAAGGACAAGGGCAGCTCCAAGCAGAACAGCGGCAGCAGCAAGGCTCCCACCCCTCCGAAGAAATCCGACTAGAGCCATGGTGATTTCATCCCCACTGCCCAAAGCGGCCTCACGCGCTGTGCGTGTGGGCGCTTTGGCGGCTGCAGCAGCAACGGCTTCCGCCGGTGTTGCCTTTGGCTACGGCCTGGCCCAGACCACCCGATTCGTTCTTCGCGAGGAAAGCCTCGCGCTGCTGCCCCCCGGTTCGGAATCGATCAAGGTTTTGCACATCTCGGACATTCACATGGTTCCCCGGCAGGAGCTCAAGCGTCGGTGGCTGCACTCACTGGCAGACCTGAAACCGGACTTCGTCGTGAACACCGGTGACAATCTTGGCCATCCGAAGGGCTTGGACCCCCTGTTGGAGGCCTTGGGCCCGCTCATGGCGTTCCCCGGGGCGTTCGTGCCGGGATCGAATTGCTACTTCGCACCACGACCCAAGAACCCCCTGCGCTACCTGGCCAATCGCGCGGACACCCCGCGCAACTCCCCCAAGCACCAATTGCCCTGGGAGCAGATGCACCGGGGGTTCGGTGCCGGCGGTTGGATCAACTTGACCAACAGGAACCACTCATTGGCCGTACGCGGCACCCGGCTGGACCTCACCGGGGTCGATGACCCGCACTTGGGACTGGAGCGCTTTGCCGGCTGGCCGGCAGGTTCCTCGACGTCGAGTGCTGCCCCCCACTTGCGCATTGCACTGACTCACGCTCCGTACCAACGCGTCCTTGACGCCTTTACCGCCGCGGACACCGATTTGGTGCTGGCCGGGCACACGCATGGTGGACAGGTGTGCCTCCCCGGTTACGGGGCCCTGGTGACCAATTGCGACCTGCCCACGTGGCGTGCAAGCGGCTTGAACCGATGGGATTTTCAGGACAAGAGCACCGAGCTGAACGTGTCGGCCGGCATTGGCACCTCGCGCTTTGCCCCGGTGCGCATTGCCTGCCCACCCGAGGCCGTGCTGTTGACATTGACCGCCAGGGGCTAACCCGCCGCATCCGATTGAACAATCCCAACCCCACGCTGTAGGGTATTCCCAATAGCGAATTGGTGTGCGGGATTAGGGGTCGGACAAAGGTGGCAGTACAACTAGGACACGCCCCTACCGAGGGCACACCCACGATGGGTCGGACATTCGCGCGGCTGCTGCCGTTCGTCAAACCCATCATGCCGAGACTGTTCTTCGGTTTCATATGCGCGCTTGCCGCGGGCATCGTCGCCCTGACCATCCCCCAGGTCCTGGCCTGGCTGGTGAACAACGTCCTGCATCCCGAGGGAAACAGCTCCGATGTCTGGCTGGCGGTGGGCCTGGTCGCAGGGCTGGGCGCACTCGAGGCGGCGTTGGTGTTCCTTCGCCGGCAATTCGTTATCACCCCTGCCGCACGCCTGGAAACCCAGATGCGGGTGCGTTTCTACGAACACCTCCAACGGCTTCCCGTGGCGTTCCACGAACGCTGGGGCTCCGGGCAGCTGCTCTCCAGGTCCATGTCGGACCTCAGCCTGCTGCGCCGTTGGCTGGCATTCGGATCGTTGATGCTGGTGGTTTCCACTGTCACCGTGCTGACCGGCTTGGTCTTGATGTTCAACAGCAGCTGGGTGTTGGGCAGCATCTATCTCGTCGGCGCCATCCCGATCACCATCAAGGCCTTCCACTTCCGCAACACCTACAAGACGGCAAGCCGCCTCAGCCAGGACCAAGCCGGAGACCTGGCCACGGCCGTCGAGGAATCCGTGCACGGGATCCGTGTCATCAAGGCCTTTGGCCGGGGCCGGCACATGTATGACGGATTCAATTCCCGGGCCAGCCAGTTGCGTGACACCGAAGTCACCAAGGCCAGGACCCTGGCCAGTTTCCTGGTCTTCATCGTTTCGATCCCCGAGACCGCACTGGGTCTGGGCCTAGTGGCCGGCCTCTGGCTCACCTCCCAGGACCAACTGAGCATCGGTGCACTGGTCGCCTTCTTCGCCACCGCCACGGTGCTGGCGGGCCCGGTGGAGAACATGGGCATGCTGCTGGGCATGACGCTGACCACCAAGACCGCGCTGGACCGCCACTTCGAGGTCATGGACGCCGAAAACACCATCACCTCCCCCGATGATCCACGCAGGCCAGCCGACCCGGTCGGTGAACTGGTGCTGAGCAACGTCCATTTCTCGTTCCCGGACGCGGCCGGAACCAGCGCACCCACGCTGCGAGGCGTCAACCTGCGGGTGCGGCCCGGGGAAACCATGGCCCTGGTCGGGATGACCGGCACCGGCAAGTCCACGCTGCTCCAGCTCATCCCCCGCCTGCACGAGGCAACCTCCGGCCGCGTGCTCATCGACGGGATCGACGTGCGCGATTGGGACCTGACCGAACTTCGCCGGTGCGTGGCCGTGGCATTCGAGGACACCATCTTGTTTTCCGCTTCCATTCGCGAAAACGTTCTCCTCGGTGCCCCCGAACTGCCCGAGGCTCACCTCGGCGCCCTGCTCGATGAGGCAATCGACACTGCGCAGGCCGGATTCGCCCGCTCGCTGCCCAACGGGCTGGACACCGTCATCGGCGAGGAGGGGCTCTCCCTGTCCGGAGGCCAGCGCCAGCGCATCGCCCTTGCCCGGGCCATTGCCGCCAAGCCGCGGATACTGGTTCTCGATGACCCGCTCTCTGCGCTGGATGTGCGCACCGAGGAAACGGTCACCGAGAAGCTGCGCACCACCTTGGACGGGACAACCACGCTGATCGTCGCACACCGGCCTTCCACGGTGATGCTGGCCGACAGGGTCGCACTGCTCAAGGACGGCGCCATCCACGATGTGGGAACCCACTCGGAATTGCTCGCCGGGAACACACACTACCGATTCGTGATCGCCAGCCTCGAGGACGAGGAAGATCCCGACACCACCACCCTGGGAGGCGGGCCACGGTCATGAGCACCAACACCGGAGTGTCCAACGAGGACGCGCTCACCCTGACCAAGGACCAACGCAAACGCGTGCGCGCCCGCTCTTGGCGGTTGCTCGCCTCCCTTGCAGCCAAGCAGAAACCGATGCTGGTGCTGACCTTGGTGCTCGTCGTGATCTCCAATGCCGCCCGCGCGGCCTTCCCGCTGCTGATCGCCTGGGCCATCGACTGGGGACTGCCGCAGGTCACCAGCGGCAACGTGGCTGCCCTGGGTATCACCGGCGGGGCATACGTGCTCTGTGCGATCCTGGCTGGCACCCTGCTGGGCTGGTATATCCTGTGCACCGCACGGATGTCCCAGGCGATGTTGCTGGATTTGCGCCTGAAGGTCTTCAGGCACACCCAGCGCCTCAGCCTGGAATTCCACGAGAACTACACCTCCGGGCGCATCATTTCGCGGCAGACCTCCGACCTGGAGACCTTGCGCGAGCTGCTGGACCAAGGCATCTCCGAACTCGTCTCCTCGGGCGTCTTCGTGGTGTTCACGTTGCTCTCGATCTTCCTTCTTGATTGGCGCTCGGGATTCCTTGTGATGATCGCCGCCATCCCGATCTCGCTGCTCTTTGCCTGGTACCAGCACCGCTCCGAGGTCGTCTACCGCGAATCCCGGGTGGTCTCGGCCCGGCTCATCGGTTCCTTCGTTGAAACCATGACCGGGATCCGCGCGGTCAAGGCCTTCCGCAAGGAAAAGGCCAACGATGCCAGCTACGGAAAGGTCGCCGCCGAATTCCGCGACAACTCGATCCGCTCCATCAACCTCTTCGGGGTGCTTCAACCGGGGCTGGTGCTCATCGGCAACCTTGCAGTGGCCGCGGTCCTCGCCTGGGGCGGATTCCGCATCCTTGACGGAACACTTGCCGTGGGCGTGCTGGTGGCCCTGCTGCTGGCCACCAAGCGCGTTTTCCAGCCCGTTGAAGGCATCGCGATGTTCTACTCCTCGCTGCAGGCCGCAACCGCAGCCCTGGAAAAGGTCTCTGGCCTGCTCGAGGAAGCTCCCTCGGTGGTGGAACCGGAGAAACCTAGGCCCCTTGGCGACGTGGCCGGTGCACTGAGATTCTCCAACGCGGTCTTTGGTTATGGCGACGGACCGGTGATCATGGACCGGTTCGACCTGGACATCCCGGCCGGGCAGACCATTGCCGTGGTCGGCCAGACAGGCGCGGGAAAATCCACGCTGGCCAAGCTCATCGCCAGGTTCTACGACCTGCGCTCCGGATCGCTGACCCTGGATTCGGTGCCCATCGAGCAGATCGGCAACGACGATCTGCGCAGGCATGTGGTGATGGTGACCCAGGAGTCGTTCCTGTTTTCCGGGACGGTCTCGGAGAACATCGCGCTGGGCAAGCCCGGGGCGAGCATCGAGGAGATCATCCTGGCCGCCCGCGCGGTGGGCGCCCACGAATTCATTACGGCGTTGCCCGAGGGGTACGACACGGATGTGAACAAGCGCGGCGGCCGCGTCTCATCGGGCCAGCGCCAGCTCATATCCTTTGCCCGGGCCTTCCTGGCTGACCCGGCCGTGCTGATACTCGACGAGGCCACCAGTTCGCTGGACATCCCCTCCGAGCGTGCCGTCCAGCGCGGCCTGCAGACCCTGCTGGGCAACCGCACGGCGTTGATCATTGCGCACCGGCTTTCCACCGTGCAGATCGCTGACAGGGTGCTGGTGGTCCATGACGGGAAGATCGTCGAGGACGGCTCCCCTGCAGAGCTCATCGGTTCCCAGGGGCGCTTCGCCGCCCTGCACAAGGCATGGCGCGAGTCACTGGTCTAGGTCGTACTCGGCCCCACCGCGCAAGCCCTCAAGGCATCCTTTCAATGTAGTCCTCCGGCAACTAGAAGCCAGGCGCCCATACCCTGGGACGATTTGGCGTTCCGGTGGCGCTTGGCGTGTTGTGCGCTGGCCTGCGGTTAGGTGGGCGATCCAGGGATACCGGCAGCAATGCCTTTGATCTCGACGCCACCGAGAACGGCACGTTGCCCGTCGAAGTCGAGCTCCCCGAGAGTATTGATGCCCCAAGCGTGCGCCTGCTTGCACAAAATGGCGAGGACAAATCCGTAGGATGCGTCATCGTCTCTCGCGCGGAAGATGCTTAAGGCTGGGTCGCAGGCTGCGGCGCACCGGGCGCTGCGGGAGAGGTCGTGCAGGCCACGGGATCCCATCCCACCCCACCAAAAAAGTCATCGTTGACAAGGACGGTGCGGACACCTCGGAACGCGAAGCCGGCCGGTGGGCCCGGCTGAACAACAACATCCTGGTATCCGCAAAAAAGCAAGGCTTCCAACGGGCAGGCAAAAGGCCCGGTGAAGCCCATCCGAAGATGCGTTTCACCGGGCCTCTCGATCCCGGCGTGGACTAGGCGCTGAAGGACAGGCCGGTCAGTCGCTCGTAGGCCTCAATGTAACGTTCGCGGGTGCGCTCGATGATCTCCGTGGGCAACGCGGGGGGTTCCTGGCCGGAGTCCTTGTCCCAGCCCGAGTCCTCGGAAGTGAGCCAGTCACGAACGAACTGCTTGTCGAAGGAAGGCTGTGCAGCTCCGGGCTCGTAGGTCTCGGCGTCCCAGAAGCGTGAGGAATCAGGGGTGAGAACCTCGTCACCCAGGGTGATCTCTCCATTGGAGGGATCGATTCCGAACTCGACCTTGGTGTCTGCCAGGATGATGCCGCAGGTGCGGGCGATGTCCTCGGCGCGCGTGTACAGGGCCAACGTGGCATCACGCAGATCAGCTGCCTGCTGGCCGCCGATGCGCGCCGCGGTTTCCTCGAAGGTGATGTTCTCGTCGTGTTCCCCGACCTCGGCCTTGGCCGAGGGTGTGAAGATCGTCGGCTCAAGCTTGGAGCCGTTGACCATACCCGCCTTCAGCGGAAGCGCACACACTGTCTGGCGTTTCTGGTACTCCAGCAGTCCGGAGCCGGTCAGGTAACCGCGGGCGATGCATTCGATCGGAAACATCTCGAGCTTTTTGCAAACCATGGCACGTCCGGAGACGGCCTCTGGCACATCGGTGGAGATCACGTGGTTGGGGATCTCGGTGAGCTGCTCGAACCACCACAGGCTCAGCTGGGTCAGGACTTTGCCCTTGTCCGGGATCTCGGATTCAAGGACGAAGTCGTAAGCGCTGATCCTGTCGCTGGCCACAACCAGTACGCGGTCCGTTTCCTCGAAGGTGGAACCGGCCGGGACGTAGAGGTCACGGACCTTGCCCGAGTAGAAGTGCGTCCAGCCCTCCAGATCCAGGGTCTCGGTATTCAGACCTGACATTTAGTGGGTTCCTTCCGAGAGTTTGATCTGGCCGTTGGCGGCCTTCAAGGCGATGTCGGTGCGATGCTGGGCACCGTCCCAGGAGATGGCGGCGATCCCAGCGTAGGCCTTTGCGCGGGCCGCGTGCAGGTCCGCGCCGAGTCCTACGACGGCGAGCACCCTGCCGCCGGCCACGACGGTCTCGCCGGCAGCGTTGACGCTGGTTCCGGCGTGCAGGACCGAGACGCCTTCGAGGGATTCGGCCTGTTCCAGGCCGTGGATCACGGCACCCTTGACGGGGTTCTCCGGATAATTTTCCGCGGCCATGACCACCCCGACAGCGGTCTCGGGGTGCCAGTGCAGTTGCTCCGCCTCGTCCAGTTCGCCCTTGGCCGCGGCCAGCAGCAACCCGCCAAGCGGGGTCTTCAGCCGTGCGAGCACCGCCTGGGTTTCAGGGTCCCCGAAGCGCGCATTGAATTCGATCACGCGGATTCCGCGGGTAGTGATGGCCAGGCCGCAGTAGAGCACCCCGGTGAAAGGGGTGCCGCGGGAGTCCATGTCGCGCAGCGTCGGGTAGGCGACTCGCTCCATGACTTCGTCGACGAATCCCGTCGGAAGCCATGGCAGAGGCGAATAGGCACCCATGCCACCGGTATTAGGGCCTTCATCGTTGTCGAAGATGCGCTTGAAGTCCTGGGCTGGGGCCAGCGGAACGGCGTGGGTTCCGTCGCAGATCACGAAGAGGGAAACCTCCGGGCCGTCAAGGAATTCCTCGATGACCACCGTGCCGCCGGCTTCGAAGCAGGTTTCGGCGTGGGCCAGGGCCTCGGCGCGGTCGGAGGTGACCACGACTCCCTTGCCGGCGGCCAATCCATCGTCCTTGACCACATAGGGGGCACCAAAAGCATCAAGCGCGTCGGCGGCTTCGCGCGTGTTGGTGGCCACCTTGGCCATGGCCGTGGGCACCTCTGCCTCGGCCATCACTTTCTTGGCGAAGGCCTTGGAGGCCTCTAGCTGAGCAGCGCCTTGGGTGGGTCCGAAGACCGGGATGCCGGCGATGAGCAGAGCGTCCGCCACTCCTGCTGCCAGGGGCGCCTCGGGGCCAACCACGACCAGGTCCGATTCCAGATCGGTGGCCAAGGCCACCACTGCTGCGGGGTCCTGGGCATCGATGTCGTGGGTGGTGACTTCACTCGATATCCCTGCATTGCCAGGTGCACAATGCAGGTCGGTGACGTAGGGATCCGCAGCCAAAGAGCGGATCAGTGCATGTTCGCGGCCGCCGGGGCCAATAACCAGTACCTTCACGAGGCATTAGCCTACCGGGTTTGCCCCGGTGAACGCCTCCCCGGGACGCGGTCCCGACGCATTGGCCCAACCGCGGTTTCACGCTCCGGTTCCCGCCACACGTCCGTACCACGTTGCCATCCGTACCCAGGGCCGGCCTCGGGTCCCACCGCGGCGCCTGGGCCCCCTGCATCTATGCTCATTACATGGAACACGAAACCCTCTGGCAGCAGCAGGCGCGCCGGGATCCCCGGCAGGCCAGGAACTACATCGAACGCTTCGCGCAGCTGCGCGAATCCGGTGAGGATCTCGACGGCGAGGCCCGGTTCCTCGATGCGGTGCTCCCCCGCGGGGCACGCGTGCTTGATGCCGGCTGCGGAACCGGGCGGGTCGGCGGGGCGCTGGCCGCCCGCGGCCACCACGTCACCGGGGTGGACCTCGATAGAGAGCTGCTGGGCGCCGCCCGGATCGACCATCCGGATTCGCGCTGGATGCAAGGGAACCTTGAAACACTTGAGTTGCTGGATAGAAGCGGAAACCAGGAGACCTTCGACGGGGTCATCTGTCCGGGCAACGTGCTCGCGTTCGTGGCACCGGGAACCGCGGGAAAGGTCTTGAGGTCGCTGGCCGCGCATTTGGCACCGGGAGGCCGGGTCGTTGTGGGGTTCTCTCCCCTGAAAGGTTATTCGGTTGCGAGTTTTGAAACCGATGCGGCGGCGGCCGGATTGGGGATCACCGCCCGGTTCTCCAGCTGGGATATGCGCTCGATCACCCCGGGAGCCGACTTCGTCGTTGCACTTCTGGACCCGGAGCAGACAGTAAACTAGGTCATATGGCCGAAACCTTGCTTGCTTCCGAGACCGTGGACCTTATTGTGCTCGAACGCAACGGGTTCGTTGAATCCCGCCATCGCGGTTCCGCGGTCGTCGTCGATGCGACAGGTGGGGTGCTCGGCGCACTGGGCGACCCCGGGGTCCTGGTGTATCCGCGCTCCTCGCTCAAGCCGTTCCAGGCGCTGGCCTCGATGCAGTCCGGTGTTCCGCTGCGTGGCGCCCAGGTCGCGTTGGCCTGCGCCAGCCACGTGGGCAGCATCGAACACACCGAGGTTGTCCAATCGATGCTGGCCAAGGCCGGGCTGTCCGAATCGGACCTACTGTGCCCCGCTGCTTGGCCGGCGGATGAGCAGACCCGCACCGAACGGATCCGGGCGGGGCTGGGCAAGTCGGCACTGTGCTTCAACTGTTCCGGCAAGCACGCCGCTTTCTTGTGGGCATGTAAGGAAAAAGGCTGGGACACCAAGACCTATCTGTCCGCCGAGCATCCGTTGCAGAAGCGGGTCATCGAAGTCATCGAGGAATACGCCGGCGAACCGATCTCACACCTGGGTGTGGACGGGTGCGGCGCCCCTGTCCCTGTCATCTCCCTCGCGGGCCTGGCCCGAGCAGGTTCGAAGCTCGCCCAAGCCCCAGGCAACAAGCACGCCGATGCCCGGGCGGCAACGATTGCCACAGCAATGCTTGATTATCCGTGGGCTGTCCAGGGCCACGGGAAGCCCAACTCCGTGGTGATGGAAGACCTGGGAGTCATAGCCAAGCTCGGTGCCGAGGGTGTCTTGGTGCTTGCCGCGCCGTGCGGGATCGCCGTTGCGGTGAAGATGAGTGACGGCTCGGGGCGCGGAAGCGACTTGCTGGCCCTGACGCTGCTGGCCAATGCGGGCGCCATCAGCACCACCGAGCTCGCCGACACCCTGGCCAAGCTGACGCATCCGGTCCTTGGTGGCGGGATTCAGGTAGGTTCCGTGCGCCTGGCCAAGCCGGTCATGGATTTATTGGACGCCTAGGACATCGTGGCCATCAAACGACGCATCGATCCGGCCAAGGGCGCACGCGCCTTCCGCCAGTGGATCGACAACGCAAGCAAGGAAGCCACGGCGCTTCCCCGGCCTGTCATTGCCATGGCGGTTCGCTACACCCTCGAGGAACTGGCCAGCCGGGCCGAGGGCAACTCGGTCGAGGTGCGGGTCCCGCCTTTCGGCGTGACCCAGTGCATTGCCGGCCCGCGGCACACCCGCGGCACACCCCCGAACGTCATTGAACTACCCGCCGAGATCTGGCTGGCGCTTGCGGCGGGCAAGATAGGCTGGGAAGCAGCGGTGGCCACCGGGAAGGTCGCAGCTTCCGGGCTCCGCGCAGACCTGTCCGCCGAGCTCCCACTGGTTTAGTACCCTAGAGGGTATGGACTCCAGCAATAACCCCAGCAATACCCCCGAACACGAGCCGGCCCCCCAGAACATCGAGGTCCAGGTGTACGCGGCACCGAAATTCTGGCCGTTCATGGGTGTCGGAGCGCTGGTCGGCGTCATCATCGCCTTCATTTCGGCATATCTCGGGCCGGAGTCGGCCGAGATCTCGCGCGGCTCGGTCGCCGGCTTCTTGGCGGTCGGCTTCGCTTTCGTCGGTGTCTTGGTCGCCGGCATCGTTTTCCTTGTTGTGGATCGCATCACCCGCAAAAAGGGACGTCGTGCGCTTGCCGTGCCGATGGGTGAGCCAGAACACCCCTAGAACCGCAGCGGTGTGTGACTTCACGCCAGTTGGAACCTCCCGCTCGTGAGAGAATAATTAATATGGCGCGTGGTGACGGAAACCTAAATCATGATCTTCTACCCAACGAGAAAGGCCCGCAGGATGAGTGCGGGGTCTTTGGAGTGTGGGCTCCCGGCGAGGAAGTAGCGAAACTGACCTATTACGGTCTGTATGCGCTGCAGCACCGCGGGCAGGAATCGGCCGGATTGGCCACCAGCGACGGGCAACGGATCAATGTCTACAAGGACATGGGTCTGGTCTCCCAGGTGTTCGACGAGAACACCCTCAATTCGATGCAGGGGCACCTGGCCATCGGCCATTGCCGCTACTCCACCACCGGGGCAAGCCACTGGGCCAACGCCCAGCCGACCCTTGGTCCCACCTCGGCCGGCACGGTCGCCTTGGCCCACAACGGGAACCTGACCAATTCCGCGGAACTGCTGGACATGGTCAACGCCGTCCAGGAGGAATCCGGGCAGAAGGTTCGCGGCGAGCTAGCCCAGGGCAACACCACAGACACCGCACTTGTCACGGCCCTGCTCAATGGTGCCGAGGGCGAGTCCCTTGAAGAGACCGCCTTGGCGTTGCTGCCCAAGCTGACCGGCGCCTTCTGCTTCGTCTTCATGGACGAGCACACCCTGTATGCGGCACGCGACACCTACGGTGTGCGCCCCCTGGTGCTGGGCCGCCTGGAACGCGGCTGGGTCGTGGCTTCCGAGCAGGCCGCGCTGGCCACCGTGGGCGCCAGTTTCATCCGCGAGATCGAACCGGGCGAGTTCATCGCCATCGACGAGGAGGGCGTGCGCTCCCGGCGTTTCGGCGCCGCCACCCCGAAGGCCTGCGTCTTCGAATACGTCTACCTGGCCCGCCCGGATGCTTCAATCAACGGCCGCTCGGTCTATGAATCCCGCGTGGAGATGGGCCGCCAGCTGGCGCGCGAGAATGCCGCCAATGCGGACATCGTGATCCCCGTGCCAGAATCCGGAACCCCAGCTGCCATTGGCTACGCCGAACAGTCCGGGATCCCCTTCGCCCACGGCTTCGTGAAGAACGCCTATGTGGGACGCACCTTCATCCAACCCTCGCAGACACTGCGCCAGCTCGGCATCAAGCTCAAGCTCAACGCCCTGGAACCGGTGATCAAGGGCAAGCGCGTTGTGGTCGTTGATGACTCGATCGTGCGCGGGAACACCCAGCGCGCCGTGGTGCGCATGCTGCGCGAGGCCGGCGCGGCCGAGATCCACGTGAAGATCTCCTCCCCGCCGGTGAAGTGGCCGTGCTTCTACGGCATCGACTTCGCCACCCGCGCCGAGCTGATTGCCAACGGCGCAGCCGTGGAAGAAATCAGCAAGTCCATCGGTGCCGATTCGCTGGCGTATATCTCCGAGGACGGCATGATCAATGCCACCGAGCAGAAGCGCGAACGCCTGTGCACCGCATGCTTCACCGGGGACTACCCGATCCCGCTGCCGGGTTCCGGGCGGATCGGCAAGAACCTGCTCGAACGCAGCAACCAGGCCGGATGTGAGCCGGGACCGGATGCCGAATTCGAATCCGCCCTCACCGCCGAAGACAAAACACCGCGCAACTAAGTAAAGGACACATCAGAGATGACCAGCGCCACCCCTGAGAATTCCGGAATCACCTATGCTTCGGCCGGTGTCGATGTCGAGGCCGGTGACCGCGCCGTTGAGTTGATGAAGGGTGCGATCAAGGCTACGCACAACGCCAACGTCATTGGCGGGGTGGGCGGGTTCGCAGGCCTCTACGACGCCTCGAAGTTCCTTTCCTACAAGAAACCGTTGCTTGCCACCTCGACCGACGGCGTGGGCACCAAGGTTGCCATCGCCCAGGCCATGGACATCCACGACACCATTGGCCAGGACCTGGTCGGCATGGTCGTCGATGACATCGTCGTCGTGGGCGCCGAGCCCCTGTTCATGACCGATTACATTGCCTGCGGCAAGGTCGTCCCGGAGCGCGTCGCGGACATCGTCCGAGGTATTGCCAAGGGCTGCCAGATCGCCGGCACCGCCCTTGTCGGCGGTGAAACCGCGGAACACCCGGGTCTGTTGGGTGAACACGAATACGATGTCGCCGGCGCGGCAACGGGCATCGTGGAAGCCGATTCCCTGTTGGGCCCAGAGCGGGTCAAGGACGGGGACGTCGTCATCGGCATGGCAGCCTCCGGGATCCATTCGAACGGCTATTCGCTGGTCCGCAACGTCGTGGCGCATGCAGGCTGGGCCCTGGATAGGCACGTTCCCGAATTCGGCCGGACCCTGGGCGAGGAACTTCTCGAACCCACGCGCATCTACACCGCTGATTGCCTGGATCTGATCCGTGCCTTCAACGTTGACGGTGCCATCGACATCCATGGCTTCAGCCACGTCACCGGCGGTGGCCTGGCCGCCAATCTGGCCCGTGTGCTGCCCCAGGGCCTGATGGCCACGGTGGAGCGATCGAGCTGGGAATTGCCGGCCGTTTTCAAGGTCGTCGCCGCACTCGGTTCGGTGCCGCAGCCGGATCTGGAGCGCACCCTGAACCTCGGTGTCGGCATGGTGGCCATCGTTGACGCCTCCGTGGCTGACGCGGCATTGGCCCGGCTCAACGCCCGTGGCATGACCTCGTGGGTCATGGGCAAGATCGGGATCGTGAGCGAGGACGCCAAGGGTGCCGGTCTGGATTACGTCCAGGGCGCCAAGGGCGTCGATGGCGGCGCGGTGCTGATGCGCGGCGTTTTCGCCGGCTAGCGATTCAATGCCTCAACGTGAGGGGATGGTACCTGCGGGTACCACCCCCTCACGTCTTAACCACACCGTCAAGAGCAGACATGAATCGTTATCAGGGTGCAGCCGTGCTTCTAGGTGCGGCGGACGGATTTTCGTGCCTTGCGGTATGCGTTGGCAGCGACACCGGCCGCTGCGAGGAACAGCACCAGCCCCAAGGCCCAAAAAACCGCGGCAAGGCTCACCAAAGAATCCAGGGTACCCAAGAGAATGCTGGTGCTGCCCAGCAGGAGCAGGACCACTGCCGGGGTATTGCGTTGGTTCATGCCGGAAGCCTCCGTTGTTTCGGGTCGGTCCACCGCTTGGATCCGAGGTCTCGGCATACCAGCCTACGCGGGACCAAGCATGCGCTAAAGGTGCGTTGCGGGTCCTTGGTGCGCATCAAGGATGCCCAGCGCCTCGGCAATGTTGCTGCGCCACCTGTAGTTGGCCTTGGCGTCGCCTCGGGTCGGGCCACCGTTAATCAGCCCGACAGGTTTGCCGGCACTGCGCGCATCTAGCAACAGCTTATAACCGCTCATGACGGCCAACGACGAACCGATCACCAACAGCGAGGCCGAGCGTGTTTCAAGTTTCTTGAGACGCGCCTTGCGTTCGGCCGGGACATTCTCGCCGAAGTAGACAACGTTGGGTTTCAATGCCGGTGATCCACACACCAGGCATCCGACCATGATGAACTGCTCCACGTGGACATCATCCAGCGACACATCGCCATCGGGGTTTACCAGGGCGGGATCGAGTTCAATGCGCTCGAGGTACCCGGGATTCGCCTCGTGCAAACGGGTATCAAGATGCCCCCGGCCTTCCAGGGCGCCACAGTCCAGGCAGCTGATCTGTTCCAGGTCCCCGTGCAGCGCAATGACGTTCATGGAGCCCGCGGCAACGTGCAGTCCGTCGACGTTTTGGGTCACGATGCCGCTGAGCTGGCCCATCGCCTCCCACTGGGCCAGACGCCGGTGGATGGCGTTGGGCGAGGCCTGCGCCATGTGCCGCCAACCAACGAAGCTACGGGCCCAATACCTGTGGCGCGCGGCGGGTTCATGCAAAAATTCCTGGTAGGTCATGGGCCGGTGACGCAGAAGCGATCCGTTGGGCCCGCGGTAGTCGGGGATCCCGGAGTCCGTGGAAACCCCCGCACCGGTCAGCACCAGGACCGATCCGGCGTCGAGCATCGCGCGGATACCGCTGCGGGCCTCCTCCGCGTCCTGCAAAGGAGCGTTCTCCCCCACTACCCGTTCAATGGAACGAATGGCGGCTCGGTGGGCCATGTCTCTGCCAAGCCTGTCTTCGTGAAGCATGCTCAGGAAACCTGCCAGCCGGGTACGACAAATGCCGCGGTCACCAAGGCAGAAAATGCATGGTGCCCACGGCTGTCGTTTTCACGTACTGGAAAAACCACAACCACCGGTTTCCCGGCGTTCACTTCAGGGAGTCGGCGCATCAGCTGATGCGCCGTTGGTCGTCCTCGTCATCGTCATCTGCGTATTTGTCCTCGTAATCCGAATAATCGGATTCGTAAGGTACGTCGACTGGGCTTGGACTCGAGGAGCTGTGCCCACGATTCCGTCCAAGCTCGCGTTCTAAGGCGGACAAATCAGTGGCCGGGGAGAAATACTTGATGTCCCTGGCCTGTCGTGTCGCTTTTGCCTTCTGACGGCCGCGCCCCATGGCGTGACCCCCTTTTTCAGTAGATCTGGAGGTGGTCCACCTGAATCAGACGGAGGCCCCAGAATATGTGACTAATTCTTTCGTATTTCAAGGTTAACATGATTCCGCGGCGAGTGCCTGCCCGGAACCTTCGTTCCGCCGGTAGAGTATTATTTAATCCACCAAGTCGACTGCCAGCCACCCGGGAGCTTGCTTGCCTGACCAGCCATCACCAGAGCCAAGAGCCGCGCTTCCCGCTCGCAGTGCCTTGTCAAAGAAGCGTTCGTGGTGGCGCGCGCCTGCGCTCTGGGCCCTGCTGGGCGCGTTGGGGATCCTCTTGATCGTGATCTACGGCGCCAATAAGTTCTTCGCCCATGACCAGACGGCGGCGCCGGTCGACGAGGTTACCCGAAATGCATCTCCTGGCCTCGACGGCATCATTGCCACCGATGTTCCGCCCAATCAATTGCGGATCGGTGATTGCCTGCAGGGATTCGTCAGTCCCTTGGAGGACACAACGGTAGTGACCTGCCTGACGGCCCACAACGCCCAGCTGGTCGAGACGTTCAAGCTCAATGGCGATGTGTTCCCCGGTCCCGCGGGGATCCTGGCCGAGTCACAGGACCTGTGCAAGTCCGTTCCGTTGGATCCGGCCAGCCCCCTGGACACCAGTTGGTCCTATCATTTCTCCCGACCCTCCGAAGCCACGTGGAAAGAGGGCGACCGACTGGTCGCTTGCTTCGTGGCGCTCGATGAGGGAAGCGTGCGGGAGTCAGTCCTACCTTCCAAGGGGCCCGAGCTGGGCAGCTGAGTCCAAGACCCCGCCAGCAGGCCATGCCCACTGGAGCACGCAGTACTGCCGGGATGGGTGGGTCATGGAGACTTTTCATCCCGGCAGTACTTGGCCTGCGGCTAGCCCTGGCGTGAACCAAGGGTCAGTCCGTCACCGGCCTCGTTGACGCCGACCATCACCGTGTCGCCTTCCTGAATGGCTCCGGCGAGCAGCTCACGAGCCAGCCGGTCACCGATTTCACGTTGCACCAAGCGGCGCAACGGCCGGGCACCGAAGGCCGGGTCGAACCCCGTGAACGCCAGCCAGTCCCGGGCCCCGTCATCGACTTCGAGTGTCAGCCGCCTGGAGGCCAAACGCTGGGCCAGCAGGTCGACCTGCAGGGCGACAATGGATCCAAGCTGCTCCAGCGACAGCGCATCGAACATGATCACATCATCAAGCCGGTTCAGGAACTCGGGCTTGAACGACGCGTTGACCACGTTCATCACGGCCGCGTGTTTGGCTTCCTGCTCCATCGTCTGGTCAACCAGGAACTGGGAACCAAGGTTCGAAGTCATGATCAGGATGACGTTGCGGAAGTCGACGGTGCGACCTTGGCCATCGGTCAGGCGTCCATCGTCCAGGACCTGCAAAAGGATGTCAAAGACCTCGGGGTGGGCCTTTTCCACTTCATCGAGCAGCACCACGGAGTAGGGCCGGCGACGCACCGCCTCGGTGAGCTGCCCGCCTTCCTCGTAGCCGACGTAACCCGGAGGAGCACCGACCAACCGGGACACCGAGTGCTTCTCCGAGTATTCACTCATATCGATTCGAACCATGGCGCGTTCGTCGTCGAAGAGGAAATCCGCCAATGCCTTGGCCAGCTCGGTCTTGCCCACGCCCGTTGGGCCCAGGAACATGAAAGAGCCCGTTGGCCGGTCGGGGTCCGAGATCCCTGCCCGGGCCCTGCGCACGGCATCTGACACCGTGGCAACGGCCTTTTTCTGGCCGATCAACCGGTGGCCTAAGAAGCTTTCCATCTCTAGGAGCTTCTGGCTTTCGCCCTGCAGCATCCGGCCTGCAGGAATCCCGGTCCAGGCGGAAATAACCTCGGCGATACCGTCGGCAGTGACTTCCTCGGCAACCATCAGGTCCTCGGTTCCGGCAGAGGCCTCGGCCTGGGCCGCGTCCTCCATGTCCTTTTCCAAGGCAGGGATTTCACCGTAGAGCAGGCGCGAGGCACTCTCCAGGTCACCTTCGCGTTGCAGCTTCTCGGCGCGGGAACGCAGCTCATCCAGACTGACCTTGAGATCGCCGACGCGGTTCAGGCCTGCTTTCTCCGCTTCCCAGCGGGCGTTCAGGCCATCCAGCTCCTCTTTCTTGTCCGCCATGTCAGCACGCAACACCTCGAGGCGCTCGCGAGACCCTGGGTCGGTTTCCCCGGCCAGAGCGAGTTCTTCCATGGTCAGCCGGTCCACCGAGCGGCGCAGCTGGTCGATTTCCTCGGGTGCGGAGTCGATCTCCATGCGCAGCCGGCTGGCAGCTTCGTCGACCAGGTCAATGGCCTTGTCCGGAAGCTGGCGCCCTGAGATGTAGCGGTTCGACAGGGTCGCTGCCGCCACCAGGGCAGAGTCGGAAATCGTCACCTTGTGGTGTGCCTCATAGCGTTCCTTCAGCCCGCGCAGGATTGCAATAGTGTCATCCACGCTGGGTTCCCCGACGTAGACCTGGGCGAAGCGGCGCTCTAGGGCCGGATCCTTCTCAATATTCTCGCGGTATTCATCCAGCGTGGTGGCACCGATCAGGCGCAACTCACCACGGGCCAGCATGGGCTTGAGCATGTTCCCGGCATCCATGGCGCCTTCGGAGGCGCCGGCGCCCACAACCGTGTGGATCTCATCGATGAACGTGACGATTTGTCCATCCGAAGCCTTGATCTCCTCCAGGACGGCCTTGAGCCGCTCCTCGAACTCACCACGGTACTTGGCCCCGGCAATCATTGCTCCGAGGTCCAAGGCGATCAAGGACTTGCCACGCAGTGATTCAGGGACGTCCCCAGCCACCATCCGTTGCGCCAGGCCCTCGACAACCGCTGTCTTACCCACCCCGGGATCACCAATGAGCACCGGGTTGTTCTTGGTACGGCGTGAAAGGACCTGCACCAAGCGGCGGATCTCGGCATCTCTGCCGATCACGGGATCGAGCTTGCCCGAACGGGCGATGGCCGTCATATCGGTGCCGAACTTCTCCAGGGCCTCAAACGTGTTCTCGGGATCCGGGTTGTTGACCTTGCGATCCCCACGGATTCCGGGAAGCGCGCTGTCCAGCGCCTTCCTCGTCGCACCGGAGTCGCGGAGCGCCTTGCCGGCGGCACCGGTGTCTTCACTGAGCCCGAGCAACAGGTGCTCGGTGGAAACGTAGCTATCGCCCATCGAGCCGGCTGCCTGCTGTGCGGAACTAATAACTTGCAGGATGCCGCGGGAATACTGGGCCTGGGCCACGCTGTCCCCCGAGGAGGCCGGCAGGGCCTTGATAGCGGCACTGGCTTGGGCCGACACTTGCTCGGGATCAATTCCGGCTGCCTTCAACAGAGCAACCGCGACGGATTCACGCTGATCGACCAGCGCCTTGAGCAAGTGCGCGGGTTCCACTTGCGGGTTGCCTGCGGTTGAAGCGTTCATTCCCGAAGCGGAAAGCGCCTCTTGGCTTTTGGTAGTGAACTTAGTATCCACGCTCGTCCTTTCAAAGTAGGGAGACTACTCAAACTTGAGTCTACCTAACTCAACTTTGAAATGCATAGGCCTATTCCCGTCGCGCAGGGGGTTTCTGTTTTCAGTTTTTAATCCTCTCGTTCGGTATCCGCGCGTACAGCCGGTAGCTTGCTCTTAGTGCCACCTCGGCACATCCCAAAAAACACCGTTCCAGCCCCTGCCCACGTACCGGTTGCCCCGGCTTTCGTAATACGGTGAGAACAAGAGATGAACGGAGCTAACGCGATGACACCGGGCGCGCCCGCCGGGCACCGCGAGAAACAGCATTGAAGCAGGCCGAGGGATTCACCTGGGACATCGCTGCATCGACCAGCAAAACTCCTCGTCACCGCAGTGGAACCACGTTTCAAGGGTCGACGCCGACTTCACTGCCCGGATCCTCATGCGTGGTGCAGGTATCCTGACCATCGGATCCCTGTTTCTGGGGCAACTCCTGCCGTCGGAACCACCAACGACAACGACGTGGCAAGAAGCCATTTTGATCTCCGTGTTGGCAGCCTTTGGGGCGCTCCTTGTCATTCTTGGGCCGCGGTGGCTCAGGACGACAGCCAAAGTTGGCGAGAATGACATTCTGCTATCCTCCGCAGGCATACGAGCACGGTTGCCCCTGGAAGCGGTTGGGACTGTCACGGACTCCCATTTTCCCAGTGGGGGCTACGGATACCGCTACCTAGGCAAAGGCCACCGCGGGTTCATCAGTGGAGGGGCGCAAGTCGACATCGGCATGAGGGACGGCCGCGAGTACACCGCTAGCGTCCAATCCACAGACGAATTTCGCTCGGCCGTATTCGGTGCCAAGGCTCGAATCCAACAGTCGCCTGGCTGGTACCAACACCTTTGAAGCCTTAGCAGCCAACCACGCAGCTGTGCAGTGCCTGAAAGGACCCTTGCCTGAGAAACTTGCCGCTGGTTCGTGGAAGACACGTATCCATGGCGTGCCCGGAGCTGGAGGAACGCCGTAGTCGCAAAATGGGTCCGCCATTGACGTAAACGGGCTACCGAGGCTCCAATGCATCGCGGTTGCTTCTCTTTTGGTAGCGCTGTGACCACTTGCTCAGCACGAAAGTGACGAGAAGTCCGACGCCGAGGGCCACAATCCAGCGAAGCAGCATCGGAACGTCAGGGTTCGTACCCAGACCGATATTGACACCAAGAACAACCAGCGCAGCCAGAAAGACGATCAGGTACTGTTTCATTTCCATCAGGGTGTCAGCCCGGGGACGCACATGACAAGTACGGCCTCCGGGGACGATGAAGCAGATCGTCGTGGAGGTCTGCCACGCGAAAGGCGATTGATGAAGATTCGAATTGATCCCGTTCATCGACGTGGTTACCGTATGAAACCCTCAGGCCCGTCTCGGAGAGTCTTTGCTCAACGAGCGCACCATGGTTGTTTTCGTTGACCACGGCCCGGCTTTGCGCAGGAGCGATGATGCGCAGCAAATGCCCTGAGGCCAGCCTTGGCGGGATAGTGAACTCCATGTCCCGACGATAGCGAGGATGCGCTCTCACTGGTTCTCGCCGAGCTGTGCCAGCAACAGAAATCAGTGGAATCGCAGTCCATGTTCGCTCGGAGCCCGGTGACCAGGGCTTGTAGCTTGTGAAGGCCCTGGAACGTACCGGTCCCACTGGGCAGCGTGCTCTGGTGATGATCCCGATGGTGATGCAGTGGATCAACGGGTGAGCTGAAGTTGGATGGCCAAAGCCCCGACGGTTGCGGCACTTGGGCGTTATCGTAGTCGTATGAGTAGTGAACAAGTGCCCGGTGGAGTAGTCCACAAGTTGCCAGAGGACCTGCGCACGGCTCTCCTTGCC
Source organism: Paeniglutamicibacter antarcticus (assembly GCF_039544305.1). Taxonomy (NCBI): domain Bacteria; kingdom Bacillati; phylum Actinomycetota; class Actinomycetes; order Micrococcales; family Micrococcaceae; genus Paeniglutamicibacter; species Paeniglutamicibacter antarcticus. Next base: position 320,427 of record NZ_BAABLK010000034.1, read on the forward strand.
AACGACTTGGTGCTTGCTGCCTGGAACGACATTTCTCCGTTGGCTCGCAACGAATTCATTTGTTGGGTCCAGGACGCCAAACAGGACACGACCCGAGAGCGCCGGATTCGCCGGACCCAGGAGGAGCTCGAGGAGGGCAAGCGCCGGCCCTGCTGCTGGCCGGGCTGCAAGCACCGCGAGCGCAACGGGTAACAGGTCAATGACATGTGAAGGTCCATGAGCCTTCCCGAATGCACTTTCGGAGCCGGATCCTTGGCGGCAGGGCCGACGTCGCCCGCGCAGCCATCAGCCTCGCGTGGTTGCCTCCAAAAAACCATGTCGGTGCGGATTTGGACACAGGCCTAAGGTCCCCCACCTTGGAAAGCTGTTCGCCCGAAAGGGTCCCCATCGAAGCGCTCCTCCTTGTTGGCGTGACCGCCATCCAAACGGTCCGCCAACGATCTGCTCCAAGACCGGGAGCCTCTCATCGGAAGCATCGAACGGCATATAGTCCACCGAGTGAATGACTCCGTTGGCTTGCCAGAGGTTCAGATGCCCAAGCAATGTGTCGCCATCGACGACATCCAAGGTCGCGAACGGCCCGCCCGAACGTGACGGAACCCGGGCAAGGTTCAGGTCTTCGGGCACATCGACAAGAAAGCACTCACACTCATCAAACTGCCACCCGTCCCAGCGGGCATGAGCCGCCTGCTGGCGTGCTTCGCTGGTTCCCCGCCAGTTCCCCGAGCACAAGAGGTCCGGCAAAGCTCGCTCGTGGGCATTGAGCTCGCCACCAAGCATTCGTCGAGTGTCGCGTTCCATTGGAGCGGTATCTCAGCCACGTCGCGCATCATGTCTTATGAAACCGTTTTTTTGAGGCGGTGTCGGGTATTGCCCTGGAAAACCGCCTGCATTGAATGCCGGTCTTCCATGAACGATGTTCAAAATGGGCAAGCACGCCAAGTGAATCCCGCGTCAGTTGTTGGTACCCTCAAGCAGGTTCTGGCCAAAGCCCTGCCCGGATCTGACCATCCTTTGCGCTGTCCTTAGCCGCTGTTTCTCATAGGCCCTGAGAACTTTCCTGCCCTGCTCGCCGATGACGCCGTGGCTGGTGAGCTCACCCAACGTCTCTGCGTCCCCCAGCCCGGTATCGAAGCCGGCGCCGGTCATGGGCGAGGGCACATGTGCAGCATCTCCGATGATCGCTATCCTGCCGCGGGCCAGGCGCCGAGGGACGTACTCGGCGATCGGTGTGGCGATGACGTTATGCCGTTCAACGCTGTGGCGGACGATGTCATCCCACGGTGCCGGCCAGTGCGCCGCACGGCGTCGGATGTCATCATATTTCGACCCTGCAATATTCTCGTTGACCAGTGAATACCGGGAGACTTTGCCGACCACGGCACCGGCTTCGCGCAAATAATCATCACTGGTGGGGTCGTACCACTGCCAGAAGTACCGTCGAGGCTCGTCGTTGGTCTGTGTTTCTCCCACGATCATTGCCCCATCCCCGTTGGGCAGGGTGATCATGTTCATGTAGTTGTAGCCTTCCTGCCACCCGGGCGCCGCATCGTAGGGCGCCTTGCCGGTCCAGATCGCATACCCCGCATACGTGGCATCGGGGTGTTCCGGGTCCACGCTTCGACGCACTAGGCTGCGGTGTCCGTCCGCACCTAAGAGGATGTCCGCCGCATGGACCGTGCCAGTGGTGTCCGTGGCCCACGCCGAGTCGGCATCCTGCCCGATTTGGGCGACCTCTATCTCGTAGTGAATCGATATGCCCGGTTCATCGGCAGCAGCAGCGGAAAGGCGACGGAGGACCGTAGCCCAGCCTTCGGGGCCCGGGACACCGGCCGAGGCGATCGAGGCGATGGTGGGAACCCTGGGTCCCGAACCGTCCCGCCTCTGGACGCTCTCACCCATTCCTCCCCAAAGCCGAAGCCCGGTACCGCCGTTTCGTTTTTCCATGGCCCGTTCAATAACGGTCACGGCCAGTCCCGACCGGGCCAGTGATATGGACAACGCCAAACCTGCCAGCAACGCACCCACCACGACGGCAGTGCCCCTTTGCGGAACCGCCCCAACGGTCGTTTCTGCTTGGGTCACGTTCTTCCCTTTCCTGCAGGGATGTTGTCGAATAACCTGGTGGCTTCCACACAGTCGCGATTCGTCCACCCCGTCGGCGCCTCGGCCATTGGAACAACAGCCACCAGGTCTGGCCACCATATACCTGGCAATGAGCGACGTTCGAGTTGGTTCGCGGATGGCGCACTTCATCCGGTTGCGCCGATCAAAGTGCTACCAGTTATGGGTCTATTTGGCGTTCCTCTTCCGGGGCATAGTTCGATCGGATCGACTGTGCCACCACACCGTGACTGCTTGCGCCGGGGCCCTGGTCCTCGGCTTCTTTCTGCTGGGACCGCTTTCTACCGTCGGGTGAATCCTCCAGCAGCGAATGGAGTGATCTCGTTGCCCTTGATGGATCTTTTGTGTGCAATCCTGCTGCTCCTTGATCCTCGATGGCGGAGGACAACAGCCAAGGTCAGTGCGGAAGGAGAACATCTTTTCTCCGCCGGGATCCGGCCCCGTCCTGCCCTGCACGAGGTGGAGACCGTCTCGGACTACTATCTCTCCAATGGTGTCTGCGGATACCACTACTTGGGCAAGAGGCAGTGTGGGGTCATCAGTGGATGCGCACAAGTCGACATCAGGTTGAATGGCGGCCATGCCTATAGCGTGCCAAACAATCGGGACATCACCGGTTCATCCCCCGCGGGAAACACCGTCCGCCAACGAGAACCCTTGCTCTTCTGCGCGGCACGGCCTTAGATTTCCGGGCGGTTCCCGAAGGCCTTCGGGAACCGGGGAATTCTTTATCCAACTACGTGATCGAGCGTCGAAACGGAAACAATGATGACCTGCACGTTCTTGCTGCCGTCGTAGCTGAGTTCGTAGCCCACATCGAATCCCAATTTACTGCCAACATTGAGTGAGTAGTCGAACTGTCGTCCCGGGTTGTTGCGTGTCGTTTCGATCCAGCGCTCCACGGGTTCCGACGAGAGACCGTAGTCCTGCACAGCAGCACGAAGTAGCTGCACATACTCGTCCAAGCTTTAGGTGGTGAGGAAGTAGGTGACCATTTCCAACGTCGGGATGGAATCCGAGGTGAGGAATCGAACATGGTCGGTTTCCGCTTCAAGGGTGCCCGCGGTGCCCTTGACGGTCAGGCGGAACTTCTCTCCCCTGCGTTTGTCCGCCATGACATCTGATGCATAATCTGAATCCTGCAGCCCGACATCGGATTTGGCAATGAAACCCTTGCGAAAGTCGAGCCTCAAGGATTTTGAATTCAACGCCCTGGCGATCCCCTGCTTATCAAGCGTGGAAAACTCCGCACTGTCAACGAATTGCCCATCAGTGGATCCGGTTGGATCACTTGCCCCGCGCACAGAGAAACCGCATCCGGCCAAGACCGCCGCCAGCGAGATGGCGCCGGCGGACAACACCGTCCGGCGACCGAATTGCCTGGCTCTGGATTCGGGCAACTCGAGTCTTTTCAAGTGGGGATCGAACTCTTCTAGGTACCACCACCGCCTACTTGAGGCGCGGGCTCTGACGGAGGAGCGCCCTGGGTCTTCCCAAATGTCGCCCCACCTCGAAACCCGAACCATCGCTCAAAGGACCAGGATGTGGCGGTTTGCGCCTCTCCGAGCGGCCGTGAAGTTGCCCGTCCGGCGACCTGCGGTTCTTGCGGAGGGACACCGCGCCCAAGGCCCGTTCAGGCAGGCTTCGGAGCAATGCCATGCGCCAGCAGCTGGCAGCACGGACTACACGGCGCCCCAGGCATCGCCATCGTCGCTATGCTCCGGTCTTGCCACAAGCTGGTGTCTGCGGGCAACAAGAAGCCCCCCCCGTTACCTTTTAACTAGCCCCTTAAACGGACTCATTGAGGAAGAATTGGGGTTGCTGGCCTGTCGGTCTCGGCATGATTCACTCCCCCTGTTCTTTCATGATCCGGGGGGTGCTGTCAC